>JBBQEF010000236.1:0-9087 GCA_038320445.1 Mycobacteriales bacterium
AGCCCCGACGGGGTCGGCGGCACGATCAAGGGCAGCTACACCGATGCGGCGATGTTCGACGCGATCGCCTCGCTGATCGACACCACGTCGAAGCCGTTGACCGCCGATGATGACCGCAGCCCGGCGCAGCGGCAGGCCGAGGCGTTGGCGGATGCGTGCGGGTACGTGCTGGATCATGGTTCCAGCGTCGAGGTGCCGGCCAGTGGTGGTCGCCGTCCGCATCTCAACGTTCTGGTGCAGTGGGAGGATCTGCAGCGCCGCGCCCGGGCTGCGGTGCTGGATTTCGGCGGGGTGTTGTCGCCGGGGTCGTTGCGGATGCTGTGTTGCGACGCGAACGTCATCCCGATCGTGCTGAACGGGCCAGGCCAGCCGTTGGATGTCGGGCGCCTGAGCCGGACCGTCCCCGACGGTGTCCGGCGCGCGGTCGCCGCCCGGGATCGGGGTTGCGCCCGGTGTGGGCGGCCGCCGTCCTGGACCGAGATCCACCACATCGTCGAATGGCAGGCCGGCGGACCGACCAGCGTCGGGAACTGCGTGATGCTGTGCCGGGTGTGTCACCGGCTGGTTCATCACGCCGGCTGGGATGTCCGGTTGGTCGAGGGGCGGCCGGAGTTCTACCCGCCCCCGTGGGTGGACCCGCTGCGCCGGGCCCGGCGCCGACCACCACCGATCACGGCACCCGCAGCCTGATCAGCCTGTCATGGCGTGGACCCGCTTGCGGGTGTCCTTCGCCAGCCCCTCGGCCTGGTGAGCGACCTCTGAGCCGACCGCACTCGCCCGCCCTGCCACGTCGTGCCCGATCTTGGACGCCTGTTCGGTGACCTGGTCGATCACGCCGGGAGCCCTCTTCTCGAGTTCGGCCCACTTCTTCCCGGCGGCCTTCTGCAGCTTCGCCCCGCGCTTGACGGCCCGCTTCTCCAGCTCCCCGCGGCGCTTCTGCGCCTGCTTCTGCAGCTCGGCGGAACGCTTCTCGGCGGACTTCTGCAGCTGCTTGCCGCGCTTGCCGGCCACCTTCTGCAGCTTGGCGCTGCGCTTGTCGGCCTTCTTCGCGGCTTTGGCGGCGCGGGCGGTCCAGTCCTCGGACAGGTCCGAGGCCCGGGACGACAGGTCGGAGCCGGCCTTCGACAGCGCGACGCCGGCGCCGGGGGCGAGCCCGACCAGCCCGGCTGCGACACCGCTGACGGCGCTCGAAGCGTCGTTCGCGACGGTGGAGACCCGTTCGCCGAGCTTGCCGGAGACATCGGACGAGCTGCCGGTGAACTTGTCGGTCAGGCCCGACGCCGCGTCCGAGATCGACGATGCCTGGGCCGAGACCGCAGCCGAGGCCAGCCGAGCCGCGCGGCGACCGCGCCAGCCCAGCGACGGCTGGCCGTGGGTGTCGGCCGCGGCGATCAGGAGCCCGCCGAGGAGGCCGACGTTCTTGAGGAACTGGATCTGCTGCTGGCTCTTCGCCTCCGGGTCGGTCTCCTCCCAGAAGCGGTGCCCGGCCAGCGTCGTCGGGATCAGTGACGCGGCGAGCGCCGTGGACGCGAGCCGGGGGAACTTGCCGATCGCCAGCAGCGTGCCGGCCGCGATCTTGACGCCGGCGTCGATCTTGACCAGCATCTCGTCGTTCGGCCGCTCCTCGATCGGCATGGCCTCCACGACCGTGTCGACGGCGGGCGCAACGGCGTCGAGCACCGGCTTCGCCGCGGCCGTGTGGCCCTGGGGCGACCGGAAGGCGTTGATGCCGCCGGTGATGAAGATGGCCGCCAGCATGGGGCGGGCTACGCGTCGCAAGAGCATGCCAGACCGTACCCCCGTGGCGCGGGGAGCAAACGCGGACTCGCCCCGACGCGCAGTGACATCATGCGTCCGTGGAGACCAGCAGGCCGGCCATCGGGCTCGACGTCGGTGGTACGAAGATCGCCGGGGCGGTGGTCGACCCGACCGGCGCCGTCCTGATGGAGCTCGTGGAGCCCACACCGGAGGAGTCCGACGCCGAGGCGGTGACCGCCGTCCTGCTCAGTCTGATCGAGCGGCTCCGGGCCGAGCACGACGTGGCCGCGATCGGCGTCGGAGCGGCCGGGATCGTCGAGTGGCCCGTCGGGAGGTTGCTGTGGGCACCCAACAACGCCTACCACGACTGGCCCGTGCGCGAGCAGCTGGAGAAGGCCACGAACCTGCCCGTCGTGGTCGACAACGACGCCAACGTGGCCGCGCTCGCCGAGGCCCGCCTGGGTGAGCCGTACCCGAACATGGTGCTGGTCACGGTCGGCACGGGCATCGGAGGTGGGCTGGTCATGAACGGCGAGATCTACCGCGGGCCGACCGGGCTCGGTGCCGAGCTCGGCCACATCATCCTCAACCCCGACGGCCCGCGATGCGGCTGCGGAAACCACGGCTGCTTCGAGGCCTTCGCGTCCGGCACGGCGCTGACGCGCATGGGCCGTGACGCCGCGGCGGACGACCCCGACGGCACCATCGCCCGGCTCGGGGCGGGCGACGTCACGGGGCAGACGGTGACGCAGGCCGTACGAGAGGGCGACGAGACCGCGAAGGCACTGTTCGCGCGGCTGGGCCGGTGGCTCGGCGTCGGTATCGCCTCGCTCGCCAACATCTTCGAGCTCGACGCGGTGGTCGTCGGCGGCGGGCTCGTGGAGACCGGGGAGCTGCTGCTGGCCCCGGCGCGGGCCGCCGCGCGCGAGTTCGCCTATGCACCGTCGGCGCGGGGCATCGCGCCCGTCGTGGCGGCGACGTTCGGCGCGGACGCCGGCAAGATCGGCGCCGCTCTCCTGGCCCTCGACCACCTGGCCTGACGATCCGAGCGCCCCCGTCCCGCGAGCACGGGGTCGGCCGGTGCGCGCCGGTAGGGTGGGGCCTGTGTCACTCCTGCTCGGTCCCGTCCTCCGCCACGTCGGCGAGACCACCGCCCAGGTCTGGGTGCAGGCCGGGAAAGCGTGCACCGTCACGGTGCTCGGGTGCACGGCGCGCACCTTCGAGGTGGCCGGGCACCACTACGCGCTCGTCCCGGTGTCCGGGCTCGATCCGGACACGGTCACGCCCTACGAGGTGCACCTCGACGCCGAGCGGGTGTGGCCGCGACCGAACAGCCCCTTCCCCGCGAGCACCGTCCGCACCCGCGGCCCCGCTTCGGATGCGCAGAACCGGATCATCTTCGGTTCCTGCCGCTACCCCAAGGTCGCCGACCCCAAGCTGTCGCGCGAGCTCGGGCTCGACGCCCTGGACGTCTACGCCTCCCGGATGGTGAGCCGGCCGCACGCCGAGTGGCCGGATGCGTTGCTGCTGCTCGGTGACCAGGTCTACGCCGACGAGCTGACGCCGCAGAACCGCCGGCGCATCGCCGGCCGTCGCGACCGCCATCCGGACTGGCCCGACGACGAGATCGTCGGCTTCGACGAGTACGCGGGCCTCTACTCCGATTCCTGGACCGACCCCGAGGTCCGCTGGCTGATGTCGTGCGTGCCCACGGCGATGATCTTCGACGACCACGACGTGCGCGACGACTGGAACACCTCCGCCGCGTGGCGCGACGAGATGAGAGCGACCACCTGGTGGCACACCCGGATCCGCTCGGCGCTCGCCTCGTACTGGGTCTACCAGCACATCGGCAACCTGTCCCCCGACGAGCTCGCGTCCGACCCGGACTACCGCAAGATCACCGAGCACGGCGGCGACACCTGGCCGCTGCTCGCCGAGATCGCCGACCGGGCCGACGCGGAGGCCGACGGGTCGAAGGGCGTGCGGTTCAGCTTCCGCTGGGATCTCGGGCACAGCCGCCTGCTGATGATCGACTCCCGCAACGGCCGCATCCTGGAGGACGGCAACCACCTCATGCTCGGCGACTCGGAGTTCGACTGGCTGGAGGAGCAGGCGGCGGCGCCGGGTCAGGTGGACCACCTCGTGCTCGGCACGTCCGTCCCGTGGCTGCTCCCCCACGCGATCGGCGACCTGGAGACGGTCAACGAGATCGCCGCCGCCAGACCGGGCCGGCGCGGGAAGGTCGGGGAGGCCGTCCGCCAGGCCGCCGACCTGGAGCACTGGGCCGCGTTCCGCGCGTCGTTCGACCGGCTCACCGCGATGATCGGACGCGCGGCGCAGGGCGGCCCGGCCACGGTCAGTGTCCTGTCCGGCGACGTGCACCACAGCTACGCCGCCCGGGCCGACCTCCCGGGCCGGGTCCACCAGCTGACGTGCTCACCGGTGCACAACAAGATGGACTGGTACGTCAAGCCCGGGTTCCGGCTGAGCTGGTCACGGGGTGCCCGCTGGTTCGCCGAGCGCTGGGCCGCCCGCGCGGGCGCGCCGCCGAAACCCGTGTCGTGGGAGCGGCTGGCCGGGCCGCTGTTCGGCAACACCATCGCCACCCTCGACCTCCACGGGCGCAGCGCGCTCGTGTCCTTCGAGCAGCCCGTGACCTCGGCGTCGCTGAGCGAGCGGGCCCGACTGGAGCTGAGCCCGGCATGACCGACACTGCGCCACCGATCCCGGTCGAGGAGCGCTCATGAGTGCTCAGCCCGGGCCCATCGCCGGCCAGACCGTCGTCCTGCGACCCACGATCGCCGATCACGTCCCGGTGTTCATGGAGATCCTCGGCCATCCCGAGATCGCCAAGTGGTGGGGCGGCTACGACCTGGAGCGGGTGCGCCGCGAACTGCTCGGCCCGCAGGGTTACGCCATCGAGCTCGCGGGCGACGTGGTGGGGCTGATCATCTATCGCGAGGAGCTCGACCCCGACCACCGCCACGCCGCCATGGACCTCGCCCTGCACCCCGACCAGCAGGCCCAGGGCCTGGGCTGCGACGCGATGCGCGCGATGGCGCGGTTCCTGTTCAGCCAGCGCGGGCACCACCGCGTCGTCATCGACCCCGCGGCGCACAACGAGCGCGCCATCCGCAGCTGCGGGCGCGCCGGGTTCCGCCCGGTGGGCATCCTGCGCAACTACGAGCGCTCGGCGGACGGCCGGTGGCACGACGGCCTGCTCATGGACCTGCTGGCCGACGACCTGCGCTGAACCCTGCGAACAGCGTCGACACCGATCAGGCCGGCCGCGCCTGCGCCGCCAGCCCGCTGACCAGCAGCTCCAGGCCGAACCCGAACCGGTCGTCACCGTCGCCCGCCGTGAGCTCCGCGGTGAGTGCGGTCGTGACCGGGAACCGGTCGGCGGGTAGCGCCTGCATGTACCGGCGGACCTGGCCGTAGTACTCCGTCGGATCGCCCCCGGCGCGCTGGAGGTTCACGTGCTCCGCCGTCTCGATGGCGGTGGCCGCGACGAAGCTCCCGACGACGTCGACGGCCCAGGCCACGGCCTGGTCGGGAACCCCTCCGGCGCGCAGGATCGCCATCGTCGTCTCGGCGATGCGCAGCGAGTTGGGCCCCAGTGGCACGCGGCCGAGCAGGACGCGCGCGATGTCGCCGTTGCGGGCGAGCGCGGCGTGGGAGTCGGTCCAGAGCGCGGTCACCTGCTGACGCCAGCGCGTCGCGTCCGGGACCGGCAGGTCGATCTCGCCGAGGACCTCGTCGAGGACCAGGTCGAGCAGCTCCTCCTTGTGCGCGACGTGGGCGTAGAGCGACGCCGCGCCCGTGCCCAGCTCGGTCGCCACCCGTCGCATGCTGAGCGCGTCGATGCCCTCGGCCCGCAGCAGCTTGAGCGCCGCGGTGACGATCGACTCCCGGCTCAGGGTCCGGCGCGGCGCCGCGTTCTTGCGCGGCGTCCACCACGGCGGCTCGGGCAGGGCATCGGCGGCAGTCATGCCGAGTGCTCCTCAACCGGGCGCGCGGCCGGAATCGGAGCCGCGGTGGTGGTCGGCGCAGGCATACGGCGATGATAGTTGACGCGAACGTCGTTCGCGGGTAGAACACTGTTCGACAACGAACAGTGTTCGCAAGGAGGAGTCATGACCACGCTGACGGAGACGCCCTACCGATGGCGTTGGCTCGCTCTCGCGGCGATCCTGACCGCCGAGATCATGGACCTGATCGACGGCACCGTCGTCGGCATCGCCGCGCCGTCCATTCGCAACGACCTCGGCGGCGACGGTGCCGTGATCCAGTGGATCGCCGCCGGCTACACGCTCGCGTTCGCCGTCGGGCTGATCACCGGTGGGCGCCTGGGTGATCTCTATGGCCGCAGGCGGATGTTCCTGGTCGGGCTCGTCGGCTTCGTCCTCGCGTCCGTGCTGTGCGGGTTCGCCGCCTCACCGGGCATGCTGATCGGCAGCCGCGTGCTCCAGGGCCTGTTCGGAGCGGTACTGATCCCGCAGGGCTTCGGGATCCTGAAGTCGACGTTCCCGCCCCGCGAGCTCGGCACGGCGTTCGGCGCGTTCGGCCCGACCATCGGGCTCGCGGTGGTGGCCGCCCCGATCCTCGGCGGCGCGCTGATCGCGTGGGACCTGGGCGGGGCCGGCTGGCGCACCGTATTCCTGATCAACGTCCCGATCGGCCTGGCGGCCCTCGCGCTCGCGTGGACGGTGCTGCCCGAATCACGCTCCGCCGACGGCCCCCGGCCGGACCCCGTGGGGGTGGTCCTCGTGACGGCCGGCCTGGTCCTGCTGGTGTTCCCGCTGGTGCAGGGCCGCGAGCTCGGCTGGCCCGGCTGGATCTTCGCGATGCTCGCCTCGTCCGTCCCGGTGCTCGGCGTCTTCGCCAGCCACCAGGTGCGGCGCAGCCGGGCCGGCCGTTCGCCGCTCGTGGAACCGGCCCTGTTCCGCTCCCCGGCCTTCGCCGGCGGCATGGTCGTCGGGCTGGTGTTCTTCGCCGGGATGACCGGCCTGATCCTGACCCTGGGTCTCTACCTGCAGCTCGGGCTCGCCTTCACCCCGCTGCACGCCGGGCTCGCGCAGGCGCCGTGGGCGGTCGGCGTCGCGATCGGGGCGGCACTGTCGGGAGCCGTGCTCGGCCGGCGTTTCGGGCGGTCCGTGCTGCAGGGCGGGGCGGTGCTGATGGCTCTCGGGATCGCGGGCGTGATCCTGACGCTGGCGCTCGGACCCGTCAGCGGCTTCCAGCTGGCACCGGCCCTGCTGGTGTGCGGCTTCGGCATGGGCCTGTTCATCGCGCCGTTCTTCGACATCGTGCTCGCCGGCGTGACGCTGCCGATGGTCGGTTCGGCGTCCGGGGTGCTGAACGCCGATCAGCAACTGGGCGGCTCGGCCGGGATCGCCGTGCTCGGCACGGTGTTCTTCCAGCTCTTCGACGACGGTGATCCGCTCGGCGCGATCACTGCCGTGCTCTGGACGACGTGCGGCCTGGTGCTGCTGACCGCTGTGCTCGCGTTCCTGCTCCCCCGCCACGCGCGCCCGGAGGATGCATCGATCTGAGTGCGTCCAGCGGCGCCACTCGGGACCGAGGTCAGAAGCCCGTGCGCGCCAGCCACCGCGTCCAGATGCCCGGATCGCCGAGGACCTCGACGGAGTCGGCGGACGCCCGCCGCAGGACCGCCAGCAGGAGTTCGGACGCCGTGCCGCGAACCGCGGCGTCGCCCTTGCCGTGGCCGTACTCCCACGAGATCACGGCCTCACCTCCGTGGATCATCCACTCGCCTGCACCGTCCGTGGCGTGCAGGTGGAGCGTCTCCCCCGGGACGAGCGCCGCAGGGCCTTCGTCGGCGCGGCGGGCGGCGAGCAGGTCGAGCCACTCGGAGATCCCGTCGGCCGCCAGCTCGGGCTCGATCTCGTACGGCACGCCGAGCGCGACGGCGGCGTCGGCGCGGTGCACCGTCTCCTCGTGCAACCGACGCCGGATCCACCACGCCGCGGGCTTCGGGCCGTTGAACGTCCAGACCGGCGTGTCGGCCCCGGTGGCCGCTACCGCGTCGACCAGGGACGTGGCGCTCTCGTGCAGCCAGGCGACCGCGCCATCGGGGTCGGCAGGCGGCTTGCCGTCGGCGACCGTGCGGGGGTCCACGGGCGAATCGGACTTCTCCCGGACGATCGTCGCGGCCCAGCGATGGCCCCGCCCGACGTGGGCGACGAGTTGCCGCAGGGTCCACCCCGGGCAGGTCGGGACGGGTATGGCGACATCGGCGTCATGGGTCAGCTCGCCGAGGAGCCGGTTCTGCTCGACGAGCGCTGCGCTGGTGTCCACGCGGGGAGCCTAGTGCGCCACCGCACCGGCGATCGGCACTCCGGATGCATGATCCCAGCGATGATCGGGTAGTAATGCCCCATGGCGCCCGAGACCCGCGAATGGTCGGTCCCCGCACCGGTACGGATGCTCATGTGGTGGCCCGCGATCTCCTTCGTGCTGGTGATCGTGGAGCCCGACGCCGCGACGGGCGCGATCGTCGTCGCCGGTGCGGCGCTGGCCGGTCTCGGCGGACTGCTCGCCGCAATGGCGCGACGGATCCGGAAGAGCGCACCGGCGCTCGCGGCCCAGGGCCCGGCGCTGGAGGAGACGACGATCGAGATCACGCCGCTGGAGACGCCGACGACGGAGATCCCCGTGGTCGGCAACCGGGCCCCCGGGCGAGCGGCCTGACGCCGGACGGCTGCCGGGGGAGCGGCGTCGGCGTCACGTCCCGATACACTTGTACGTCCGATAGTAGGATGTCATAGTAAATCGGCGTTCCGGCGAGAGGACCCCGTCATGGTCGAGCTGCACGTGCCCACCCACCCGGTCCGTTTCGTGACCGCAGCCAGCCTCTTCGACGGGCACGACGCGGCGATCAACATCATGCGGCGGATCCTGCAGCGGCAGGGCGCCGAGGTGATCCACCTGGGCCACAACCGCTCGGTGGACGAGGTGGTGGCCGCGGCGATCCAGGAGGACGTCCAGGGCGTGGCGATCAGCTCGTACCAGGGCGGCCACGTCGAGTACTTCACCTACCTCGTCGAGCTGCTGCGCGAGCGCGGTGCCGGGCACGTGAAGGTGTACGGCGGCGGGGGCGGTGTGATCGTCCCGGCCGAGATCGAGCTGCTGCACTCCCGTGGCGTCTCCCGCATCTTCTCCCCCGCCGACGGCGCGCAGCTGGGACTGGCCCGGATGGTGAACCTCATCGTCAGCAGGTGCGACACCGACCCGCTGACCACCGGGCCCGGATGGTCGCTCGATGCCCTGTGCTCGGGCAGCAGCGCGGCGCTGGCCCGGGCC
>JBBQEF010000237.1:0-9069 GCA_038320445.1 Mycobacteriales bacterium
ACCAGCCAGGGTCGGCACGCCGCGTCCGGCGCATCCGCTGGTGTCCGAATCCGGCGGCGGGCGCCACACTCACCTGCATGCGGGCGGGTCCGCGAACGGCGATGATCCTGCGCAGGATCACCGCACGCCGGGGGTCGCCGGGAAATGCGAGGGCCTCGCGGCACTCGACGGTGCCGGTCTCGGTGGTCCACCGGGACCGCCAGATGAGGCTGCCCGGCTCGTAGGAGCCGCCCCACACGAAGCGCCCGGCCGGTGTGACCGCGAAGCTGCCCGAGCCACCGATGAGTGTGGCGAACACCGCGTCGGAGTCCCACCGGGGTGCGCACATCCAGGCCAGGTCACCGCGTGGCCCGACCAGCGCGCCTCGTTCACCGTCGGCGATCAGCGCGTACTCGCGCAACACGTGCGGCCGGGCGCCGCTGACGTCCTCCTCGACCATGAGCATTCTCCTGCGTCGTCGTGCGTGGTGGTTCAGCTGCCGGGCAGCTGCCCGAGGGTGACCGTCACCGTGTTCGAGGCGCCGTTCGGATCGGTGACGGTGACCGGGACGGCCTCACCGGGGTTCAGCCCGGCCAGCACCTGGGACAGGTCGGCGGTGCTGTGCACCGTGGTGTTGTTCACGGCGGTGATCACCTCTCCTGCGTTGATCCCCGCGGTGGCTGCCGGCCCCCCGGGCACGACGCTTCCGACCCCGATCCCGGAGGGCTGCCCGTTCCGGTCGACGACGGTCACGATGCCGACCCCCAGCTCGGCACGGTGGGAGTCGACGACGTGCCCGCCGTGGGCGACGAGCTGTCCGGCGATGTCGGTGACGAGGTTGCTGGGGATGGCGAAGCCGATGCCGGGGGCGGCGGATCCGCCGGTCTGAGGGTCCAGCGCGGCGAGGGTGGGTATCCCGATCACCTCGCCGGCCAGGTCCACCAGGGCGCCGCCGCTGTTGCCGGGGTTGATCGCGGCGCTGGTCTGGATGGCCTGGGGCAGGGTCGCGCCGGGGGAGTCGCCGCCGGTGGGTTCGGTGACGGCGCGGCCGCTCGCCGAGACGATGCCGTCGGTGACGCTGCCCGTGAGCCCGAGCGGGTTGCCCATGGCCAGTACGATGTCGCCGATCTGCAGCTTCGAGGAGTCCCCGAACGTCGCCGGGGCCAGACCGGCCGGGGGCTTGTCGAGGTGGATGACGGCGAGGTCGTCGGGCGGGTAGGTGCCCACCAGCGTCGCCGGCAGCGGCTGCGGATGGCTGGCCAGCTGAACCTGGAAGGTCGTCGCGGTGCCGACGACGTGGGCGTTGGTGACGATGTCGCCCTTGTCGTCGAACACCACGCCGGAGCCGAGACCGGAGCCGGTGGTGATCTGCACGACCGACGGCAGCACCCGGGCCACCACGCGGACGTAGTCCTGCTGCAGTCCGGACGCGGTCCCCGTCGCCGCGCCGCCGGCGGTGGCCGTGGGGCCCGAGGTGGCTGTACCTGCGGCGGACGGATCAGAGGCGGCGGCGGTGCAACCGGTCAGGGCCAGTGCGGACGCGGCCAGCACGGCGGGCAGGAGGGTGCGGGGCCGGTTCATCGGGAGCCTCTCCGGAGCGGGTGGTCCCCGTCGGTGCGCCGTGGCCGGGTGGTGAGGCCGGTACCGAGCGCGAACCCGGACGCGACGGCGGCGTCGATGATCGCGCTGCGTCGCCACCTGCGGTCCACCGCCGCTAGTCCGGCGCTGGTCAGGGCGTGTATGGCGTCAACGCCGGTGCCGATGTACTGCACCGTGGGGCGGGGTCCGGCCAGCTCGACCGCGGTCTGGGCGAGGTGGCGGGCACCCAGTACCCGCAACACCCAGCGGGCGGTGCTGTTGTGGGGATCGTCGCCGTGTGAGACCGCCAGCACGCGGCCGGGAGCGGCGAGCAGCACCGCGGCCCAGATCACGCGTGCCGTGAGCACCCCGGATGAGCCGGTCATCGGGCGCCCCGCCGCGCGAGCAGTCCCAGACCCGCGGCGAGCACCCCGGCGCCGCCCGTGGCGGCCGCGGCCAGGGCGGGGTGGTGCGACACCCACATCTGGGGGCTGTGGCCGATCGCGCGGCCGTCGAACGTGCCGTGGGTGCCGAAGTCGCGCCCGTCCGGGCCGTCGGCGGGTGCCCACAGGTTGTCGGGCCGGTCCGGACTGATCTTGTCGCCGGTCTGCTGTGAGGCGTATCCGGTGCGGGCCAGGTAGCGGTCGAGCAGGGCGGGGGCGAGCTTCTGCCCGATCAACGTGCCGACCGTGCTCGCGCCCACCCAGTACTGCTTGCGCCTGGGGTGGTCGGCGGCGAACACGATGCCGCGGGCGGCCACCTCGGGCTGGTAGATCGGTGGCACCGGCTGCGGGTGGTGCGGGAGCCGGGAGAGCACCCAGGAGAACTGCGGGGTGTTCACCGCGGGCATCTGCACGATGGTCAGGTGGACGTTGCTGTGATCGTGCATCAGCTCGGTGCGTAGCGACTCGGTGAACCCGTTGATCGCGTGCTTGGCGCCGCAGTAGGCCGTCTGCAGCGGGATCGCCCGGCCGCCGAGCGCGGATCCGCACTGCACGATCGTGCCCCGGTCACGGGGTCGCATCCGCGACAGCGCGACCATGGTTCCGTGGACGTAGCCGAGATAGCTGGTCTCGGTGACCCGCCGGAACTCGGCAGGCCCGATGCGGTGGAACGGCGCGAACACGGAGGTGAACGCCACGTTGACCCACACGTCGATCGGGCCGAAGGTGTCCTCCACCCGGGCGGCGGCCGCGTCGAGCTGGTCGAAGTCGGCGACATCGGTCGGGATCACGATGGGCTCGCCGCCGGCATCGCGCACGTCCTCCGCCGCACCGTCCAGTCCCGCTCGGCCGCGGGCGAGCAGCGCGACCTTCGCGCCTCGGGCCCCGAACGCAACCGCTGTGGCCCGGCCGATCCCACCGCTGGCTCCGGTCACCACGACCACCTGGCCGCGCGAGTGTCGCGAGCTCATCGATCCGTTCGAGTTGTCAGCGCCGGTCATCAGGGCAACTCCCTACATCTGGTCGGAGGGACTGGTCCGTTCCGAGATCGGCCACGTCAGGGTCCGCTGTCATCGCCGTCGTGGTTGTTCCGGCTGTCGGGGAGGGCACCTCCGCCCGTATGCGGCCCACCCACTACATGTGTACCCGCATTGATTGCGTATATGCACATGTTGCGGTGCAACTTCTGCACTCGGGGTGGTGGACGCCACACCGACGGCCTGAACGAGGTCCTACCCGCGACGGCGCGCCGGTCTGCGGGCGGACCGGGTCATCGGGGCGTCGGGCTCGGCCGGTGCCACGCCAGACCTGCACGGCGATCGGCAGGGCAACGACCAACGCACGCGACGGCGATTCCCGACGGCGGCGCGGCCGTGGCCCGCTCGACTACGAGGGCCTGCTGATCGCGCGCAGTGGATCGCAGGACGGTGACTGGGCGAACGCACCGTCCAGTTGGGCGTCATCGCTGACTGCGGCCAGCGCCTGCGCGGTGTTGCCCAGCGCGCCGAGGACATTGCCCGCGACGCCGACGGCCTGGCTGATCGACGCGGGGTCGTTCGCCCCGTCGACCTGCGACCTGGCCTGCGTCAGGTCGGTCCGGAGCTGGTCGAGCTGGTCCTGCACACGCCGGCCGACCTGGTCGTCGCCCGGGACGGGGGGTGCTCCCGCCACGGAGACCTGCTGCCGGGCCTGATCGGTCTGGGTGATGGCGGCGTCGAGATAGGTGCGGTAGGCCTGCTGGGTCGCCGCCGGATTGCCCAGGTCGGGAGCGGGTGGCGCCTTGAGCGTGCTCACCAGCGGGTTCAGCGCGTCGCAGACCGATCCGGTCCAGCTCAAAGCCGCCGGTGACGGGGTCGTTGCCGGGCTGCCGGTCGACGTGGGAGCGGGGGTGGGGGTGGAGGTGTCCGGGGCGCTGGTCGGGGACGACGAACATCCGGCAAGCAGCAGGGTCCCCGCGGCGAGGGTGGCGACCAGCCCGCTTCGTGCACGTCTCCGGGTGGGTTCGGGCATGTGATTCTCCTTCCGTCTTCATCAGAAGGGTGACCGGGCGAGCGCCGACGTAACCTGTCTTTCGGCTGACGATCCCGGTTTCGACCGGCGGATGAGGCGGGAGGGGCTCAGCACTCTTTCCCGTGCCGTGGCGTCCCCTACGTGAATCGTCGATCTGGGCGGGATTCGCAATGTGTCCGCAAGATGGACCCGACAATCCGGATGATGGCGCACTTCGGGATACGAGTCGCAGGATCGGTGCGATCGAGCCACAGGGTCTACGGTTCGCTCACCCGGCGGACCATGCCGTGGCGGGTCTGCGGCCTTCCGGGTCTGAGCGCAGTCAGGATGGATCATTGATGATCTCAGCCGTGTCACCTGGGCCACCGGTCTCTCGCTGCCGTGCAGTGGTGCCCAGATCGCTGTGCCTGCAATGAGTTCCGGGCCCCTGGGGTCCACCCGTCCGCCGCAGGTTCTGGTGGTGATGGGTGTCTCCGGCTGCGGCAAGTCCACCGTCGCAGCGATACTGGCCGGACGCTACGGCTGGGCCTTCGAGGAAGGGGACTCGCTGCATCCGCAGTCCAACGTGGACAAGATGCATGCCGGTCACCCGCTCACCGACGAGGACCGCCGGCCCTGGCTGGAGCAGGTCGCACTGTGGGTCGAGCGTCAGCTCGACAACGGCCGCAACGGCGTGATCACCTGCTCCGCGCTCAAGCGCTCCTACCGCGACACCATCGATCGCCGCGGCCATGGCGTCCGGTTCGTCTACCTGGCGGGCGACTTCGACACCATCGCCGCCCGGCTTGCGCTGCGCCAGGGCCATTTCATGCCTCCGGCCTTGCTGAAGAGCCAGTTCGACAGCCTGGAAGAACCGCAGCCCGATGAGCCTGCCATTCGGGTGGACATCGGCGCCCCGCCGGAGGAACTGGTGCAGAAGGTCATCGACGAGCTTCAGATTCAGGGCTGAAAATCGAATGGGAGGACAGACATGAACGTGAAGGATCTCAGCCGCAGCATCCTCGCCGACGCTACGACGGACCAGATGCACCAACCCTGGGCCGCGCATGACACCCAGGTCCTCGTGGTCGCCGTGCTCGGGATCGCCCTCGTGGTCGTGCTCATCGTCTGGGCCAAGGTGCACGCTTTCCTCGCATTGACGATCAGTTCGCTGGCGGTGGGGATCTTCTCCGGAATTGCGCTCACCGACGTCACAGCGTCGTTCGAGAAGGGCGTCGGCGGGGTGTTGGGCTACGTCGGTGTGCTGATCGCCCTCGGCGCCATGCTCGGTAAACTCCTGGGCGACTCCGGCGGTGCCGATCAGATCGTCGAGACCCTGTTGCGGGGACGCCCGATGACGCTGCCATGGAAGATGGCACTGATCGCGGGCATCATCGGCATTCCGATGTTCTTCGAGGTCGGGCTCGTGCTCCTCGTCCCGGTCGTCATGCTGGCGGTGCACCGATCCGGTGGGAGGGCGATGCTGCTGGGCATCCCCGCGCTGGCCGGGCTGTCGGTGCTGCACGGCTTCATCCCGCCGCATCCCGGCCCGGTCGCCGCGGTCGGGCTCCTGCACGCCGACATCGGCATCACCCTCGCGCTCGGCCTGCTCGTCGCCATCCCGACCGTCGCCGTCTGCGGGCCACTGTTCGGGCGCCTCGCCGCGCGGTGGGTCCCGATCGGCGCCGCCGGAGCGGGCCTGGCGTTCGTCGGATCCGACGAGGGCCCGGACGAACGGCCGGCGGACCGCTCCGGACCGGGGGCCCGGCGCCGCGGGACGGCTCCTGACTCCCAGGAGGACGGCGATCTGACGCAGGGTGTCCAGGATCCGCAGGTGCAGCGCAGGCCGTCGTTCGCAGCGACGCTGGTCACGGTGCTCTCCCCGGTCGCGCTGATGCTCGCGAAGGCCGCGGCGGACCTCTGGCTGGCTTCCGACAGCTTCCTCTACAAGGCGCTGAACTTCATCGGCGACCCCATCGTGGCGCTGCTGATCGCGGTACTGCTGGCCATGGTGACGTTCGGGTCCGCCGTCGGGTTCTCCGCGTCGACCCTCGCCGGAAAGATCGGCGCCAGCCTGCTCCCCATCGTCGGGGTGCTCCTGATCGTCGGCGCGGGCGGCGGATTCAAACAGGTCCTCGTCGACGGCGGCACCGGGATCGCCATCGGCAAGATCGCCGTCGCCGCCAGCCTCTCGGCGCTGCTGCTGGGCTGGATCGTCGCCGTCCTGATCCGGGTGGCCACCGGCTCCGCAACCGTGGCCACCGTGACTGCGGCGGGCATCGTCGCACCGCTCGCCGCCGGGCTGCCGCCCGCTCAGCTCGCGCTCGTCGTGCTCTCGGTCGGCGCGGGGTCGCTGTTCTTCTCGCACGTCAACGACGCGGGCTTCTGGTTGGTCAAGGAATATTTCGGCATGACCGTCTGGGAGACCATCAAGACCTGGTCGGTGATGGAGACACTCATCTCCATCATGGGACTCATCCTGACCCTGCTGCTCTCCACCATCGTCTAGTAGGCGTTTCCGGCTCTGCCGTGGCGATCAGAGCCGACGCGGGAGCTCCGGCGACGCCGTGTCCAGCGGCACGGCTGCTGCGCGCACCAGACCCAGCTGCACGGTCTGGCGGGGCAGAGCGGCGTCCAGCAGCCAGTCCGCGGCCGTCCGCACGCGGTTGCCCGGCATCGAGAGCAGGTGGTAGCCGCGGGTGACGACCTTGGCCGGGATGCCGGCCAACGGGATGTTGAGCGGGTTGGCGGCAGCCTTGACGCCGGCCAGGTCGACGACGAACCCGAGGTCGTGGTGGCGGTAGGCCGCCCGCTCGCCCCGGCCCAGTTCCGCGGCGAGGTTGCGACCGGCCAGGCGGCCCTGCCGCTCCGCGTGCTGGGCGGTCATGGCGGTCGTCTGACCGGGTCTGGTCAGGTCGGGTACGGCGGCAGCCCGGCCCCGACCACGACGAACGTGCATCGGGAGCCTGGGCCTCACCCAGCACGAGCCGGACCTTCGGCAGCGCCGCCGCGAGCGAGACCGTGATCCGCCGCGGCTCCACCACTCCCGCCGCGACCTCCGGGAGCAGCGGGAGGTAGAGGAAGTAGTCGGTGGGGTTGAGCAGCGTGATGTCCACGGCATCACCCATGCGCCGCGACAGCGTCCGGGCGGCATGAAAGCCTGCGAAGCCCCCGCCTACGACGACGACCCGTGTCCGGTCCATCCCAACCCCCTGCGCCGACTGACCACCGCGGACAAGAGGGCGTACTCGGTGGCCGCCGGTCTGATGCCGTGTGCGGGCATCCGTGATCGTCGGCCGATCATCCTGACCGGTCGGCGGTGGGTGTGCCGGTCGACACGGTCGGCCGCGGCGGGTTCGGGGTCGGGGCCACCGTGTCGAGGAGGACGTCGATGCCGAGGTCGATCCACCGGCCGGCGAGCCCGGGGGCGGTGGTGATGCCGTAGGCGAAGCGGTCGATCCGGGCGGTGGCGCGGGCGCGGAGGCCGGACCCGGTGGTGCTGATCTCCTCGATGCGGAGCACCAGGGGCAACGTCGTGGCCCGGACGGTGAGCGAGCCCCGAACACGGTGGCCCGAACCGTCCCGGTCGACGGAGTCGAGGTGCACGTCGATCGTGGGGTGGGCGGCGCCGTCGAGGAACCGGGGGCCCTGCACGTCGCGGTCGCGGCGGGTACTGCCGGTGCGCAGCGACGCCGTGGCGAAGCGGAGGTCGGCTCTCAGTGTGCGGCCGTCGTCGCCGACGACGACGTCCGTGGCACGGTCGAGGGTGACAGCGCCGTCGACGGCCGCGAGCCCGAACATGTGCCGGGTGCGCAATGTGACGCCGGCGCGTTCGGGCTCGATCCGGTACCGGCCGGCGGCGGGCGCGGCGGAGGTGTCCCCCTCAGCGACCGGTCCGCCGGGCAGGTGCCGGTAGTTCCGGCTCAGGTAGCGGTCGAGGCTCGCGATGTCGGATGCCGGACCGAGGTGGGCGATGTAGCCGTCGGGTCGCACCAGGATTGCGGTCGGCGCCCCGGCCGGCGCCACGGGCAGCCCGCCTCGGGTCGGGGTGACGACGTGCCCGGTGACGGCGATCCGGTAGCGGGCGACGATGTCGAGCAGCCGCGATGCGGCCACCTCCGCTCCGCCGGGTGCGCGGCCGGGAAGGACCAGCAGGACATGCCTGGTCGCGTCGATCAGGTCGTGGGTGGTGCGGCCGCCGTCCAACGGGACGAACGGGAGCCGGTCGCCCGCCCTCACCGGCGTCCGGGCACCGGCTGTTCGGCACGGCGCGCCGCGCAGGTCGTCGTCGACGGTGTCGCGGTAGCTGACCTCGGTCTGGGCCAGCCGGCCGAAGAAGGCGCGGCGGCCGTACGCGGTCGAGGACACGACGGCGGAGAGCGCAGGAAGGAGGTGGGCGCGGGCGCGCCCGGCGATGCGGCTGGTGCTCGCCTCGAGCCGGAACAGGCGGTCGCTGCTGTGGAGGACATCCTGCGCGGCGGGGCGCCGCTCGGCGCCATAGGTGTCGAGCAGCGACTCCTGCGCCCGGCCGGTGACGACGTCCGCGACCTTCCACGCGAGGTTGACCGCATCGGCGATGCCGGTGTTCATGCCCTGCCCGCCCGCAGGGCTGTGGATGTGCGCCGCGTCGCCGTCAAGGAACCACCGCCCGACGCGGTAGCGCCCGACGATCCGCTGGTGGATGCGGTACATGCTGGCCCAGCCGACCTCGTCGATCTGGAGGGGGAGCCGGCTCGCGGCGACGATCGTACGGATGTCGGCGTCGGGAATGGTGCCGCGGGTGCCGAGCGCGTCGCCGCCGGCGTAGCGGTCGACCTGCGCGGGATCGAGGCTGCCGATGACCCGCCAGCGGTTCGCTCCGGCCATCGGGAAGAACGCGTGGAAGTGCGTGCCGGCGACCGACAGGTGCAGTCGCGAGGGGCTGAGCGGGGTGCGCATGACGAGGTCGGCGAGGAAGAAGCTCGACGCGTAGGTGGAGCCCTCCAGGGTGAGACCCAGGCCCTCGCGGACGGTGCTGGACGCGCCGTCCGCACCGATGACGTAGCGCGCCCGGAGCGGCTTCTCCCCACCTGCGGGCGTG
>JBBQEF010000238.1:0-9034 GCA_038320445.1 Mycobacteriales bacterium
CTGCTGCTCGCGGTCCTGCAGTTCGGCCGCGCGCTGCGCCGCCTGCTGCTCCAGAAGCGACGCGCGGGAGATGAGAGCCTGCTCGGCCTCGTGGCGGTGCTTCTCCGCTTCCGACCGGGCCTTCTCGACGATGGCCGCCGACTCGCGGCTGGCGTGCACGCGGACCTCCGCGGCCTCCTGCTCGGCCATGCGCAGCAGCTTCTCCGCGCGGAAACCGAAGCTGTCCTCGGGGACGGCGGGCTCGCTGTGCGCCGACCGTGCACGCAGCTCCCGCATCTCCTTCTCGGTCGCCTCCGCGTGCTCGGTCGCGAGGCGCCGCTGCCGGTTCGCCTCGGCCAGCTCCATCGTCAGACGGGAGAACTCCTTCGACTTGTCGGCGACGTAGTCGTCGACCTGCCGGCGCTCGTAGCCACGCAGCGCGGTGTCGAAGATCGGGCTGTCGCCCGCGGAGTGCGCGGGCGAGGTGGGGGTGGTGGCGGTACCGGCCACAGGGCACATCCTCTATGTCGTTGCAGTAGGGCGGCGGGCGGAACTGATCAACGGGCGGACGCGACGCGGCCGGGAGCCGGGGCACCCGGCAGGGAGTGCCGGGCCGCGGGAGTCGGGCGGTCCGAACCGTTGGCCTCGCCGTCGCGCGCCGGCGGGACCGACGCCTGAGCGTGGGGAGGCACGGGGGGCTCCGACGTGTCGTCGTCGTCGTCCGGCTCCGTGATCGTCTCGGCTCGCACCGATGCGATGGCAGGAGCCGCGGCGACCGGGGCGGCGGACAGGGAGCTGGAGCTCATCTGGGGCAGCGTCCAGTCCAGCAGGGCACGAACCGACGTCAGCTGCTCGGAGACCTGGTGCTGCAGGGACCGCAGCTCCTCCAGGTCCCGCTGCGCGGCGCTCACGTCCTGGCGCGCGTCCGCCTGCAGACGCTGCGCCTCGCTGCTCGCGTTCGCCACGCGGCTGCGCGCATCCTGCGATGCGGCCTCGACGATCCGCGCGGCCTCGGCGCGCTGCCGCGCCTCCAGCGACGCGAGCTCCTCGAGGAGGCCGGAACGACGGCTGTCGATCTCGGCCGCGAACTCCTCCTCGGCCTGGCCCCGGCGCTGCGCCATCTCGGCGTCGAGCCGGGCCTTCTGGCCGTCGGAGTCGTTACGGAGCTGGGCGAGCCGGGCCTGGCTCTCCTCGAGCTGGGCCCGAAGGGCCTCCTCGGCGGTGCGCCGCTCGGCCTCGAACTCGTTGCGCTCGGCCAGCGAACGCTCGCGCAGCTCATCGGCCTCCGCCTGGGCGAGCGTGAGGACGTGGGTCGCGTTGGTGGTGGCCCGCGACCGCATCTCGTTCACCTCGTCCTGGGCGATGCGGACCATCTGCTGCAGGCGCTCGCTCATCCCGTCGACGGTGTTGGGGATGGTGGAGAGCTCCGCGACGTGACCTCGGAGCCGGTTCAGCTCGGCGCGCACCTCGGCCATGGCGGTGGTGGTGGACTTCGTCTCGGCGCGGCTGACGTCGAGCTGGCGGGTGAGCGCGCGGACCTCCTCCAGCGCGGAGTCGCGCGCAGAGGCGGCCGCGGCGAGCTGCTCGTTCAGCCTCTGGTGGCTCTCCTCGACCTGAGTGCGGTCGTACCCGCGTCGGACAACCGCGAAGGAGACGTCGTCGAGTTCAGCTCTCATCGTGTGGAGCGCTCCTGGGTCATGTGAATCGTGAACGTGGGTGGGGAGGCGTCGAGGCAGAGACATACGCGAGGCGGATCGAAGCGTGAGCCCAGGGCTCGCGACCGGGGGAGGTCGGGGGATGTCGAGCGCCAGATACCGCACATCTACGTGGGGCCTCCACTCTGCCGTCAGCCACCCGGTCGGCACAACCACCGACCGGCTTAACGTAGCGCAGCGTTATGGCCGATTGAATCGGCCCCCCTAATGCCCCAACAATCGTCACTATCGGTCAGCGTTTCGACAACACTGCGTCGACGACGACGTTGTCCTGGTAGTTGCGTTCCGCTCGGTCGAACACGCCCCCGCAGGTGACGAGCCGCAGCTCGGGAGCGGGGGCCGGGCCGTACACCGCATCGGTCGGGAAGCGGTCTTTCGGGTACCGCCGCACACCGGTCACGGTGAAGCGGACGGTGCTGCCGTCGGATCTCCGGATCCGCACCACGTCACCGGCCACCAGCCGGCGCAGGCCGAAGAACACGCCCGGGCCCGACCGCGAGTCGACGTGCCCGCCGATGACCGCGGGCCCGGTGTCCCCCGGGACGACTCCCGCCGCGTACCAGCCCGCGACGGACGGATCGTCGGGCGCAGCCAGCTCCCGTGTGACCGGGTCCGCCTCCAGGTCCTCCAGGGGGCCGTCGACACCGATCGCGGGGATCGAGATCGTGACCGGCCGGACCGTGGCGAAGGCCGGTCCCGGGGGGCCTGCGGGGATCGCCGGCGCCCCGGTGCGGTCGTCGGCCGTATCGGCCACGTGCGCGACCCGCCCCCCACCCACACCCGGCCCGACCAGCGCCAATGCCACCGCCCCTGCGGCGACGGCGGCCGCGAGCAGCTGGCGGGCCAGCAGCGTGCGGTACTCCTCGACCAGCACGACGGTCAGCAGCGCGGCGGAGGCCGCCACCACCACGGCCGACGCCGACGCGGTGCCGGGCAACCATGCGCAGGCCAGTACGGCGGTCACGGCTGCGCCGACCGGTCGCAGCCACGGCTGGCGACGCCACAGCAGCCCCACCACCAGCAGCGTCCACACGGTCAGCACCGCGAGCAGCAACGGCGGGAGCGCGGGCGCACCCAGCCGGCGGACCTGCGACAGGGCGATCGCGACGGCGCCCAGGAGCGCCACCACGGCGACCGCCCGCCGCACGCCCACCGACCAGCGACGCAGCAGTCCGGCCTGCAGGGCCAGACCCCCGATCAGCACCAGGACCCCGACTCCCACCAGCGGCGACACCACAGCAGCACCGACCGCGGCGAGCACCGCGAGCACGGCTCGCCACCGGCCGTGGACGGCCAACCAGGCCCCCGCGCCCAGCAGGAAGGCCGCCCGACCGTCCGCGCCCAGCTCGGAGTAGGTGTCGATCAGCAGGGTGGCGACGGCGAAGAGCGCGATCGCCGCGGCCCGCGAGGTCGGCAACAGCCGGAGCCTGCTCCCGATCGGCCACAGGAGCAGGCCGGCGGCGAGTGCGGTCGCCAGCCCCGGCAACCAGGCGTCCGGGCCGATGAGCGCATCCAGGTCCGGGACCACCAGGTCCGGGGCCGTCAGCACGACCTCAACACGGGCCCTGCCTCTTACCTCCGGCCTTCCTCCCGAGGCGCACGGCCAGGCCGGTCGCCGCGGCCGCGAGCACGGCGAGGGCCGCGGCGCCGGCGGCGGCACCCGGCCGCTCACCCACCGTGCCGCCGTAACCCGCGTCCACCGGGCCAGGAGGCACGGCTGTCGGGCCTTGCGCGTCGACCTGGACCCGGGAGGAGATGGCGGTGCCGCGCGAGATCAGTACCACCGACACCACCTGGTTGGCCGCGACGGTGACCGGCAGGTCGGTGGCCGGTGCGCCCGGAGCACCCGCCGCCAGCACGACGGAACCGGCCGGGACCTCCCGGTACGCGCTCGCGGCGCCGCAGGCGAGGCCCAGCGCGAACGGCGTGCCGCCCGGGCCCCGGACGTCCAGCACCGGGGCGGGCGGTGCCGCGTCGATCACCCGCACCTTGGCCCGGCCGGCTGCGGGCAGGGTGAGGTCGTCGGTGAAGATCTTCAGACCGCTCGACTTCTTGTCGCCGACGGCGCCGAGCGTGTACGACTTCCCGACCATGGCGTTCAGCGTGGTGCTCACCAGCGGCGGCTTGCCGGACCCCTTCGGCCGCAGCGCGACCACGTAGTCACCGGGCTCGATCCGACGGTAGGCCGACACGCTGCCGTAGCCGACGCCGGCGATCGTGACGCTGCTCCGCGGGTCGGCGACCGACGAGACGATCAGCTCGGTGTCCGGCATGACGTCGATCAGCTGGGCCAGGCGCAGGTAGGTGCCCGCGGCCGCCGCTGCCTGCGGGGCGGACGACAAGGCGGCCGGCATCACCAGCAACGCGGTCAGCGTCGCCGTCAGCACGGCCGCCGCGACCGCCGTGCGGCGGTGGCGCGATGGACGGAAGGGCGAGTGGTGCGAGCCCATGAAGATCCTCTCGGGTCATGCAGCGACCCCGACCCTCCCCCGGTCACGCACACCGTAGCGCCTCCGTCCCGTCGCGCTGACGCGCCACGCCGAGTATCGGATCGGCCCAGTTCAGGAGCGTCCGGCCGGGCCGAGGGCGCCGGCCGAGCCGATGGTGAGGGTGCCGGAGAGGTGGATGTCCTCGGCGGAGCGGCCGACCAGCACCTCGACGGTGCCGGGCTGCAGCACGTGGCGCATCGAGCGGTCCCAGACCGCCAGCCGCTCAGGGGGGATGAGGACGGTCACCGGCATGCTCTGCGACGCGCCGAGCCGGACGGTCGTGAACCCGGCCAACGACCGGCCGGGGCGGGCGATGGTGCTGGTGAGGTGCTCGAGGTAGACCTGTACGACGTCACGGCCCGCGTGCGGGCCGGTGTTGGTCACCACGCAGCGCACCTGCACCGTCTCGCGCCCGAGCAGCACGGCAGGAGCGATCCGGAGCCGCGAGTACCGGAACGTGGTGTAACCGGATCCGTGGCCGAGCGGGTAGATCACCGACCGTGGCGTCGGAGCGACCGGCAACCCGACGGGTAGCCGGCCCTCGGGCTCGGTCCTCCCGACGAGCACGTCGGCGATGGCCTCGGCGTCGCGCTGCACCAGGTCCCAGCACAGCAGGATCGTCGCGGTCGTCGTGGCGAGGTCGTCGAGCCCGTCGATGTGCTCGGTGCACACGAGCACCACGCACCGGCGCCCTGCCGCGACCATCCGCCCGGCCAGGGGCGCGGCGGCGGCGGGATCGGTGGCCAGCACCACCACGGTGGCCTCGTCTCCCGCGTCGTCGGGACCCGGCGTGCCGATGCGCACCGCGGACCGCGGCAGCAGGTTCTTCAGCGCGCGGGTCAGCTCGTGCACGTCCGGCGAGGCCGTGTCCTCCCCGAGCGGTGGGTCCGGGCTGCGGTCACGCGGATCGGCGGCCTCGGACGCCGCGCCGTCCGCGGACACGACGTGGATCACCTCGACGTCGGCCAGCGGCAGCACGCGCATCGGATCGGTCAGCAGCACCACCGAGCGGTTCGCCGGCC
Source organism: Mycobacteriales bacterium (assembly GCA_038320445.1). GTDB lineage: Bacteria > Actinomycetota > Actinomycetes > Mycobacteriales > Pseudonocardiaceae > Pseudonocardia. The sequence goes on from JBBQEF010000238.1 coordinate 5,206, forward strand.
GGTACGGTACACCGACCGGCCGCGGCTCCCGTGCGGTCGCGGGCCGGGCCGCGCCGCGACCGGCCTCCAGCAGGCCCATGCGGTCCTTCAGCTGGAGGACCGCCGCCACGGACTCGTCGACGAGCCACTCCGGCAGGGCACCGGTCTCGACGAGCCCGAGCAGCCGCGCCGCGACGTCCGGGCCCGCCCCGACCACGTCGACCCCGGCCTCGATCGCGGAGGCGATCGCCTCGTCCACCGTTCCGGCGACCTCGTGGTGGGCCACCAGCCCGTGGATCGCCCCCTCGGCGGCGACGACGATGCCCGCGAAACCCCAGTCCCGGCGCAGCACGTCCTGCATCAGCCAGGAATCGGTATGGCCGGGGACGCCGGCGTTGCTCGCCCACGAGGGCACGACGATCGCGGCCCCCGCCTGCACGGCGGCCTCCGCCGTGACCAGCAGGGTCGTGCGCATCGTCCGCTCGTGCCAGCTCCCGTCCCGCGGCACGCCCAGCGGGATGACGACGGCGACGCGGCCCGGCGCGAAGCGCCCGCTGCGTCCGGCGTCGCGCCCCTGGGCGCCCCGCACCTGCGCGGCCACGATGGCCGCCGCCAGCACCGGATCGGCCATCGGCTTCCCGCGCAGGGCCGGCCCGTTGCGGGACGTACCGCCGTGGGACGGCCCGCTTCGGGATGCCGCCGACCGCTCGTCCACCGCGACCGAGGCCAGTGTCGCGAGCAGGCCCGCCGACCACAGCGACGCGGCCTCCTCCGCGGCCACGCGCTCGACGGTCGCGACGTCCCAGGTGGCGGCGGAGCGCAACGCGCCACGGAGTGCGCCGAAGGTGTGCCCGATCGCCACCGGGATCGCGGGGATCCCGAGCCGGGTCGTCCCGATCGCATCCTGGAAGCTCCGGATCCGATCGCCCGCGCGCCGGGCGTCGGCGGTGGGCACGAGGACGATGCCGGGCGGCCGCTCGACGACCTCCGGCGGGATCTCGGAACCGCCGGGCGGCAGCGTCGTCGCGCAGATCTGCCCGACCTTCTCCGCCAGCGTCATCCGGCCGAGCAGATCGCGGACGTGGCGCTCGCGCACGGGCCGGGTCGGCGACCGGCCCGGCATACTGCTCTCACCCATGGTGTCTCCTGCTCGGTGTTCCCCCCACGAGGCCGTGCGGACGCTGGGCATCCGTGGACCTCACCCCTGAACGGAACCGGCGGAAATGCGCCGGCCGCGCGGGGCCCGAAACGTAGCCGACATGCTGGCACGGGCCGGGTTTCTTTGATCATTCACCCGCCCGACGGAGCAATCCCCTCGAACAACGAAGAAGTACGCCCGATCCGCCCATGAATAGTGCTCAGAGTCCGCGCCCGAACACGCAGTGTGTACGCTTCGGCATTATCACTGAACGTGATCGAGGAGACACATAGGGTTGCTAGCTGCGGAAACGTGACAGAGACAATACGATCAGTCTTCTCCACACGAATGCGGCACCCACATCTAACCGTTCGGAGTAGAACTCATACTCGGGCGGCTCATGACAAGGCCCCGGTGAGCCCACGATATTCACCCTGTGGTCGATTCCGGCACTACGCAAAGACCCTTGCTCGTCCCCGCTCCCCGCGACAATCCCGCCACCAGCACCCCGCCCGCGTTCGCTACGTCCCTGCGCGGCTACGACCGATCCCAGGTCGACGACCACCTCGCGCGAGTGGCGGCCGCGAACGGTGCGATGCGCCGCGATCTGGCCGAGAGCGAGGCCAGGCGGCAGCGCGCCGAGCAGCAGGCCGCGGCCGCGGAGAAGGAACTGCGCACGGCCCGGGCGAACCCGGCCCCCGCCCAGGCGGCACCGGAGGAGAGCTTCGGTTTCCGCGCGGAGAAGATCCTTCGGCTGGCCGAGCAGGAAGCGGCCGAGATCCGGGGCGTCACGGCTCGCGACTCGGCGGCGGTCGTCGAGAAGGCGCGCGCCGATGCGGAGAAGTACCGCCACGAGGCGGAGCAGACCCTGATCGCCCGCTCGGCGCTGCTGGATCAGCAGGCGGCACAGCGCACCGCCGAGCTCATCGACCGCGAGAAGCAGGTCGAGGCCCAGCTGGAGTCGGCCCGCGCCGAGGCCACGTCGGTGCAGGACGCCGCACGCATCGCCGCCGACACCTACCGTCGCCAGGCGGACGCCGACGCGGAGGCCGTCCGGGAGCGGGCCGCGCTCGACGCGGCCCGCCTGCGCGAGCAGGCGTCCCAGGAGGTCGCCCGGCTCGACTCGCTGCAACGCGGCACGCAGACGGAGCTCGGCCGGCTCGTCGAGCTGATCGAGTCCGAGTTGAAGCGCCCCACCGACGCCGCCCAGCGCCAGCACGATCAGCGCCACCACGATCAGCGCCACCAGAACGGCTCCGCGAGCGGCGCGCCACCGGTCGACACTCCCGCCGCCGAACGGCAGTGATCGCACGGCCCGGTGCCGCAACCATCGCGCCGGCGCTCGCGCTCCTGTCCGCCGTCGCCGTCCACCTCGTCGCGGCCCTACGCGCTCCTGACCAGGTCGCGACGCTCGGTGAGTCCCACATGGCCGCGGCAGCGTTCGCCGCGCGCGGCGCCGAGTTCGGCGAGGTACCCCTCGCCGCGGTGGACCGGTTCGCGGCGCACCAGCTCGGGGTGGTGGAGACGCTGCTGCCGACGACCGGCGTCCCGGTGGTGGACGCGGCACGCTGGGCGACGCTCGCCGTCGGACTCCTGACGGCCGCGCTCGTCTGGCCCATCATGGTGCGTCTGGGCGCCGGCTCGTTCCCGACCGCGTTCGCCGTGGTGATCGCGGGCGTGCTGCCGACCGCTGTGGTGCTGCACGCGGGGATCGGCGCAGGCGGGTTCGCCGCCATCTGGATGACCGCCGCCGGGGCGATGGCCGGGCAGGCCCGCCGTGGCACCGTCCCGGCGATCGTGGCGGCGCTCGTCGCGGCGTTCACGGCGCCGCTGGTCGGGGCCGCGCTGCTGATACTGGCCTGCCACGTCGTCGCGAGCCGCGCGGCACTGCATCGGATCGGCAACGGGCTCCGGTTCGTCCTGGCCGCCGTGCTGGGGGCAGGCGCGCTGGCCCTGGCCGCCGCGGCCACCGGCGCGCGTCCACTGGCGGGTGCGGGCGGGCCGGCGATCAGCCTCTCGGTGGGCGTCGCATGGGCGGCGGTGGGCGGGGTCGTGCTGGCACTCGCGTGGCTGCGGGTGCCCTGGTTGCGGCCGCTGCTCACACCGACGGCACTCCTGCTGGTGGCCCTGCTCGTTCCCGGCCCCAGCCAGGCGGCGGCCGCGCTGATCGCGCTGCCGCTGCTCGCCGTGGCGGCCGGTTCGGTGATCGAGTACGCAGCGGTCACGGTCCGGTCCACCTCCCTGCCCCGCTGGGTGCCGCTCGGGGTCGCGCCGCTGGCGCTGCTCGTCTCGGTCGGTGCCGGCCTGCTCCCGACCTCGCCGCCGCTCACCGCGATGACGCCCAGCCTGGTCTCGTGGATCGGCACCGAGCTGGCTCCGGGCACGTTGCTGCGGGCCGACGCGCTCGACCGGGCCGAGCTCGTGTCCGATGGCCTGCCGCCCGCGAGGCTCCTCGACTCGGCGGCGCCCACCGCGCCCGGCGACATCGTCGTCGTCACCGACCGGCCGACCGGCGGGCTTCGCCCGGATCCTGCACCCTCGCCCTGCGCCGGCGCGGCTGTGATCGCCGACCTGCCTCGTGGCAGTGGGGGCTCGCCCGCGGTGGTCTGCACCTCGGATGTCGCCGCGGCCCAGGAGGTCGCAGCCGAGCAGCCCCGGCGGGCCCGGCTCGGGGTGGCGCTGGCGGGCAACACGGCCGTTCGACTGTCCCCC
>JBBQEF010000239.1:0-9007 GCA_038320445.1 Mycobacteriales bacterium
TTCCTCTACCTGGACCACGAGGGCATGTGGAAAGGCCGTATGCAGCGCGAAGACTCAGACCTCCTGAAGTACGTGAGTGATCGTCGTTGAAACTCACGCCATGGCGACGTGGTAGGTCCGCGGTCGGCGGTCTCCGGGGAGGCGGGCTGGGGTGGCGGTGTGTTCGTCGGTGAGCAGGGTGAGGGCGCGGGCGATGCGTGGGCTGTCGGGCCGGTCCAGGGTGACGGTGATCTGGGTGTCGGTGTAGTCGATCTGGCCGCCGAGTTGCAGCAGGTTGCGCAGGATCGCGCGGTACTCGTCTGGGTCGGTCAGGTAGGCGTTGAGGTGTTCGGCCAGCCACGCTTCGGCGTTGAATGCGAGCAGCCGCAGCACCATCTGCAGGCCGCGGCGGGCCAGGCGGGGTCGGGCTCGTTGGGCGTTCGGGTCCAGCTCGGTGGCCAAGACTTTGGCCGGGACCGGGCGGAGCGCGGTCTTGGCGCGTTCGAGTGCGCCGGCAGCCACCTCGATCTGCCGGTGCACTGCGGGGAGCGCGGCGTTCTTCTGCTTGGGGGTGAGCGGCCCGGCCAGCAGTTGCGGCAGCGCGCGTTCGGCTGTGATGAGGTCGGCCTCGGCCTGGGTGAGGAGTTTGCGGGCCGCCAGCCGGGCCGGGTTGGTGACCTTGCGGGTGTCCGGGCCGATGTCCATGGCGTAGTCGGCGAGGGTGTCGATGCCGTTGTGCTGGGCGGCGTATTTGAACATGTTCTCGATCCGCCAGCGGGCCCGGAGCCAGCACAGCAGCGCCGCGCCGGTGGCGGTGGTGTCGCTGGTCAGGACCTGCAGAACCGGCCGGCCGTGCTCGAACAAGGTGAGCTGGCGGGCAGCGCCGTAACCCTTGAGCTGCACGGTCTCATCGGCCAGCGTGACGTTCACCCGCCGCCCGTCACGCACCGTCCAGGACCGGCGCGGCGCGGCGCTGGCCGCGACCAGCGGGGCGCGTCGGTAGGTCACCCAGTCCGCGCCGGCCGCCTTGCAGGCCGTGAACACGCTCGGGTAGGCCCCGCCCCGGTCGAACCCGAGCAACACCGGCGCGTCCGGGCCGAGCACCTCCCGGAGTTGGGTGAGCACACCGGGCAGGGTCGACACCAGCCCGGTCGGTTCGCCGGAACCGAACACCACCGCCCGGCCGCGGGCATCGACCAGCAGCGTGTCGTCCCGGCCGGGTTGGGCGTGCCGGCGTTTGGTGTTCCAGCCCTTACCGACCGGCGCTGCGCCGCTGTAGGGCACGAAGTGGTCATCGACGAAGTAGACCGGGTCGGCGGCCGGGTCGGCCCGCAGCATCCCGGCCGCGAAGGCCCGCTGCAGCGCCAGCGGATCACTGCCGTCGGCCAACGCGGCCAGTCGCGCGCGCAATGTCGCCAACTCCGGGACCGTGACCAGCCCGACCGCCGCACCGGCCTCGGCCCGCCGCAGATGCTTGGCGCCCTCCACCGTGTCGATGCCCAACGCGAAACCCACCGTCGCGCAGGTCAACACCGCAAGGTCGTCATAACGCCGTGCCGGCCCGCCGGTCACGCTGGCGAACACGCTCTCCGCGCCGACCCGGTGCAGGTAGGGGTAGAGCAGCATCGCCCCGGCGTAACGCGAAACGACCTGACCCTGCTCCCGCCGCGCCAACCCGGTACCGACCACGACCGGCCGGTCCGGCCCGACCAGCTCACTGCCCTGCCCTGCCAGCCCCACGGACCCAGCGCCACTCGTCGCCGGGTCGACGTCCGCCAGGTCGACGTCCGCCAGGTCGACGTCCGCCGGGTCGACGTCCGCCGGGTCGACGTCCTCGGGGTCTACGTCCGAGAGCATGCCGCCCGGGGGCACGTCCTCCGGGGGGCCCGCATCGGCGGATCCGAACGACACGGCGGCCGAGGTGGCCGGGTCATCCGGTGTCGGGGGCTCCGCCGCCGCGACGACGTTACCGTCGACGGGTGGCGGGTCCGCGCACAAGCAGGAAGCGGCGACCGGCGCGGAGAAGGCAGGCGCGGAGAAGGCAGGCGCGGAGAAGGCAGGCACGGCCGGCGCCGCCTCCGAACCGTCCCGTGCGCCCGGCCGGCCCGATGACGGCGAGCCGGGTGGCACGGCAGTCCCTCCGGATGCACCAGGGTCCGCGTACCCCGCCGCCCGTGGCTCGGCCGCCGCCGAGCCGGCTCCGTCGTCGGAGCAGACGATCGTCACCACTCTCCCTGCGGTCGCGCCCACGGGCTCCGGCTCCCGGCCGGATCCCGCCTCCGGGTCCGCAGACACGCAGCAGGCGGACGTCTCGAGGTCCGACGTCTCGAATACGGACGCCTCGAAGGCCGACGGCCCGAAGGCGGACGGCCCGAAGGCCGACCTCGCGAAGGCGGACGGCCCGAAGGTGGACGGCCCGAAGGTCGACACGCACGCGGGGTCGACCAGCGACGTCGAGAAGACCGTGACGGTCCAGGCCCGGCCGCCCAGCACACCGGCCGAGCGGCCCCCGGCCGCGGAGCCGTCGCCCGAGCACGTCTCCGACGCCGTGCGGCCGCCCGTGGTGCCCGCCGCCGAGCGGAACCCGGCTCCCGGCGACGCGTCCGCGCCCCCGACTGCCGTGCAGGATCCGCCCACGCGGCAGGACGACGGCGACCTCTTCGCGGCCGCCGCTGTGGTCGGGGACGGGCCCGGTGCCGGCGCCCACGAGATTCCCGCCCCTCTCGGCGAGGCACCCGAGGAGCAGCGCGACCCCGCAGTGGCCGAGACCGTCAGCGGCCTGGACGACGAGGTCGTGGTCGTCGACGAGCAGCCGCGCTATCACGTCGAGAGCTGCCGGGCGCTCGCGTCCGCCGCGGTGATCCCGCTGCCGGTGCGCGAAGCGGTCGAGCTGGGCTTCACGCCGTGCGGGTGGTGTTCGCCCGACCGCACCCTGTCCGGTCGGCACCGCACCGCGGCCCGCTGACGACCCCGACGGAATATCGGGTGGCGCCCCGGCGCTACTCTTGCCACACAGGCACCGATCCGGCCATCACCGGGGAGCCTCCGGAAGAAACAGGCGCGGGTCGCCTGGAGTAGAACCGGACGGGTTCGGCCCGTCACAGCCGTCCGATGAGAGGCCGCCGGAGTCATCCGGCGGCAAGCGGGGTGGTACCGCGGCGCGATGCGTCGTCCCCGTGCGTCATGCCAGCACGCACGAGGAGCACCACCGCCATGGCTTACCCCACTGTCCCGGCCCACCCGTCGTTCCCGGACGTGGAGCGCGAGGTTCTCGATTTCTGGCGCGCCGACGACACCTTCGTCGCGTCCGTCACGCAGCGCCCGACGGGCGAGCACGGCGGCAACGAGTTCGTCTTCTACGACGGCCCGCCCTTCGCCAACGGCCTCCCGCACTACGGGCACCTGCTCACCGGCTACGTCAAGGACGTCGTGCCGCGCTACCAGACGATGCGCGGCAGGCACGTCGAGCGCCGCTTCGGCTGGGACACCCACGGCCTGCCGGCCGAGGTGGAGGCCGAGAAGCAGCTCGGGATCAAGGACAAGTCCGAGATCGACGAGATGGGGGTCGCGGCCTTCAACGCGGCGTGCAAGGAGTCGGTGCTGCGCTACACCGCCGAGTGGGAGGCCTACGTCACCCGCCAGGCGCGCTGGGTGGACTTCGAGAACGACTACAAGACGCTCGAACTGGACTACATGGAGAGCGTCATCTGGGCGTTCAAGAACCTGTGGGAGAAGGGCCTGGTCTACTCCGGCTTCCGCGTGCTCTGGTACTGCTGGCACGACGGCACCCCGCTCTCGGCCACCGAGACCAAGATGGACGACGTCTACCAGCAGCGCCAGGACCCCGCCGTCACGGTCGGCCTGACCTTGCACTCCGACAACCCGGACCTGGACGGCGCGCGGGCCCTGATCTGGACGACCACCCCCTGGACCCTCCCGTCGAACCTGGCGATGGCCGTCAACGAGGGAGTCGAGTACGCGCTCGTACGCACCGACGCAGGCGAGCGCTACCTGCTGGCCGCCGCCCGGGTCGGGCACTACGCCCGTGAGCTGGGCGAGGAGCCGGCCGTTCTGGGGACCTTCGCGGGGTCCGAGCTGGTCGGGCTCTCCTACACCCCGCCGTTCGACTTCTTCGCCGGCTGGGAGAACGCCCACCAGGTGCTCGCGGCCGACTACGTCACCACCGACGACGGCACCGGCATCGTCCACATCGCCCCCGCGTTCGGCGAGGAGGACAAGGTCGTCACCGACGCGGCCGGCATCGAGACGGTCGTCCCGGTGGACACCGCCGGGAAGTTCGACTCGCGGGTCGCGCCCTACGCGGGCATGCAGGTGTTCGACGCGAACCCGCACATCATCTCCGACCTGCGCGACGGTGCGTCCTACGTCACCGGGATGCTGCTGCGCCGCGAGACCTACGACCACCCCTATCCGCACTGCTGGCGCTGCGGCAACCCGCTGATCCAGCGCGCGGTCGACTCCTGGTTCGTGCAGGTCACGGCGTTCCGCGACCGCATGGTGGAGCTCAACCAGCAGATCACCTGGGTGCCCGAGCACGTGAAGGACGGGCAGTTCGGCAAGTGGCTGGAGGGCGCCCACGACTGGTCGATCTCCCGCAACCGGTACTGGGGCTCGCCCATCCCCGTGTGGGAGTCCGACGATCCCGCCTACCCGCGCACCGACGTCTACGGCTCGCTCGACGAGATCGAGCGCGATTTCGGTGTGCGCCCGACCGACCTGCACCGGCCCTTCGTCGACGAGCTGACGCGTCCCAACCCGGACGACCCCACCGGGCGCTCCACCATGCGGCGGGTGCCGGAGGTGCTCGACTGCTGGTTCGACTCCGGCTCCATGCCGTTCGCGCAGGTGCACTACCCGTTCGAGAACCGCGACTGGTTCGAGAACCACTACCCGGGCGACTTCATCGTCGAGTACAACGGCCAGACCCGCGGCTGGTTCTACACGCTGCACGTGCTGGCCACGGCGCTGTTCGACCGTCCGGCGTTCCGGTCCTGCGTCGCGCACGGCATCGTGCTGGGCGACGACGGGCTCAAGATGAGCAAGTCGCTGCAGAACTACCCGGACGTCAACGAGGTGTTCGACCGCGACGGCTCCGACGCCATGCGCTGGTTCCTCATGGCGTCGCCGATCCTGCGCGGAGGCAATCTCGTCGTCACCGAGCAGGGCATCCGCGAGGGCGTCCGGCAGTCGATCCTGCCGCTGTGGAACACGTGGTACTTCCTGTCGCTCTACGCGGGCGCCGCCGGGCGGTCCGGTGTGACGCGCACGGACTCCCCGCACGTGCTGGACCGCTATGTCCTGGCCCGGACCGCTGCGCTCGTCGACGACGTGACGGCGGCGATGGACGTGTACGACATCGCCGGCGCCTGCGAACGCGTCCGCGACCACGCCGAGACCCTCACCAACTGGTACGTGCGGCGGTCCCGCGACCGCTTCTGGGCCGGTGACGCCGATGCCATCGACACCCTCCACACGGTCCTGGAGGTGACCGCGCGCGTTGCGGCGCCGCTGCTGCCGCTGACGATGGAGCGGATGTGGCAGGGACTCACCGGGGGTCGCTCGGTGCACCTGACGGACTGGCCGGGTGGGCGGGATGACGACACTGCGCTCCCGCACGACGACGCGCTGGTGGTGGCCATGGACCGGGTGCGGCAGGTGGCGTCGTCGACGCTGTCGCTGCGCAAGGCCCGCAGGCTGCGGGTTCGGCTGCCGCTGGCCACGCTCACCGTCGCGGCACCCGACGCCGCGGTGCTGGAGCCGTTCGCGGACATCCTGCGTGACGAGGTGAACGTCAAGGATGTCGTGCTGACCAGCGACGTCGCCGCGCACGGCCGGTTCGAGATCGCGGTCAACGCCCGGGCGTGCGGGCCGCGCCTCGGCGGCGACACCCAGAAGGTGATCAAGGCGGTCAAGGCGGGCGAGTGGTCGGCCGACGACGACGGCACGGTGACGGCCGCCGGGATCACGCTGCTCCCGGGCGAGTTCACCGAGCGGCTGATCGCCGCCGACCCGGACGAGACGCTGGCGCTGCCGGGCAACACCGGCCTCGTCGTGCTGGACACGATCGTCACGCCGGAGCTGGCGGCCGAGGGCACGGCGAAGGACGTGGTGCGCCTGGTGCAGCAGGCGCGGCGGGACGCCGGCCTGGACGTCTCCGACCGCATCACCCTGACCCTCGACGCCCCCGCCGCCGTGCTGGACGCGGTGCGCGCCCACGAGTCGTTCCTGGCGGGCGAGGTGCTGGCCACGACGGTGACGTACGGGCCGCTCGGGTCGGCACCGTCGTCGGGAACGGTGACGTCCCCCGACGGCACCCCCGCCGAAGCCCGCGCCCGGGTCGTCCGTGCCGCGGGCGGGGTCGAGCGATGAACGACGAGCTGCTGCGGGGCTGATCGTCGCTCCCGCAGCCCGCGATCGACCGCCTGGGAGCGCCCCGACCAGCTCGGCCCGACCGCGCGCCGCTCGCAACGGGCGGAGCCGGTCAGGACCCTAGGGTGGCGGCATGAGCGGGACGGCGGCGCAGCGGTGGGCGGAACTGCAGTCCGGGCGGGGGATCCCGCCCGAGATCCTGGCCCGTGCCGAGCACGATCCGTGGCACCACGACGTCACGCATTTCGCCGCCCCGCCGGAGCCGCTCGACACCCCTTCGCGGGACGCGGGGCTGGCACTGCTCGGGGCGTCGGGAACCGTGATCGACGTCGGCTGCGGCGGCGGGGATGCGGCGTTCGCCCTGCTCGGACGGGCCACGCACCTCACCGGCGTCGACCGGCAGCAGGACATGCTCGACATGTTCGCCGCCGACGCCCGTACGCGCGGTGCTGCCTTCCGCACGGTTCTCGGGGAGTGGCCCGACGCGGCAGCCGAGGCCGGGACCGCCGACGTCGCGGTGTCGCACCACGTGCTGCACAACGTCGTCGACCTGCCGCCGTTCCTCCTCGCCCTGACCGGTGCTGCCCGGCGGGGCGTCGTGGTGGAGATGCTCGGGCAGCATCCGATGGCCTGGCTCGACCCGTTGTGGGAGCGCTTCCACGGGCTGCACCGACCGCCGCCGGCCACGACCGAGGACGCCCTCGCGGTGCTGCACGAGGTGGGGATCCACCCGACCGTCACCACGTGGGAGCGCACCACTCCGCCACGCCAGGATGCGGTGTGGGTGACCCGGCGGCTCTGCCTGCCCGCGTCGAGGGTCCCGGACGTGGACGCGGCGCTCGACACGCTGGTGCGGCCGCGGATCGCGGCCACGCTGACCTGGACCTCGTGACCTCGACGCCGTCGTGGCGTTCGGCGGCCCCGTCGCGCTGAACGGTCCACTCGCGCGCACCGGCGTGCCGACTCGCGGGCAGTGATGTCCCGACTCGCACGCGCGGCCGACTCGCGTGGATGATCACGAGCAGCGACAGCGCGCCCGACGTCCGGAGGTGACATGGCCAGCCTTGAGGTGCTGCTCGGTGTCGTGGCCGCGGTCGTGCTGGTCGGAGTGGTGGCCGTGCGCGTGTCGGTCCGGCTCGGCCTGCCCTCGCTGCTGCTCTACCTGGGCATCGGGGTCCTGCTCGGCGAGTCGGTGCTCGGCATCCAGTTCTCCGACGCCCAGCTGACGGAGTCGCTCGGCCTCGCCGCGCTCGTGCTGATCCTGGTCGAGGGCGGCATCACCACGAGCTGGGCTGCGGTACGGCCCTCGCTCGGGGTCGGCGTCGCGCTGTCCACCGTCGCGGTCGTCGTCAGCATCGGTGTGGTCGGCGCGGCCCTGCACCTCGCGTTGGGCCTGGAGTGGCGCACCGCGTTCCTGTGGGGTGCGGTGCTCTCGTCCACGGACGCGGCGGCGGTGTTCAGCGTGCTGCGCGGGGTCGGGGTGAGCCGGCGGCTGGCCGGGGCGCTGGAGCTCGAGTCCGGGATGAACGACGCGCCGGTGGTGCTCGCGGTCATCCTCCTCGCCTCCGACGACCCGTTCACCTGGCTCACCCCGCTGCTGGTGGTCTACGAGCTGGCCGCGGGCGCCGTCATCGGGGGGCTCCTGGGGTTCGCCGGCGCGTGGGCGCTGCGCCGGGCCGCGCTGCCCTCCACCGGTCTCTACCCGCTCGCCGCGATCGCGGTCTGCGTGCTCGCGTACTCGGGCGGGCAGCTCGCACACGCGTCCGGACTGCTCGCGACGTACGTCGCCGCGCTCGTGCTCGGCAACGCCGATCTGCCCCACCGCGGGGGCGTCCGCTCGTTCGCCGAGGGCACCGGCTGGCTCGCCCAGATCGGGCTGTTCGTGCTGCTCGGGCTGTACGCCTCGCCGCCCCGGCTGCTCGACGCCCTGGTTCCTGCGCTGATCGCGGGGCTGGTGCTGATCGCCGCGGCACGGCCGCTGTCGGTGATCGTGGCGGCGGCACCGTTCCGGTTGCCCTGGCGCGAGCAGGCGTTCCTCTCGTGGTCGGGGCTGCGCGGCGCGGTGCCGATCGTGCTGGCGCTGATCGCGCTCACCGAGGGCGCGCCCGGTGCCACGGACCTCGTCGACGCGGTGTTCGTCCTCGTCGTCGTGCTGACCCTGTTGCAGGGCACCACGCTGCCCTGGGTGGCCCGGCGGCTGGGGGTCTCGCGGCAGGCCGAGCCCCGCGAGATCGAGGTCGACGCCGCTCCTCTCGACGAGCTGGGCGCCGACCTGCTCCAGGTGCGGGTTCCCGTCGGCTCCCGGCTGCAGGGCGTCTACCTGCGCGAGCTGCGGCTGCCGCGCGGTGCGGGGGTCAGCCTGGTCGTGCGGGCCGGCGAGGCGTTCACCCCCGGCCCGGACACCCGCCTGCGCGAGCTCGATCAGCTGCTCGTCGTCACGACGGCGGCCGCCAGGGGGCCGGCCGAGGAGCGGATCCGCGCCGTGGACCGCCGCGGCCGGCTGGCGCGCTGGAACCGTGATCGATAGGGGCAGGGAGGGTCGTGGGGGGGGGCGGGGGGTCGCGCCCCCCCAGCCCCCCCCCGGCGGGGGGGCCCCCCGGGGGGGGGGGGTGGGGGGGGGGGTGCTGGTGCGCCCCCC
>JBBQEF010000240.1:0-8944 GCA_038320445.1 Mycobacteriales bacterium
CGGCACCGCGGTGACGCACACCTACGACTGGAGCGGCGTCCAGGACCAGGAAGCACTCGGCCTCTACCCGCGCGTGACGGAGGACCAGATGCGCGCCAGCATCGCCAGGATCGCGGACACGCTGGGCTGACGGTCCGGCCCAGCCCCGCGAGTCGGACGCCACACGCACGCGGGTCGGACGCCAGGCGCGCGCGAGTCGGCCGCCGGGCGCGCGCGGGTCGGACGCCAGGTGCGCGCGAGTCGGCCGCCGGGCGCGCACGGGTCGCGGCCTGGGTGCGCCTGCACATCGGCCCCGACGCGCGCACCCTCACGTCCCGACTGGCGGGTGGGGCGGGAGGACGAGCGTCGCGAGCAGATGCGCCAGTGTCACGTCGGGATCCGCCGTCAGGCCCGTGTGCACCGGACCGGCCTGGACGACGGTGCTGCGCGGAGCCGTGAGCCTGCGGAACCGGCGGCCCCGGTCCTCCTCCCCCGCCGGCCCGGCGCGCCGAGCCTCCTGTGCCGCCTCCTCACCACACAGCGCAGCGGCGGCGTCGAGGGCGCGGGTGATCGCGGCGACGTCGGCCGAGGGATCCAGAGCCAACAGGCGCGTGGGGTCGAGCTGCACCCGGGCGCCGAGGTAGTCCACCGCGCGGCAGTACAGCAGCACCCCCGCATTGATCAGCTCGCCGCGCTCCACCCTGGGCACCACCCGCAGCACCGCGTACTCGAAGGCGTGCACGGCGGTCATCGGCGCCGCCGCTCGGTGAGCCACGTCGGCGGGTGCGGGGCCCGGGTACTCGGCCGTCCCACCCGGTCCGCGACGGCGGCGCGCACCCCCGGCAGCCACGCTCCCTGCGCGTCGCGGCGGGCGAGCAGCTGCGCGACGTAGGCCCCGCGCACGTCGTCGGGGGTGTCGAAGCCGGGTTCGTCGGCGAGCCACAGGTCGGGCACCGCGTCCACGGCGGTGCTCACCAGCTCGGCCGTGAGGGCCGGGGCGAGCGTTGCGTCGGCGGCGTCCAGGTCCGGCACCGAAGGACCGCTTGCGGGTCCGCGCAGCGGCACCGAAGGACCGCTCGCGGGTCCCGGCATGGGTACCGAAGGACCGCTCGCGGGTCCGAGCAGCGGCGCCGAAGGACCGCTCGCGGGTCCCAGCGTCCTTACCGAGCCGAGCAGCACGTGATCGGCGGCGTCGTAGGCCCGGTCCACCCACGCCGCCGCGGTCGGCCAGGCGTGGTGGAAGGTCAGCGTGGCGCCGTGGTCGATGAGGTAGGGCCCGCCGTGCCAGAACAGCATGTTGACGTTGCGCCACGAACGGTCCACGTTGCCGACCAGCGCGTCGAACCAGAGCACCCGACCGGCCAGGCCGGGCTCGACCGGGAACGCGGTGGGATCGAGGTCGAGCGCACCGGGCAGGAAGTCCATACCCAGGTTGAGGCCGGGGCTGGCGCGGAGGAGTTCCTGCACCTCCTGGTCGGGCTCGGAGGCGCCGAGGGCCGGGTCGAGCTCCACCGTCACCAGCTCGGGGACCGGCAGTCCCAACGCCCTGGCCAGCTCACCGCACACGATCTCCGCGACCAGGGCCTTCCGGCCCTGGCCCGCGCCGTGGTACTTGACCACGTAGGTGCCGAGGTCGTCGGCCTCCATGAGTCCCGGGAGCGAGCCGCCCTCCCGAAGCGGCGTGACGTAGCGGATCGCCGTGACATGTCGGAGCACGTCACCACCCTGCTCCATCACCACGCGATGTCTACACCGGATTCCTGCTTGCCCTCCGGGCGATGGCGGGCCCGGCCGTCGTGTGACCGGGCCCGCCGGGAACGGGGGGCGTCGTGCTCCCCGTGAGCTCGACGCCCGTCACGAACGGCGCGGAGGCGATCGCCAGCGGGATGCCGAGGGATTCGACGCCCTCGGCGGTCCGGCCGATGCCGTTGGTCGTCTTCTGGTAGCCGTGGGCGACATCACGACGCCGGGCAGGACCCGGCCGATCAGCAGCGAGACGTCACAGGTGGTCGCACTCACTGGTGGGGGGTGACGACGCGGCCGACCCGCTCGGTACGGCGGACCCGCTGCGGAAGCTCACCCGCGCGCTGGTCCGTGGTCGGAGCCTGGTCCGTGACCTGCACCGTGGGGGGCGCCTGCACCACCGGTACCTGCGCCACGAACGGCCGGGGCGCGTGGGCCGCCCTTCGCGGCCCGAAAGCCGGCTGGGCGTCGACCAGCGGACGGTGTGGCTCGAACAACGGCGCCGCGGTGACCGGCGCCGTGGGCACGACCGGCGCCCCCGGTCCGTCGACGGGCGTGCCGGCGGTCGTCTCGACCCTGGCCGGCACGTCGAGCCGGGCCGACGTGTCGAACCGGACCGGTGTCCCGGCCGGAGCCGAGGTGGCGGCAGCAACCGGCGCCGCGGCGGGATGCGGCATCTCGCCGAGCGAGAGCTCCACCGCAGGGCGAGCGCCGACCAGATCAGCGACGGTCACGGGCGGCGCGGCGGGCGGAACCTGCACCGGCCGCTCGGTGTTGGCGCCGACCTCCGGACGGCCCGCCACCTTCGCGATGGCGGCCTGCTGGGTGGGCGTCGGCTGCGGCGCGGTCCGCGGGGTGAACCGTTCCGGCTGCCGGGTGTCGATCGCGATCGGCCCGGTGTCCAGCGGGGACAGTCGCGTGAACTGGGCGGCCACCCCCATGCGCTGCGGCGCCCTGTCCGCGGCCGGCCCGAACGCTGCACCGTCCGGCACGGGAGCGGGTAACGGCGCCACCGGCACCGGCGGCAGGCTCTCGCGGGACCGGCGCGACAGGAGCATGTGGTCGACGCTGAACCGTCCGGGGCCGGTCGCGGCGAGAGCGAGCTCGGCCGCGACGATCACGCCGACCAGCTCCCACCCGCCGTTCTGGGCGAAGACGCCGTGGGTGAGGTGGACGAACCCGGCCGCGCCGACCATGACGACGAGGTCCAGGGCGATCACGGTGGTGGTGAGCGCGCCGACGATCAGCATCGCACCGCCGACGAACTCCACGAAGGAGGTGAAGGAGGCCGAGACGATCGCGAGCGGGATGCCGAGCTTCTCGAACTGGCCGTAGGTGCCGGCGATCCCGTTGATCATGAGTTTCTGCCAACCGTGCGCGAACAGGACCACACCGAGCACGATGCGGCCGATCAGCAGGGCGATGTCGCGCGCCGGTGCGGGCAGTGGTCGGTTGAGCATCAGGGTGACCTCTAGAGCACTCTGTGAGCAGGTCGCGTCGGTGAGTGACACTGAGTTAACTGGGGGGAACCGAGAGGACACGGTCGGCCAACCCCTCACGCGGCGGCCGAGCAGTCCGCCGCGACGAGCAGTCGGAGCAGCCACCACGGTCGGACGACTACAGGCTTCACCCGTTCGCCGTATGGTGCAGGCCGCTCACCGTCAGGTGTCGATCCCTCTCATCCGAAGGTGACAAGCGGCCCGTCCCGAACGGCCACAGCACGCGACCGACTGCCGGTCTCGCTGCGCCGTTCAGGGGACGTGACGGCTGCCACGCCCGTTTGACGGGTGCGTCGTCGCAGGATCGACTGCTCCGATGGCCTACTCCACGCTGAGCCACCTGGAGTGCTCCCGCGACGGGTCGACGCACGACGCCGACTCCGTCGCGGGCACCTCACCACTCGGCGCCCCGCTCCTCGCCCGGTACGACCTGGACCGTGCCGCAGCCACGGTGACCCGCGCGGAGATCGCCACGCGCGGACCGGACCTGTGGCGCTACCACGAGCTTCTGCCGGTCAGGGATCCTGCCCACGTCGTGACGCTGGGAGAAGGCATGACGCCGCTGCTCGCGCTGCCGCGCCACGGAGCCCGGATCGGTGTTCCCCGCCTGCTCATGAAGGACGAGGGCCTGATCCCGACCGGCTCGTTCAAGGCACGCGGAGCGGCCGTGGGCGTCTCGCGGGCGGCCGAGCTGGGTGTCGGTGGGGTCGCGATGCCGACCAACGGCAACGCCGGCGCCGCGTGGGCCGCCTACGCCGCCCGTGCCGGGATGCGCGCGCTCATCGCGATGCCCGTCGACGCGCCCGAGATCACCCGTCGGGAGTGCGTGGTGGCCGGAGCCGAGCTGTACCTGGTCGAGGGGCTGATCGGCGACGCGGGCACGCTGATCGCGAAGGCCGTCCAGGAACGGGACGGCTACCAGGACACCTCCACGCTGCGCGAGCCGTACCGGATCGAGGGCAAGAAGACGATGGGCTACGAGATCGCCGAGCAGCTGGGCTGGCGCTCACCTGAGGTGATCCTCTACCCGACCGGAGGAGGCGTCGGGATCATCGCGATCCACAAGGCCCTGCGCGAGATGCAGGAGCTGGGCTGGATCCGTGGCCCGCTCCCCCGCCTGGTCGCCGTCCAGGCGGCGGGCTGCGCACCGATCGTCGACGCCTACGACGCGGGCCTCGACGAGAGCACCCCGCCGGTCGACGCGCACACGGTCGCGTTCGGGATCACCGTGCCCAAGGCGCTGGGCGACTTCCTCGTTCTCGACGCGGTCCGCTCGACCGACGGCACCGCGATCGCCGTCACCGACGACGACCTGCTCGCCGCCCAGGCCGCGGTGGCGCGCGACGAGGGGACGTGGGTGTGCCCGGAGGGCGCGGCCTGCTTCGCGGCCGCCGGGCAGCTGCGCGAGTCGGGCTGGCTGACCGGTGACGAGGAGGTGGTCGTGCTCAACACCGGGTCGGGGCTCATCTACCCCGACACCGTCACCGTGGACGTCCCGACGCTGCCCCGCAACGGGGTGATCCCCTGACCGCGGCGGTGGCGGCGGACCTGCACGCCCACCCCGAGGTCGGGTCGGCACCGGTCTGCGGACGCGCCGCCGGCCCGGCAGGTCGGCCGCACCGTGCTGCTCGGAGCGGCTGGTGCGCGGCTGATCGTGGTCGTCTACCGTCGCGCAGGCAGCCGACAGCACGCACGAACAGGGGTATGACATGACCGGTGGACCGCGCACCCTGGCCCTCGACGTGGGCGGATCGGGGCTCAAGGCCACCGTGCTGTCACCCGAAGGCGAGATGCTGTCCGAGCGGGCCCGCCGCGACACCCCCTACCCGTGCACCCCCAGCGTGCTCCTCGACGAGCTGGGCGCGCTCGCCGCGACACAGCCCGAGTACGACCGGGTGTCCGTCGGGTACCCCGGCGCGATCCGGAAGGGCCGCGTCCGCGACGTCACGGCGTTTGTGCGGCCTGCGCCCGGCGAGGAGCCCGAGCAGAAGCTGATCGACCTCTGGGCGAACTACGACCTGGAGTCGGCGCTCACCCGGCAGTTCGGCAAGCCGGTGCGCGTGGCCAACGACGCCGACGTCCAGGGCTGCGCGGTGATCAAGGGCACCGGTATGGAGCTGGTGATCACGCTGGGCACCGGCGTCGGCTGCGCGGTGTTCTTCGACGGCCTGCTGCTGCCCCACATGGAGCTCTCGCACGGGCGCTTCGGCGAGGGCATGTCGATCGAGGTGGCCTGCGGCGAGTACGAGCGGCACAAGGCCGGCAAGCAGGTGTGGCGCGAGCGCGTGCTGAACGCGCTCGACACGTTCGAGAAGATGGTGCTGCCCGACCACGTCTTCATCGGCGGGGGCAACGCGAAGAAGCTCGACCCGGACACGATCGGCCCGAACCGCACCATCGTGCCCAACATCTCGGGCCTGCTCGGCGGCATCGCGCTGTGGGACCGGAGCGAGGCGCCGCAGCACATCAAGACCACGACCTGACCGGACGCGGCCCGAGGGTGCAGGATGCACCCCGTGTCTGCCTACCCCGCTGATATCACCGCGACCCCCGAATGGTCCGCGCTGGCCGAGCACCATGCCGCGGTCGCCGACCTGCACCTGCGCGCGCTGTTCGCCGACGACCCCGACCGCGCCGAGGCCCTCACGGCCACCGGCGCCGACCTGGTGCTCGACTACTCCAAGCACCGCATCACCCGCGACACGCTTCCCCTGCTCGCAGCACTGGCACGGGCAGCCGCACTGCCCGAGCGCACCGAGGCGATGTTCGCGGGCGTCCACATCAACACCAGCGAGGACCGTGCGGTCCTGCACACCGCGCTGCGCGCCCCGCGGGCCACGGCACTGGGCGTCGACGGCCAGGACGTGGTCACCGACGTCCACCAGGTGCTGTTCCGGATGGGCGAGTTCACCGACTCCGTCCGCTCCGGCGCGTGGACGGGCCACACCGGCGAGCGCATCCGCACGGTCGTCAACATCGGCATCGGCGGCTCCGACCTCGGCCCCGTCATGGCCTACGAGGCGCTGAAGTCCTACTCCCGGCGCGACATCGAGCTGCGGTTCGTGTCCAACATCGACCCCACCGACGTCGCCGAGGCGCTGCACGACCTCGACCCGGCCAGCACGCTGTTCATCGTGGCGTCCAAGACGTTCACCACGCTGGAGACGCTCACCAACGCGCGCGCGGCGCGGGGTTGGCTGCTCGACGGCCTGGGCGGCGACGAGAAGGCCGTGGCCAAGCACTTCGTCGCCGTCTCGACGAACGCGAAGCTGGTCACCGGCTTCGGCATCGACGAGGCCAACATGTTCGGCTTCTGGGACTGGGTGGGCGGGCGCTACTCGCTCGACTCGGCCATCGGGCTCGCGATCATGGTCGCGATCGGGCGCGAGCACTTCGAGGACTTCCTCGGCGGCATGTACGCAATGGACAGCCACTTCCGGAAGGCGCCGCTGGAGGAGAACCTCCCGGTCATCGCCGGGCTGCTGAACGTCTGGTACGTCAACTTCTTCGGCACCGAGACCCACGCCGTACTGCCCTACAGCCAGTACCTGCACCGGCTGCCGGCGTACCTGCAGCAGCTGACGATGGAGAGCAACGGCAAGTCGGTGCGCGGGGACGGCACGCCGGTCACCACGGCCACCGGTGAGATCGTCTGGGGCGAGCCGGGCACCAATGGCCAGCACGCGTTCTACCAGCTGATCCACCAGGGCACGCGGCTGATCCCTGCCGACTTCATCGGCTTCGCCGAGCCCAATCACGTGCTGCCGGTCGATGAGACCACCGACATGCACGACCTGTTCATGTCCAACCTGTTCGCCCAGACCGCCGCGCTCGCGTTCGGCAAGACCGCCGAGGAGATCGCGGCCGTGGGCACGGCCGCAGAGGTGGTGCCGCAAAAGGTGATGCCCGGCAACCGGCCGACGTCGACGATCCTGGCGCGCAAGCTCACCCCTGCGGTGCTGGGCCAGCTGATCGCGTTCTACGAGCACGTCACGTTCGTGGAGGGCACAATATGGGGCATCGACTCGTTCGATCAGTGGGGTGTGGAGCTGGGTAAGGCCATGGCCAAGCAGGTCGGCCCCGCATTGACGGACGAGACGCCCGATCTCTCGGCCGCCGACGCCTCGACGGCGGCGCTGGTGCGCCGTTACCGGGAGTGGCGCGGTCGCGCCGTCTGAGCCGAGGAGGGGTATGGCCGACGAGCCGGCCGCCGGCCTGCCCCCCGCGGGGCTCACGGAGCACCCTGCGGCGCCGCGGCCCGGTCGCGTCGCCTGGATCGGGGTCGTCCTCGCGCTCGTGGCGGGGCTGGCGTTGTGGGGGGCGTTCACCGGCGTCGGGCCGGCGCGGTTCGACGCGGCCGCGCTCGACGAGTCGATCGAGGAGCGGTCCACGGGGCTGACCGACCTCGCTGTGGTGATCACGACCGTCGGCAGCACCGCGGCGATGGCCGTGCTCGCCGTGCTGGTGGGCGCCTTCTGCTGGTGGCGGGGACGCCGTGCCGACGCCGTGTTCGCGGTGATGGCGATGGCCACGGCCGGCCTCGTGTTCACCGGGCTGAAGATGGTGCTCGACCGCTCCCGCCCGCCCGTGGCCAGCCGGCTGGTCAGCGCGAGCAACGAGTCGCTGCCCTCCGGGCACGCCACGATGTCGGTGGTGGTGATAGGCACCGTCGTGGTGCTGGCGTGGGCCGGGCTGGGCAGCGCCGCCCGGGTGGCAGTGACGATCGCTGCGGCTGCATGGGTCGGGGCGGTCGGGGCCACGCGCGTGTACCTGGGCGTCCACTGGTTCAGCGACGTGATCGCGGGTTGGCTGGTGGGCGCGGCCTGGCTGTCGGTGTGCGTGGCGCTGTGGGCGTGGTGGCACCGCCGCACCGCCCTCACACCCCCCGCCTGACGCGACGCCCTCGGTCGACGGGCGACGTCCACACCCCCTACACGACGCGACACACCCCGTCGACGGGGGGTGTGCGAGCGCACGGGGGGTGTGGGCTCGACCCCGACTCCCGACCCGGCGCCCACACACCCCGTCGACCGTGGTGCGGCGATTGTCCACATCGAGACATGGCCATCCACAGAATGTCGATCGAGGGGTTCAGCGCCGCTCCGGCGCGCCACCGTGGACCCATGAACCTCCACACCCCCGGGCTGCACCTCCGCAGTGAGCTTCTCGCAACCGGGCTCACCAGTGGCGAGGTACAGCGCGAACGACGCACCGGGGCGCTGCGCTCGATCCGCCGCGGCGCCTACGTCCGGCCGGAGGACGAGCGTCTCCGCCGCGACGAGGATCGCCACCGGCTGCTGGTTCTCGCCACCGTCCCGCGGCTGGCCGTCGGGTCCGTGGTCAGTCACGCGTCGGCCGCGGTGATGTCCGGGCTGCCGCTGTGGAACGTCGCGCTCGATCGGGTGCAGGTCACGCGTGACGCGTCGTCGGGCGGACGCCTCGGCGCCGTCGTGTGCCGCCACACCGCACCGCTCTCGCCCGACGAGATCACGATGGTCGACGGCGTGGTGGTCACCACGGTGGCCCGAACGCTGGCGGACATCGCCCGCACCGTCGACATGGAGCGGGCCATCGTGCCCGCCGATGCGGCACTGCGGCGCCACCTGGTGGATCGCGCAGCCCTGGACGCCGCGCTCGCCCGCGCCGCCGGCTGGCCGGGGATCCCGGCGGCGCGTCGGGCGCTCGCGTTCGCCGACCCCGGCTCGGCGAGCCCCGGGGAGTCG
>JBBQEF010000241.1:0-8923 GCA_038320445.1 Mycobacteriales bacterium
GCTCACGCTGACGCCCAGCAGCAGCGCCGCCGCGCCGCCGGTGAAGGCGAGCTCGGCGGTGCCGTGCACCGCGAACGCCATCCCCCGCGCCACGATCAGCGGGGCGAGCACGCCGGCGATCAGCCCGAGCAACGCGGCGGCGATCAGCGCGCTCCGCACGAACGGCAGGCCCAGCAGCGTGCCGGTGCCGTCGAGGGTGAACAGGCGATCGACGATCTCGGTCACAAGCACCCGTCCCCGTGACACACGGCCTCGGCCCCGACGACCACCAGCCGCCCGCGCACCCGCAGCACGTCCACGTCGGTGCCGTAGAGCTCCGAGAGCGACTCCGAGGTCATGACGTCGTCGGGGTGGCCGATGCGGAAGCGCCCGTTCACCAGGTAGAGCACGCGGTCGACGAGCGGCAGCACCGGGTTGATCTCGTGCGTGACGAACAGGACGGCCGTGTCGGCGCTGCGCCTGCGCTGCTCGATGAGCGACGTGACGACGCGCTGGTGCGCGAGGTCGAGCGAGAGCAACGGCTCGTCGCACAGCAGCACCGACGGGTCACCCACCAGCGCCTGCGCCACGCGCAGCCGCTGCTGCTCGCCTCCCGACAGCCGCCCGACCGGCGCGCCCGCGTACTGCGTGGCACCGACCGATTCCAGTGCCGCGCGCACCCGCTCGCGCCGCTCGGCCCGGCCGCGCAGGCCGATGCCCCACCGGTGGCCGTCGAGCCCGAGGCCGACGAGGTCGGTGGCCCGCAGCGTCAGGTCCTCGGGCAGCGCCTTCTGCTGCGGGACGTACCCGATGGCCCGGCTGCCGCGGGCCGGCGGGCGCCCCTCGACCGCCACCTCGCCCGCGTGCAACGCCTGGAGGCCGAGCAGCACCCGCAACAGCGTGGTCTTGCCCGATCCGTTGGGCCCCAGCACCGCGACGAACTCACCGGGCGCCACGTCGAGATCGAGGCCCTCCCACAGGGTGCGCGCGCCGAAGCGCAGCGACGCCCCGCGCAGCGAGACGGCGGGCACGCCCGTCCCGCGAGACCCGGAGCGGGCGGGGCGGGGCGCGAGCGCGGTCATGGCCGGCGCTCCTCGACCGGCGGCGCGACCGGGATCGGGGCCGTGACGGTGACCGGCGGGATCATGAGCCCTCCTTCAGGGCTTGTCGAGTGCGGCGGCCAGCGCGTCGACCTGCCGCGTCATCCACGTGACGTAGTCGGTGACGCCCGCCGGCAGGGTCTCGGTGACCGTGACGATCGGGATGCCGCCGGTGGTGGCGGCCTGCTCGACCTGCGTGGTCAGCGAGGTCTCGGTCTGCGCGTTGAGCAGCAGCGCCGTGACCTTGCGCGGGCCCTGCAGCGTCGCCAGCGTAGCCGCCAGCACGGCGGCGGGTGGGTCGGCGCCCTCCTCGACGGCCCGCGAGAACGCCTCGGGGGTGGCGTCGACGAGCCCGGCGGCATCGGCCATGTACAGCGGCACCGGCTCGGTGATGCCCACCGCGGCCCCCCCGTGCTTCGCCTTGATCGCGTCGAGCTTCGCGGTCAGGGCGTCGATCTTCACGGTGAACGCGGCGGCGTTGGCGGCGAAGGTGGCCGCACCGGCCGGGTCGGCCGTGCCGAGATCGGCGGCGAGCGTGACGGCCAGCTTCTTCACCGTCGGGAACGAGTACCAGACGTGCTCGTTGAAATCCGCACCCGTCTTCAGCCCGGACAGCTCGCTGACGTCGATGGCCGCGGGCTTCGTCGTGGCCGCGTCCAGCAGCGTCGTGGCGAAGTCGTCGTACCCCGCGCCGTTGTAGATCAGCACCTTCGCCCGGTTCACCGCCACCGCGTCGACGGGCCTCGCCTCGTACTCGTGGGGGTCGGCGCCCGGACGGTCGATGATCGACGTGACGTCCACGGCATCCCCGCCGACCGCCCGGGCGATCGCGCCGTACACATCGGTCGAGGCCACGACCGCCACCTTCGCCGGGTCGGCGGCCGTGGTGCCCGATCCCGAGCCGCACGCGGTGAGAGCGAGAGCGAGGGCCGGCGTGAGGAGCGCGCGGCGGAGGTTCATCGAGTACTCCGTAATGAGAACGACAACGGTTGTCGCTTGACTCTAGCCTGAAACCCTCACGGGGCAACCACGTGACGCGGCCCTCTCGACTTCCCCGCCGCCCATCTGAACCGTTACGGTTCAGCGATGTCCGGGCTACCGAACGTCCGCCGCCCGGCGACCCTCGCGTCGCTGGCCGCGGAGCTGGGCGTGTCGCGAACCACCGTCTCCAACGCCTACAACCGTCCCGATCAGCTCTCCGCACCGCTGCGCGCGCGGGTACTGGAAGCAGCGAGACGGATGGGTTACCCCGGACCGGACCCGGTGGCCCGGTCGCTGCGCACCCGCAAGGCGGGCGCGGTCGGGCTGCTGCTCACCGAAGCGCTGTCCTACGCGTTCCGCGACCCCGCCGTCATGGGGTTCCTCGAAGGCCTCGCGCTCGCCTGCGAGCAGGCCGGGCAGGGGCTGCTGCTGGTCCCGGTCAGCCCCGAACAGGTGGACGTCACCGCCGTGCACCAGGCGGGCGTCGACGGGTTCGTCGTCTACTCCGTCCGTGAGGACGACCCGCACTTCCTCGCCGTCCTCGAACGCCCGGTGCCCACCGTCGTGTGCGACCAGCCGTACAACGTCGAAGGCGTGGACCGCGTGGGCGTCGACGACCGCGCCGGCATGCTCGGGCTCGCGCGACACCTCACCACGCTGGGCCACCGCCGGGTCGGGGTGCTCTGCATGCGGCTGGCGGCAGGCCGCAACGACGGGCCGGCGCTCATGGAACGGCAGGCCGGGGCCACCTACCCGGTGCAGCGGGACCGCCTGGCCGGGCTGCGCGACGGCCTGGCCGAGGTGGGGGTCGACTGGGCCGACGTGCCGGTCATCGAGCGGTTCGAGCACAGTGTCGACGCCGGGCGCGACGGCGCCGAGGAGCTGCTGGGCAGCCATCCCGAGCTCACCGCCGTGGTGTGCACGTCCGACATCCTGGCCCTCGGTGCGCTGGGGTTCGCGGCCGACAAGGGCCTCGCGGTGCCCGCGGACCTGACCGTCACCGGCTTCGACGGCGTCCCGGAGGCCGAGCGCGCGGGGCTCACCACGGTGCGTCAGCCCGTGCTGGAGAAGGGCCGCGTCGCCGGGGAGATGCTGCTGCAGCGCGGCGACCGCAACCGTCCGCGGCGCGTCACGCTGCCCACCGAGCTGATCGTCGGCACCACCAGCGGCGCGCCGCGCGGCGATCAGAGGTTCTTCTCCGGCTGGTGACCCAGGCGGATCCGGCGAGCCCACCCCGCTGGTCACAGGCAGGTGGTCGCTCGTGGATCACAGCGACCGCCATCCGCCCGCGATCAGCGGGCGGAGCGGGCCGCCAGCAGGGACTGGAGGGCGACGCGCAGCTCCACGGGGCCGGCCACCCGGTGGCCGGCCGCGGTCTCGCCCTCGCCGACCTTGACGCCCACGTCGCCCCGGCGGAGCACCGCGAACGCGGTCTCGTCGGTGACGTCGTCGCCCGCGAAGAACACCGCGTCGGCACCGAGCCGGCCGCGGAGCGTGTCGATCGCGGAGCCCTTCGTCACCTTCAGCACGGCCAGGTCCAGCACCGCCTTGCCCGGGGTGCACTCGATGCCTGGGTCGGCAGCGGGCCCGTTGCGGACCGCGTCCATGACGCGGGCCCCGACCTCGGCCGTCGCGTTGCGGACGTGGACGGCCACCCCGGCCGGCTTGTCCTCCAGCGTGACGCCGGGCTCGCCGCTCACCAGGGCGTGCAGCTCGGAGGTGAGGCGGCCGAGGCGGGCGCGTTGCTCGTCGTCGAGGGGCGTGGCGCCGTCGTCGAACTCGAACCCGTGGCTGCCGACCATCCGCACCGGGTGACCGAACCCCGACACGGCTGCGAGGTCCGCCAGCCCGCGCCCCGAGATCAGCGCGACGGTCGTGTCCGGCACCGCCGCGAGCGCGTCGATCACCGCGGCCGACTCCGGCAGCGGCCGCGCGTCGGACGGGACGGGCACGATCGGGGCGAGCACGCCGTCGAAGTCGAGGGCGATGAGCAGCCTGGGGACCGCAGCCAGCTCGGCCAGCGCCTCGTCGAGCGTCACTCGGGGAGCCCGAGAGCGTCGAGGAAGGAGCGCGCCCAGCGCCCCACGTCGTGGGTCAGCACCTGCCTGCGCAGGGCCCGCATGCGCCTGCGGGCCTCGCCGGGCGCCATCGTCAGCGCTGCGTGCAGGGCGTTCTTGACGCCGTCGGTGTCGTACGGGTTCACCAGCACGGCTTCCTTCAACTCGATGGCCGCACCCGCGAACTCCGAGAGCACCAGCACCCCACCACCGTCGGAACGGCAGGCCACGTACTCCTTGGCGACGAGGTTCATGCCGTCGCGCAGGGGGGTGACGAGCATGACGTCGGCGGCCAGGAAGAACGCGGCCAGCTCGTCGCGGGGCAGCGACTGGTGCAGGTAGTGGAGCACCGGGAACCCGACGCGGGCGTGCTCGCCGTTGATCCGCCCGACCGACTGCTCGATGTCGTTGCGCATCGTCTGGTAGTGCTCCACGCGTTCGCGGCTGGGCGTGGCGAGCTGGATCATCAGGGTGTCGTCGGCGCGCCCTTCGACGAGCAGCTCCTCGAACGCGCGCAGCCGGACGTTGATGCCCTTCGTGTAGTCGAGGCGGTCGACGCCGAGGATGATGCGCGCCGGATCGCCGAGGTCGGCCCGGATCTGCTTCGCCTTCTCCTGCACCTCGGGGGTGCGCGACAGCTCGTCCAGGGCGCGGGAGTCGATCGAGATCGGGAACGCGCCGATCCTGACGACCCGGTCGCCGTAGGTCAGCTCGTTGCGCGCGGGCCCGGCCGTCGCGTCGGTGAAACGGGCGGCGAGCCAGCGGAAGTTCCGTGCGCCACCGGGGGTGTGGAAGCCGACGAGATCGGCGCCGAGCAGGCCCTCGACGATCCGCTTGCGCCACGGCAGCTGCTGGAAGAGCTCCGTCGGCGGGAACGGGATGTGCAGGAAGAACCCGATGCGCAGGTCGGGCCGCAGCTCCCGCAGCGCGGCCGGGAGCAGCTGCAGCTGGTAGTCCTGCACCCAGACCGTCGCGCCCGGGGCGGCGACCTCGGCCACGGCTTCCGCGAAGCGCTGGTTGACGCGCGTGTAGGCCTGCCACCAGTGCCGGTGGAACGCGGGCGGCGCGACGACGTCGTGGTAGAGCGGCCAGAGCGTGCCGTTGGAGAAGCCCTCGTAGTACTCCTCGACCTCCTGCGCCGTGAGCATGACCGGGTGCAGCTGGATGCCGTTGTCGACGAACGGCTCGGCCTCGGCGTCGGCGAGGCCCGGCCAGCCGACCCACGCACCCTCGCGGCCCTGCAGCATGGGCGCCAGTGCCGTGACGAGCCCGCCCGGGCTGCCCTTCCAGCGGTCCGTCCCATCGGGGAGCCGCTCCAGGTCGACCGGGAGGCGGTTCGCCACCACGACGAACTCGGCCCCAGCGAGATCGGTTCCGTCGGTCATCATTTCGCCTCCGCTGGGGGAAGCACGTCGGCGCTCACCGACCGGACCCTACTGTGACGCGACGTCCGGCGCGGACTCTGCGGGTCGCGGCCGGGGCCGGGTCAGGAAGTCCCCCAACGCCACTCCCGCCGCCAGTGCCAGCCCGATGCCGAGCGCGACGGTGACCGTGATCAGCCCGCCGGCCACTCCCTCGACGGCCAGCTGGTAGAAGCCGCGGTAGGCCGTGTAGCCGGGCAGCAGGGGGGTGATCCCGGACAAGGTGATCACGAGTGGCGGGACCCCGCCGCCGCGGCGGAACAGCCCCGCGGCCCCGCCGACAACGGCCGCCGCCACTCCGGTGGAGACGACGGGGCCGGCGTGGAACACCTGCGCCAGCAGCCCGTACGTGCCCCATCCCGCAGCGCCGGCGAGCGCGGCGGCCACCAGCGACCGCAGCGGCGCGTACCCGGCGAGGGCGTAGGCGGCCGCGGCCACGGCCGCGGCGAGGACGGCCAGGCTGAACCGCCGGACGTCGGTCGGCAGCTCGGCCGCCACCTCCAGCTTCAGGCCGGACGCGACCCCGAGCTTCAACCCGAGCACGACGCCCGTCAGCAGCCCGGCCGAGAGCAGCACGATCTCCACCGCCCGCCCCGCGGACGTCACGACGTATCCGGTGATCGCGTCCTGCACGGTGCCGACCACCGACAGCCCCGACAGCAGCACGGTGATGCTCGCCGCGACCACCAGCGAGGGCCGTGTCCCCGGCGGCAACACGCCCGCAGCGAACAGCGCCAGGGTGGACCCCGTGGCCAGCAGCCCGCCCACCACCTGCCGGAAGAACGCCGGCAGGCCCCACCTGTTCAGCAGCCGGCCGATCCGGTCGATCAGGCCCGTGACGAGGAACGTCGCGGCCGCCGTGATCGGCGCCGCCCCCAGCAACAACGCGATCGCCGCGGCCAGCCCGGCCCACCCGGCCGTGGCCACCCACCGCGGGTACGGGTGGGGAGCGGTGACCGCGGCCGCCAGCTCTGTGGACGCCCCGGCGACGTCGAGCCCGCCCCTCTCGACCCGCCGGATGATCCGCCCGACCTCGGCGAGCCGGGTGAGGTCCAGCGAGCGGTAGCGCACCAGCCGCATCGACGTCACCGGCGCGGCCGTCATCCCGCGGTGACAGCAGATGGTGATCGACGTGAACGTGATGTCGACGTCGACCGCGGGAAGGCCGCTGACGTCGGCCAGGCTCAGCATCGTCTGCGTGGTCTCGTCGGCGCTCTCGCCGCTGGAGAGCAGCACCTCCCCCACGCGCATGCAGAGGTCGAGCACCTGCTGCACCCACGCGTCGGTGGGTACCCGCGGCCCGACCGGCGCCATCAACTGCAACGACGGCGGCCCCGGCTCGACCAGTGCCCGCACCTCCTTGCGCACCATGCTGCGGAGGCGGTCGGAGAAGCGACCTCCCGGGGAGTCCATGCCGCTCAGGGTAGGGGTGGGGTCCGGGCGTCCAGGCGGTCGGCGATGTACACGAGCGGTGCGTTCCAGCGGACGCACACGTCGTTCGTGGTCTCCGAGGTCGGCTCGTCCAGGTAGCAGCACTGGGGCGGCAGCCCGGCCAACCGCGGGTCCGACGGGAACCCGGCATGGCGGCGCGAGTTCGCCCCGCCCGCGAGCGCGCCCGCGGGTGGTGGCGGGAAGGCCGGATCGAGGTCGTGGCCGAACATGCGGGTGCGCTGGTGGCGGGTGCTGTCGGTGCCGTGGCCGGTGACGTAGCTCTGGCCCAGGGCGTTGCGGCCGAGCAGGTGGTCCATGCCGCCCGCCACGGCGTCCTCGAACCGCCGGTCACCGGTGATCGAGTGGGCGGCGTCGAGAACGACGAGGTTGTTGAGGATGCGCCCGTTGGAACCCCAGTCCCAGCCGGCCGCCGGAGCGTACGGCTGGCCCCAGGGCTGGGCGGACTGCAGCCGGGCGAGCCGCTCGGCGGCGGCGACGACGCTCGCGCGCACCCGGTCCCGATCGGGCAGCGGGCTCGGGACGAGCGCGAGGTCGAGCCGAGCAGGGGCCCCGACCCGGTCGAAGTCGAACCCGTCGAGGGGGAACACGTCGGCGTGGTGCTGCCCGGAGGCGGCGACCTCGTCGAGGAAGCCGGGTTCACCCGTCGCGAGCCAGAGTTCGGCCGCGGCCCAGTAGAAGTCGTCACCGAGGTCGTCATCCCCGTACGGGCCGCCACCGAAGCGCCCCTCGTCGTCGGGCGCGACCAGCACCGGGTGGGTGCGGGCGGCGTCATGGGCGGTCCGCGCGGCGGCCAGCAGCCGCGTCGCGAACTCCGGGTCACGGGCGCGGAACAGCCGTGCGCCCTGCGCGGCGACGGCGGCCAGGTGCAGGGTGGCGGCGGTGGACGGCCGGTGCAGCACCCGCGGGGTCGGATCCTCGTGGGGCCATCCGGGAAGCGGCGACCACCCCGTGCCGTGGACCCGGTGGAAGGCCATGCCGGCGAGCTGCTGGCCGGCCGGGACCTGCATCCGCAGCATCCAGTCGAGCTGCCACCGGCACTCCTCGGCCAGCCGCCGCAGGCGTGCGGACCCGCCTCGCCCGTCCAGGACGGAGAGCAGCTGCCAGACCGCGATGCTGCCGCTGACGACGTACTTGCCGTAGTCCCCGGCGTCGTACCAGCCGCCGGACACGTCGAACGTCCCTTCCGGGCGCCAGCCGGGGTAGAGCCGCTCGGCGTCGGGCCCGGACCACCCGGGGACGGCGGTGTCGCCGCGGTGTCCCGCAGGCCGCGCGTAGCCCGGTGCCCGCTCGTCCAGGATCTCGCAGCCCGATCGCAACAGGTAGAACAGGCGCAGCGCATCGTCGGCGAGGGAGCGGTAGATGTCACCCGCGACGCGGAACGGGTGGCTCGTCGCTTCGCCCACCGCGACACGCAGGCCATGGCCCTCGACGTGCGCGTTCGAGAAGTCCAGCACGTGCACGGCAAGTCCGGACGTGGGCTCGGGCCGCTGCGGCCACGGCCCCGACCGGCCCTGCCAGAGCCGGTCCCCCGATCCGGAGAGGACGACGAAGGGCACCGGCTCGGTCGCGGCGGTCACGAGGGTCGCGCGCTTCGGCCCGTCGGGCAGGTAACCCAGCTGATTCACCCGTACCGCCGGGCGGGCCCGACGTTCCGCCACCTCGAGCGGAGGGCGATGCAGCGGCATGGCGTCGTCGATCCCGGGCTCAGATGCGCGGATCGTGGGTGTTCGGCGGCGGGTAGCCCTCCCGGGACGCTAGCCGTGATTGCCGGGCGACCGCCGGGCCTGCGACCAGCCCAACCACCCCAATGCTGACTTCAACGCCCCCGAGATCGAGTCGGACGGCGAGCGTAAGGATCAGGCCGGTGGCGATGAGCCCGATTCGCATGGGTCCTGGTACCCGGACCCGCCGGGTTCCATGCCGCGGCCTGGGA
>JBBQEF010000242.1:0-8921 GCA_038320445.1 Mycobacteriales bacterium
CCTACCTGGCCGTGCACCCGCGGCCCCAGGAGCGCGCCGCGCTCGCCGCCGACCTGTGGCCGGGCATCCCCGCCGCGGCCGCCGCGCGGCAGCTCACCGAAGCGGTCGACGGTGTGGACGTACCCGGGCTGCTCGATCCCTCCGAGGCCACCCTGGCCTTCGCCGCCGGCGTCGAGGTCGATCTGGCCGTCGCCATGACCCTCATCCGTGCGCTGCCCGGCATCGCCGCCGACGCCGTCACCGACACCACCGCGCTCGACGCCGACGTCCTGCCGGGCTGGACCGCCGCCTGGATCGTCATCGAGCGCGAGCGGTTCCGCCAGCTGCGCCTGCACGCCATCGAGGAGCGCAGCCTGCGCCTCTCGGCCGCCGGACGCTACGACGGCGCGGTCGAGATGGCCCAGCTCGCCGTGGCCACCGCGCCCAGCCGCGAGAGCGCCCGCCGCGCCCTGATCGAGGCCCACCTGGCCCAGGGAAACATCGCCGCGGCCGTCGCCGAGTACGACAAGTTCCAGGAGCTGATGCGCTCCAGCGTGGGCGGCCCGGTACCGTCGTCCGGCCTGGAGGGGCTTTTCCCCCCCAACCCGGTGTGGCCCGTCCTGCGCTCCCGCCCCGTGATGCCGCGCTCGGCCGTGCAGCTGCCGGGCATCCGCGCGGTGCGCGGCTCCGCAGGCCCCCGCCGCCTCGTCGCCGGTGGATCGGTGCCCGGCACGTCCCGCTAGGGAGCCCGATCGCCGGGTCCGCCCTGCCCGGTGGAAGCGCGGGTCCGGTGGAAGCGCGGTCAGTGGAAGCGCGGCGCCCGCTTCTCGACGAACGCGGCCAGGCCCTCGGCACCCTCAGGACCGGCGGCGCTGGCCGAGATGGCTGCGGCCTCCAGCGCGAGATGCTCGGTCAGTGTGTGGTCCGGGGAGCCCGCGAGCAGGCGTTTGATCCGGCCCAGCGCCGCGGTCGGACCCTGCGCGATCCGGTGGGCCGTCTGCTCGGCCTCGGCCGCCACCTTCGCGTCGTCGACCACCGCCGTGACGATCCCGGCCGCGAGCGCGGCATCGGCGTCGAGCACCTGGTCGGTGAGCAGGATCTGCCGGGCCCGGCCCGTGCCGACGATCCGGGGCAGTGTCCAGCTCATGCCGCCGTCCGGGGAGAAGCCGATCCCCGGGTAGGCGGGCCGGACCTTCGTGGAACGGCCGGCGACCGCGAGGTCGGCGGCGCAGACGATCGAGAGCCCCGCCCCGGCCGCCCACCCCGGCACCGCCGCGACAACCGGGACCGGGCACTCGACGAGCGCGGTGACGAAGCCGTGGAACGCCTCGGCGAGCTGCCTCACGTAGGCGCCACGATCCTCGGCCGCGGCGAACGCGCGCACGTCACCGCCGGTGCAGAAGCTGGCACCCTCACTGACCAGCAGCACCGCGCCGGTCACAGCCGGGTCGACGGCCCGCACCGCGGCCTCGATCTCCGGCAGCGCACCGTCGTCGAGGGTGCCGTGCTTGCCCCGGGCCACGGTGGCCCGCAGGACCCGCCCGTCCGACACCACGGTCACGGTGTCGCCGCCGCGGAGCGAAGCCCGCCGGCGGTGGTCACAGGTCACGCAGCTTCGGCAGCACGTCCTCCGAGAACTGGGTGAGGAACCGCTGCTGGTCGTGCCCCGGGCCGTGGAAGACCAGGTGGTTGAGCCCGGCGTCGACGTAGGGCTTGATCTGCGCGACGGCCTCGTCCGGGTCGGAGGCCACGATCCAGCGCTTGGCGACCTGCTCGATGGGCAGCTCGTCGGCGAGGCGCTCCATCTCCACCGCCGAGTCGACGCTGTGCTTCTGTTCCGCGGTGAGCGAGAGGGGGGCCCAGAACCGGCAGTTCTCCAGCGCCGCGTCCTTGTCGCGGTCGTAGGACATCTTGATCTCGATCATGTTGTCGACGGCCGACGGGTCGCGGTCGGCCGCCTTCGCGCCCTCGGCCACGGCCGGCATCAGCTTGTCGGTGTAGAGGTCCATGCCCTTGCCCGAGGTGCAGATGAACCCGTCACCCGCGCGCCCGGCGTACTTGGCCACCACCGGACCGCCCGCGGCGATGTACACCGGGACCGGCTGCTCGGGCCGGTCGTAGATCGTGGCGTTGACCGTCGTGTAGTACTCGCCCTGGAAGGAGACCTCGTCGCCGCTCCACAGCTCGCGCATGAGCCGGACGGCCTCCCGCAGCCGTGCGAAACGCTCCTTGAACTCCGGCCACTCGCGGCCCGACACGGCGATCTCGTTGAGCGCCTCGCCGGTGCCGACGCCCAGCATCACCCGGCCGGGGTACAGCAGCCCGAGCGTGGCCCAGGTCTGGGCGAGCACGGCCGGGTTGTACCGGAACGTCGGAGTCAGCACCGAGGTGCCGAGCTGGATGCGCGAGGTGCGCTCCCCCACGGCCGTGATCCACACCGTCGCCGAGGGTGCGTGCCCGCCCTCGTGCCGCCAGGGCAGGAAGTGGTCCGACACCACCGCGGAGTCCAACCCCACCGACTCGGCGAGCACCGCGAACTCCACGAGATCCCGAGGTCCGAACTGCTCCGCCGACGCCTTGTATCCGATCCGCAGACTCACGAACGCGCTCCCACTCTGGTTGGACGAACGGCACTCCGGTCACAACCTAACTCGGATGCGCTCGCGGGGTGGGGCGCTTAGCGTGGAGCCGGCCATGAGCGAACCTTCCTTCGCCGGCGCACCTCGGCCCACCCTCGCCGCCCTGCGCCGGCTGCTGCCCTACGTCCGCCCCCACCTCCGTCCACTGGTGGGGAGCGGTCTCGCCGCGCTCGTCGCCACCCTGGCCGGGCTCTCCGTGCCGCTGTGGACCCGCGCGATCATCGACGGTCCCATCGCGCAGGGTGACCTCGCCGCCCTGCCCTGGCTCGTGCTGGGGGTGCTCGCGTTCGGCGTCGTCGAGGCCGGTCTGATCTTCCTGCGCCGGATGCTGGTGGCGCGCCCGAGCAACCGCATCGAGGCGGCGATGCGCGCCGATCTGTTCGCGCACCTGCAACGGCTGCCCGTGGCGTTCCACGACCGGTGGGCGTCGGGGCAGCTGCTCTCGCGCGCGACGTCGGACCTGACCACGATCCGCTGGTTCGTCGCGTTCTCCGGGATCTTCCTGGTCGTGAACGCGCTGACGCTGGTGGTCGGCATCGGCGTGCTGGTGTGGCTCTCGCCACTGCTCGGCCTGGTCGTCGCCGTCACCGCCGTGCCGCTGGCCGTCCTGACGCTCGTGCTGGAGCGCCGGTTCTCCCGCGCCGCGCGCCGCGCGCAGGACCAGGTCGGCGACCTCGCCACGATCGTCGAGGAGTCGGCACTGGGCATCCGCGTGCTCAAGTCGCTGGGCCGCGGGCGGACCCTGACCCGGCGCTTCCTGGCCGAGGCCCACCACCTGCGCGGAACCGAGCTGCTCAAAGTGCGGCTGCTGGCCGTTCTGTGGATGGTGCTGATCCTGCTGCCGGAGACCGCCATCGCCGTCATCCTCGGCGTCGGCGCCCACGGCGTGGCGCAGGGCACGCTCACGCTCGGCACGCTGGTCGCCGCGGTCTCGGTGCTGACCTACCTGTACTGGCCGATCGCGTCGATCGGGTACCTGCTGGCCGAGGCGAGCAACGCGGCCGCGGCCACCACCCGCTACTGGGAGGTGCGCGACGTCGAGCCCGCCATCGTCGACCCGCCCGCGCCGCGGCCACTGACGTCACCGGTCCGCGGCGAGCTGGTGCTGCAGGACGTGCACTTCACCTACCCGGGCGGTGAGCGGGAGATCCTGCGCGGGGTGGAGCTGACCGTCCGGCCCGGGGAGACGATGGCGCTCGTCGGCGCCACCGGTTCGGGGAAGACCACCCTGACCGCCCTGATCCCCCGCCTCTACGACGTGACGGGCGGCAGGGTGCTGCTCGACGGTGTCGACGTCCGGCACGTGCGGCTCGCCGTGCTGCGGCAGGCCGTCGCGACCGCGTTCGAGGACCCGGTGCTGATCTCGGCGAGCGTGCGGGAGAACGTCGCGCTCGGCGTGGGTGAAGCGTCCGACGAGGAGGTGTGGGACGCCCTGCGCGTCGCCAGCGCGGACGGCTTCGTCGCCGCGCTGCCCTGGGGGCTCGACACCCGCATCGGCGAGCAGGGCATGTCGCTCTCGGGCGGCCAGCGCCAGCGGCTCGCGCTGGCTCGCGCCGTGCTGGGGCGCCCGCCCGTGCTGGTTCTCGACGACCCGCTCTCAGCGCTCGACGTGCACACCGAGGCCGAGGTGGAGGCGGCGCTGCGGCGCGTGCTGGGCGGCGTCACGGCGCTCGTGGTGGCGCACCGGCCGTCGACGGTGCAGCTGGCCGACCGCGTCGCGATGCTGCAGGACGGCCGGATCACCGCCGTGGGCGACCACAGCGAGCTGCTCGCCACCGACCCCGAGTACCGGGCGCTGGTCTCGAGCCTGGAGGAGGTGACGGCGACATGACCCCGCCGAGCGACACGTCTCCGGTCGAGGAGCAGCCGTCGGCCGCCGGTGACTGGCGGGGGGTCGGGAACGAGGACGAGGAGGCCGACGTCGTCTCGACGAGCGCGGGTCTGGCGCTGCAGCAGCAGGCCAGGGCGCTCGTCGGTGATCTCGTCCGCCCGCACCGCCGAGCCGTGTGGCTCGCCGCCGCGCTGCTGGTCGCCGAGAACGCGATCATGCTGGCCGGTCCGTTGCTGGTGGCCGTGGCCATCGACACGGGGGTGCCCGCCGCGCTGCGGGGCGAGCTGGGTCCGCTGGCCTGGGCGATCAGCGGCTACGCGGCCACCGGCGTCGCGTCGGCCGGGCTGCGCGCGGCGTTCCTCGCGCTGTCCGGCCGGATCGGGCAGGACCTGCTGCTGGAGGTGCGGCGGCGCGTGTTCGCCCACGGGCAGCGACTGTCGCTGGACTTCCACGAGTCCTACACCTCGGGGCGGCTCATCTCGCGGCTGACCAGCGATCTCGACTCGCTCAACGACCTGCTGGAGCAGGGGCTCGACGGGCTGCTCGGCGCGATCCTGTCGCTGGTGGGCATCTCGGTGCTGCTCATCTGGCTGGACCCGGTGCTCGCCGCGATCGTCCTGATCGGGTTCGTGCCGCTGGTGGTGCTCACCCGCTGGTTCCAGCGCAGCTCGCGCGCCAGCTACCGGCGCACCCGCACCACGGTGGCGCGGTTGATCGTGCACTTCGTCGAGTCGATGAACGGCATGCGCGCGGTGCAGGCGTTCCGCCGCGAGCGCCGCAGCGAGCAGATCATGGACGGCCTGTCCGGCGCCTACCGCGACGCCAACGCCGAGGCGTTCCGCACGGTCGCCTGGTACGTCGGGTGGCTGCGGCTGGTCGGCAACGTGACGCTCGCGGTCGTGCTGCTGGTCGGTGGCCTGCGGGTGGTCGGCGGGGCGCTGGAGCTCGGAGCACTGACGGCGTTCCTGCTCTACCTGCGCCGCTTCTACGACCCGCTCGACGATCTCGCGCAGTTCTTCAACGCCTACCAGTCGGCCGCGGCCGCGCTGGAGAAGATCGCGTCGGTGCTCGACACCCCGCCCGGGGTGCCGGAGCCGGCCACGCCCGTGGCGTTGCCGACGCCGGTGCGGGGCGCGCTGGACTTCGACCGCGTGCGGTTCGCCTACCGGCGCGCCGCGGAGCGGACGGTGCTCCCGGAGTTCTCGCTGCACGTACCGGCCGGGCAGACGGTCGCGCTGGTCGGGGCGACCGGAGCGGGCAAGACCACGCTGGCCAAGCTCGCGGCGCGGTTCTACGACCCCACGGCCGGGGCGGTCCGGCTCGACGGTGTCGACCTGCGCGACGTGACCGACGACGACCTCCGGCTGGCGCTCGTGATGATCACGCAGGAGCCGTTCCTGTTCTCCGGGTCGGTCGCCGACAACGTGGCGATGGGCCGGCCCGGAGCCACCCGGGCGGAGATCACCGCCGCGATCGGGGCCGTCGGGGCGCACGAGTTCGTCGAGGCGCTGCCCGACGGAGCCGACACCGACGTGCGCAAGCGCGGCGGGCGCCTGTCGGCGGGCCAGCGCCAGCTCGTGTCGCTGGCCCGGGTGGTGCTGGCCGACCCGGCGGTGGTGCTGCTCGACGAGGCCACGTCGTCGCTGGACGTTCCCTCGGAGCGGGCGGTGCAGGCGGCACTGGAGACGGTGCTGGCCGGGCGTACGGCGCTGATCATCGCCCACCGGCTCTCGACGGTGCTGATCGCGGACCGCGTGCTGGTGATGGCCGACGGCGTGGTGGTGCAGGACGGCAGCCCGGCGGAGCTGCTGGGCCGCGGCGGCGAGTTCGCCGACCTGCACGCGGCCTGGCAGGCGTCGCTGCGCTGACGCGGGAGGAGCACGCTGGTGAGGTGATCGTCCCCGAACCCGTGAGCCCGTCCGCCCCCGCCCTGTCGCGACCGCACATGATGCGCCAGCAGTGGCGGGACCTCACCTTCCTGCACTGGGCGGTGGAGCCCGACGCCGTCGCGCGGTTCTTCCCGCCCGGCGTCGCGCCCGACGTGATCGACGGGCGCACGTACGTCGGCCTGATCCCGTTCCGGATGGTCGGGGCGGGGTTCGCCCACGGCCCGGCGGTGCCGTGGGCGGGCACGTTCCTGGAGACCAACGTCCGGCTCTACTCCGTGGACGAGCGCGGTCGCCGCGGGATCGTGTTCCTGAGCCTCGACGCCGACCGCGCCGTGGTCGTGGCGGGAGCCCGTGCGGTGTTCGGGCTGCCCTACAGGTGGGCCCGGATGCGCTACCGGGCCGACGGCGACGTCCGGCGGTACGCGGCGCGGCTGCGGTGGCCCGGGGTGGCGGCCACCAGCCGGGTCTCGGTCCGCGTGGGCGGGCCTGCGCCCGTCGGCCCGCTGGAGGAGTTCCTCACCGCCCGCTGGGGTCTGCACGTCGCCCACCTGGGCCGCACCCGGTACGTGCCCAACGAGCACCCGGTGTGGCCGCTGCGCACCGCGGAGGTGCTGGAGCTCGACGACGGCCTCCTCGCCTCGGTCGGGCTCGCGGAGCCGGCCCGACGCCCGCCCGATCACGTCGCGTTCAGCGACGGGGTGCCGGTGCGGTTCGGCACGCCGCGGCCGTGATCCGGCCCGTACCCTGGACCGGTGTCAGCAGAGATGCTCGGCCGCGCCTCCGTGCTGGAGCGGCGCCGCGGCGTGCCGGCACACGCACAGATCGAGCAGTGGCTGATGGACCAGATCGCACGCGGCGCCGTGGCCACCGGCGAGCGCCTGCCCGCAGAGCGCGCCCTCGCCGCCGCCCTGCGGGTCAGCCGGATGACGCTGCGTCAGGCGCTCGACGGGCTCGCCCGCCGGGGCGTGCTGATCCGGCTGCCCGGGCGTTCGGGGGGAGCGTTCGTCGCCGAACCCAAGATCGACTGCGACCTGACCGGCGTCGCCGGGTTCACCGAACAGATGCGCCGGGCTCGCCGGACGGCCGGCGCGCAGGTGCTGTGGGCCCGCCCCGAGCAGGCCGACCCCGACGTGGCCGCCGCCTTGCGGCTGCGGCCCGGCGCACCGGTGCACGAGGTCGTGCGGGTGCGCTCGGCCGACGGGGCCGCGCTGGCGCTGGAGCGGTCCTGGTTCCCCGCGGCGGTGCTGCCCGGGTTCCTCGACCACCCGCTCACCGGATCGCTCTACGACCTCCTCGACCGCGCCTACGGGCTGGCCCCGCACACGGCCGTCGAGTACCTGGAGCCGGTCACCGCCGGGGCGTCGGACGCCGCCGCGCTCGGGGTCAGGGCGGGTACGGCGCTGATGTGCATCGAGCGCACGGCCCACTCCGTGGCCGGGCTGCCGGTCGAGTTCGCCCGCGACCTCTACCGGGCCGACCGCGTCCGGCTGATGCTGCGCACGGCCGTCGGGGCGGCAGGCGTCGTGACGGGGACGTCGTGACGGGGACGTCGTGACGGGACGTCGTGACCGGGGACGGGGGCCCTGACCGTCACCCGCGCCGGCAGGTGTGCCGCCTACGATCGGGGGCGTGGCCCTCCCCGACACCGCTCCCTCCCCCGTCGACGTCCTCAAGCGCGTCTTCGGCTACGACGCGTTCCGGGGCGACCAGGCCGAGATCGTCGACCACGTCTGTGCGGGCGGCGACGCGCTCGTCCTGATGCCGACGGGCGGCGGCAAGTCGCTGTGCTACCAGATCCCCGCGCTGGTCCGGCCCGGTGTCGGCGTGGTGGTCTCGCCGCTGATCGCGCTCATGCAGGACCAGGTCGACGCGCTCACCGGGCTGGGCGTCCGGGCCGGGTTCCTCAACTCCACGCAGGATCCCGGCGAGCGGCGCACCGTCGAGGCCATGTACCTGGCCGGCGAGCTGGACCTGCTCTACCTCGCGCCGGAGCGGCTGCGCGTGGAGTCGACGCTGCGGCTGCTGGAGCGCGGCACGATCGCCCTGTTCGCGATCGACGAGGCCCACTGCGTCGCGCAGTGGGGCCACGACTTCCGGCCGGACTACCTCGCGCTCTCCGCGTTGCACGAGCGCTGGCCGGACGTCCCGCGCGTCGCGCTGACGGCCACGGCCACCGACGCGACGCACACCGAGATCGCGCAGCGGCTCAACCTCGACGGGGCGCGGCACTTCGTCGCCAGCTTCGACCGCCCCAACATCCAGTACCGCATCGCACCCAAGAACGAGCCCCGCAAGCAGTTGCTGGAACTGCTGCGCACCGAGCACCCCGGCGACGCGGGCATCGTCTACTGCCTGTCCCGCAACTCGGTGGAGCAGACGGCCGAGTTCCTGGTGGCACAGGGGATCCCGGCGCTGCCCTACCACGCGGGGCTCGACGCGCGCACACGCGCGTACAATCAGGCCCGATTCCTGCGCGAGGACGGGATCATCATGGTCGCGACGATCGCGTTCGGCATGGGCATCGACAAGCCCGACGTGCGCTTCGTCGCCCACCTCGACATGCCGAAGTCGGTCGAGGGCTAC
>JBBQEF010000243.1:0-8910 GCA_038320445.1 Mycobacteriales bacterium
GAACGCGACGGTGGCATCGTTGCCGATCACCTGTGCGGCCACCATCATCGTGGCCTCGCAGATCACCGGGTTGACCTTGCCGGGCATGATCGAGCTGCCGGGCTGCAGGTCGGGCAGGTGTAGTTCGGCCAGACCGGTGCGTGGGCCCGAACTCAGCCAACGGACGTCGTTGGCGATCTTGTAGAGCGAGACGGCGACCGTACGGAGGGCGGCCGATGCCTCCACGAGCCCGTCGCGGGCGCCCTGCGCCTCGATGTGGTCGGGGGCTTCGGAGAGGGCGTCGAGCCCGGTGGCCGCCCGCAGCTCCGCGACGACGGCGGCGCCGAAGCCCGCCGGCGCGTTCAGCCCGGTGCCCACCGCGGTGCCGCCGATCGGCAGCTGACCGAGCCGGGGGAGCGTGTCGCGCAGCCGGGCGGCGCCGTACTCGGCCTGCGTGGCCCAGGCCCCGGCCTCCTGGCCGAGCGTGATCGGCACCGCGTCCATCAGGTGGGTGCGCCCGGCCGTGACGACGTCGGCCCAGTCGGTCTCCCGGCGGCGCAGCGCGGCGGCCAGGTGTTCCAGCGCCGGCACGACGTCGGTGGCCAGCGCCTCCGTGGCGGCCAGGTGGATCGTGGTCGGGAAGACGTCGTTGGACGACTGCGACGCGTTCACGTGGTCGTTGGGGTGCACCTCGACGCCCGCGGCCGCCGCGACGGTGGCGATCACCTCGTTGGCGTTCATGTTGGAGCTGGTGCCCGAGCCGGTCTGGAACACGTCCACCGGGAAGTGGGCGTCGTGCAGCCCGGCAGCCACCTCGTCGGCCGCCGCGGCGATGGCCTCGGCCACCTCGGGCTCGAGCACCCCGATCCGGCCGTTGACCCGCGCGGCCGCGCCCTTCACCAGCCCGAGCGCGCGGATCTGCGCCCGCTCCAGGCCACGCCCGGAGATCGGGAAGTTCTCCACGGCCCGCTGTGTCTGGGCCCGCCACAGGGCGTCCACCGGCACCCGCACCTCGCCCATCGTGTCGCGCTCGATCCGCGTGCCGTTGTCCTTGATCGCGTCGTCGTCACCCATGTGTCCAGTGTGCGACGTCGATCGTCAGGGCGTCCGATCGGCGGTGATCCGGCCCTGCGAGCGGTACGGCGAACCGGTGGAGCAGCGAACCAGCTCGCCGATGGCTTCGGCGCCGCGGGCTGGGCGCTCCACGCCAGGACCGCCGACGGCCCCGCCGCGCAGTACCGCGTCGTCGTGGACGCCGAGACCGGCCTGATCCCGCACGCCCACCGGTTCGTGCCGTCAGCGCTCGCCCGAGGAGCCGTGCACGGAGCAGCCCGGACCGGACCGCCGGTTCGTCGATGCGGTGGGCGCCCCGGTGACCGTCAGGGGCGAACCTGCACGACGTCGCCGGGGCTCAGCGACGCGAAGAACGTGCGAGCCGCGGCGCGCGACAGGTGGATGCAGCCGTGCGACGGCACCGCCAGGCTGCCCTGGTGGAACGCGATGCCGCCGTTGAAGAACACGGAGTAGGGCATCGGGGCGTTGTTGAAGAGGCTGCTGAGGTGGTCGATGTCCTTGAACGTGACGCGGAAGTTGCCCACGGGGGTCCGGTAGCCGGGGCGGCCACTGGTGATGGGGACCGGCCCGTACTGCACGACGCCGCCCCGGATCAGCCAGGCCCGCCTGGCCGACAGGTCGATGCAGGCCCGCGCCGCGGCGGTGCACGGCGTGCCCGGCACGATCCCCACCGCCGCGGCCGCGGCGGGCCTCGCGGCGGCCGCGGCCCGGGCCGGGCCTGCCGTCGCGACGGGCCGCGCGGGCGCCATCACCGCCAGCCCGACCACCGCGGCCTGCGCGGGCGCCGCCGCGACGGCTGCCGAGACGACGGCGGCGGTCGCGGTCGGGGCCGCGACGGCGGCGGCCGAGCCGCCCAGCACGGCGGCCACTGCTACCGCGACCGCCAGGGCCGAACCTCGACATGTGCGCATGACGCCCCCCGTTCACCCGCGGCGATCGCAGCGGTCCCGCCGGTGCGAATCAGCTGATCATCCGGGAACCGCACGGACCGGGCAAGCCTCGTTCCGGTCACGGCAGGGGCGGGACGGAGAGCAGGTCGGCCGCGAGCTGCTCCTCGGAGAGGTCGAAGTCGACCGCCGAGTACTCGCGCAGCTTCGTCAGCCGGTGGTAGCCGTCGATCATGCGCACGGTGCCGGACTTGGACCGCATCACGATCGACTGCGTCGTGCAGCCGCCGGGGCTGTAGTGCACGCCCTTCAGCAGGTCGCCGTCGGTGATGCCGGTGGCGCAGAAGAACACGTTGTCGCTGCGCACCAGCTCGTCGGCGGTGAGCACGCGGTCGAGGTCGTGGCCTGCGGCGACGGCACGGCCGCGCTCGGCGTCGTCGGCCGGCCAGAGCCTGCCCTGCATCGCGCCGCCCATGCACTTCATCGCGGCCGCCGTGATGATCCCCTCCGGGGTGCCGCCGATGCCGTAGAGCATGTCCACGCCGGTGCCGGGCCGCGCGGCGGAGATCGCGCCGGCCACGTCGCCGTCGGAGATGAAGTGGATGCGCGCGCCCGTGCGGCGGATCTCCTTGACCAGCTCCGCGTGTCGCGGGCGATCGAGCACGCACACCGTCACGTCCGTGACGTGCAGGCTCTTCGCCTCCGCGACCCGGCGGATGTTCTCGGCGACCGGCTCGGTGAGGTCGATGACGTCGGCGGCCTCCGGCCCGACGGCGAGCTTCTCCATGTAGAACACGGCCGAGGGGTCGAACATCGCGCCCCGCTCGGCCACCGCGAGCACGGCGACGGAGCCGGGCATGCCCTTGGCCATCAGGGTGGTGCCGTCGATCGGGTCGACCGCGACGTCGCACCAGGGACCCTCGCCGTTGCCCACCTCCTCGCCGTTGTAGAGCATCGGCGCCTCGTCCTTCTCGCCCTCGCCGATGACCACGATGCCGCGCATCGAGACGCTGCCGATGAGCTGGCGCATCGCGTCGACGGCCGCGCCGTCGCCGCCGTTCTTGTCGCCGCGGCCCACCCAGCGGCCCGCGGCCATCGCCGCGGCCTCGGTGACCCGGACGAGCTCCATGGCCAGGTTGCGATCGGGCGCCTCACGGCGCCGGTTGGCGGGCGTGGTCATCTCGGCCTCTTCCTCGCGTAGCGACGGCTCCGTGCGGCCGATCGGGATGACCTGATCCTGACAGATGCAAACGCTTGGAGGACGCGACGTCGCAGCCAGACCGATCACACCCCGAGCCCGGCGCGGTGGTCGCGGACGGCGGACGGCTCCGGCCGACGATCTCCGCCACGCGCGGAACGGCTCGCCGGGGGCGGGGACCGGGTGCGGCTGGGATCATCGGGGACATGACCTCTCCGGCCGCCGGTCCGCCCCCCTCGAAGCCGTCGCGCGGTGCGTTGACCGTGCGCGACATGGCCGCGGCGCTCGGGGTGCTGATCGCGATCGTGCTCGTGATCGGCGGGCTGTCCCGGGGCTTCGGGTTCGCCCCCACCGGGCCGACGGTGGACCCCGCCGGCATCCCGACCGTCGACGCGCCCGCGGAGCTGCGCGGGCTCGCGGTGTCGGTGCCGTTCGCGCTGCGGATCCCCGCCGCACCGGCCGGCTGGCGCTCCAACTCCGTCGCCGGCGACCCGGTGGCCGGCACCGACCGCAAGGCGGTCCGCGTCGGCTACCTCACCGGCGGCAGTACCTACGTGCAGCTGCTGCAGAGCGACGCCACCGAGGAGGCGCTGCTCGCCGCGCAGGCGGGCACGCGACGGCTCGTCGCCCAGGGCACGCAGGACGTGGCCGGGCAACGCTGGGTGGTCTACGGCACCCGACCCGGGGAGCCGGTCTG
This sequence comes from Mycobacteriales bacterium, assembly GCA_038320445.1. Lineage (GTDB taxonomy): Bacteria > Actinomycetota > Actinomycetes > Mycobacteriales > Pseudonocardiaceae > Pseudonocardia. Next base: position 3,836 of record JBBQEF010000243.1, read on the forward strand.
GATCGCCGACGAGGGTCGGGTGCGCCTGGTGATCAGTGGCAGCGGCACCGACGACGAGTACCGCGCCCTGGCCGGTGCGGCACTCGGCGGCGAGATCCTCCCCGCACGCTGACGCGCGGCGCGCCTTCCCTACGCCGCGCGCGGATCAACGCGGGCGTGGGTCACAGACCGCGCGCGCCGGGCCGGGGTGGGTGTCGCGATCAGTCGGCGGTGTCGAGCACCTTCTGGACACGCTCGCGCGCCCCCGCCATCTGCTCCTCACAACGCCGGGCCAGTGCCTCGCCGCGCTCCCACAGCGCGACGGAGTCGTCGAGGCTCAGCCCGCCGCTCTCCAGCGCGCGCACCACCTCGGCGAGCTCGTCGCGGGCCTGCTCGTAACCCAGCTCGCCCACCGGTCGCCGGTCGCTCATGGGGTGCTCGCCCTCCTCGTACGGGCCGCTGGCCTGCGCGCGGCGCGGCCCTCGGTCGGGTCCGGGTCCGGCCGCGCGGTCGGCGCCGCGCCCTCGACGCTCGCCATGACGGCTCCGTCCGCGACCCGGATCCTCAGCATCGTGCCAGGCGGCGCGTCGGCGACCGAACGCAGCACCGGCGGCACGGCAGCGTCGGCCACGATCCGCTGCACCACCGCGTACCCCCGGGCCAGCGTCGCGGCCGGGCCGAGCGTGGCCAGCCGGGCCCGCACGTGGTCCAGGTCGGTGGCGCGCCGGTCCAGCCCGAGCAGCACCGAGGTCCGCGCGGCCTCCCGGAGCCGCCGGACCTGATCGGCGTGCGCGTCGAGGGACCGCAGGGGATCGGCCAGTGCCGGGCGTTGGCGCAGCGACTCCAGCAGCCGCTGCTCGCGGTCCACCCAGCCGGCGAGCGCGCGGCGGGCACGGTCGCGCAGCCCGGAGATCCGTGCGGTCTCCTCGGCGAGATCGGGCACCAGCCGCCTGCCTGCCTCCGTGGGGGTGGAGCAGCGGACGTCCGCGACGTGGTCGACGAGCGGCGTGTCGGGCTCGTGCCCGATCGCCGACACCACCGGTGTCCGGCACGCCGCGACGGCCCGGCACAGCGTCTCGTCGGAGAACGGCAGGAGGTCCTCGACGCTGCCGCCGCCCCGGGCCAGCACGATCACGTCGACCTCGCGGTCCCGGTCCAGCACGCGCAGCGCGTCGACGATCTGGGGGACGGCGAGCGCGCCCTGCGTCGCCACGTGCTCGATCCGGAACCGGACCGACGGCCAGCGGGCCGTCGCGTTCGACACCACGTCGTGCTCGGCGGCCGACGCCCGCCCGGTCACGAGCCCGATGCAGCCGGGCAGGAACGGCGGGCGGCGCTTGAGCGCGGGGTCGAACAGCCCCTCGGCGGCCAGCAGCTTGCGCAGCCGTTCGATGCGGGCGAGCAGCTCGCCGATCCCGACGGCGCGGATCTCGTCGACGCGCAGGCTCAGGGTGCCCCGGCCGAGGTAGAACGACGGCTTCCCGTGCACGACGACGCGGTTGCCCTCGGCGACGGTCACCTGCCCGCCCGCGCCGTCACGGACGAGCCCGACGGGCGCGGTGAGCTGCAACGACACGTCCGCAGCCGGATCGCGCAGCACCAGGAACGCGGTGCCGGTGCCCGGTCGTGCCGTGACCTGGGCCAGCTGGCCCTCGACCCACACCGGGCCGAGGCGGTCGACCCACTCGGCGATCTTGCGCGCGACCGTCCGCACCGGCCACGGCTGCTCGGGGCTGGTGCTCAACTCTCCGTGACCGTGGCGATGCGGTTGCCCAGCATCGTGCGGTAGGTCGCCCGGTTGCCGTGGGCGGTCTCCCAGTCGAGGAGTGCTGTGAGGTCGGCGGCGCTGAGGAAGCGCAGCTTGCCGCGGAGCTGGGGGATCGTCAGGTCCGGGTAGCCGGGCATGGCCGCCGGGGCGTCGGACGTCCCGTTCGTGGTGGCGGCCGCGGCAGCGGCCGGAGCGGCGGCGGTTCCGGTGGGAGCGGGCGCGGCAGCGGCAGGTGTGGTCGGCGCGGCCGACTGGGCGGCGGCGGGCTGGGCGGCGGCGGGCTTGGGCGCGGCGGGCTGGGCCGGGCCGGGCTGGGCCGCGGTGGGCTGGGCGGCAGCGGGCTTGGCGTCAGCGGACTTGGCCGGGGTGGGCTGGGCGGCGGCGGGCTTGGCGTCAGCGGACTTGGCCGGGGTGGGCTTGGCCTCAGCGGACTTGGCCGCGGTGGGCTTGGCGGCTGCGGGCTTGGCCTTCCCTGCCCGCAGCGTGGGCGGCGGGGAGGGCGCGGGCGGCGACGGCAGCTTCGCCACCGGTTTCGGCGCGGCCGGCTTGCGGGCGGGCGGCTGCGCGACCGGGATCGGGGTGGGGGTGCGGGGCGCCTGCGGCCGCAGCGCGGTGACCGTGCTGGCGCCGTTGCGGCGCGGTGGCTCGTCGTCGTCGAACGTGGCCCAGCTCGGCTTCTCCTCGACCGGGCGCAGCGTCCCGAGCGCGCGATCGCCCTTGATCGCCAGCTCGGTGACCTTCTGCTGCATCCGCATGGTGACCTGCAGCGCCTGGCTCACCGCCGTGACAGGGAACTCGACGACGAGACGGGGCAGATCCCGGGCCTGGTCCACGGCAGTGGCGACGAGGCCGGCGGCGATCCGCAGCGGCAGCGGCAGCGTCTTCATGTGCCCATCCTCCCCTGCGGGCGGCTGCGCGGCAGGTCGGGGGCATCACAGGCCACCTCGCAGGCCGCGCGTGCGCCCCGCAGGCTCGCGCGCCCTGCTCGGTGGCCACGGATCCCGCGACGTGCGGCCCGCCACCATCGGCCGACCTGCGCGGGGTCGCGGCCGTAGGCTGGCGGGCATGTCCGGATCTGGCAAGCGTGTTCTCCTGGCGAAGCCGCGTGGCTACTGCGCCGGCGTCGACCGGGCCGTGGAGGCCGTCGAGCAGGCGTTGGAGCAGCACGGCGCCCCGGTGTACGTCCGCAAGCAGATCGTCCACAACGTGCACGTCGTCGAGACGTTGAGCGAGCGGGGTGCGATCTTCGTCGACGAGACCGACGAGGTGCCCCCCGGTGCGCTGGTGGTGTTCTCCGCGCACGGCGTGTCACCCGCGGTGCGCGAGCAGGCCAAGGAGCGCGAGCTCCGCACGATCGACGCCACGTGCCCGCTGGTCACGAAGGTGCACCAGGAGGCCAAGCGGTTCGCCCGCGAGGACTTCGACATCCTGCTCGTCGGCCACCACGGCCACGAGGAGGTCGAGGGCACGGCGGGCGAGGCACCGGCCCACATCCAGCTCGTCGAGACCGCCGCCGACGTTGCGGGCGTCACCGTCCGCGATCCGGCCAAGGTCGTGTGGCTCTCGCAGACCACGTTGAGCGTCGACGAGACGATGCAGACCGTCCAGGCGCTGCGGGAGCGTTTCCCGACGCTGCAGAACCCCCCCAGCGACGACATCTGCTACGCCACGCAGAACCGCCAGGTCGCGGTGAAGGCGATGGCGCCGCAGTGCGACCTCGTGCTGGTGGTCGGCTCGAAGAACTCGTCCAACTCGGTGCGGCTGGTGGAGGTGGCACTGCAGGCGGGCGCGGGCGCCTCGTACCTGATCGACTACGCGCGCCAGATCGACGACGCCTGGCTCGACGGAGTGCAGACGGTCGGTGTCACGAGCGGTGCCTCGGTGCCCGAGGTGCTGGTGCGTGGCGTGGTGGAGCATCTGGCGGAGCGCGGTTGGAACGCGCTCCAGGAGGTCACGACGGCCGAGGAGACCGTGACGTTCGCGTTGCCCCGCGAGCTGCGTCGCGCCCCGACGGGCTGATCTTCTCGCGCTGCACCACCAACCGGGCGACCCCGATCGCCACCACGATCCCGGTGGTCCACGCCATCGTCGGGAAGCTGTTGACGAGCGGCGCGCCGATCACGAGCAGCCTCTCGGCCACGCCCGCGCCGGGTTTCGGGCTGCCGGCCAGCAGCACCACCACGGGCACGGCCACGGCCAGCAGCAGGGGCGGCTGCACCATCGGCGCGAACAGGCCGGACCGCCGCACCCACGCCACCGCCAGCACGCAGCCGACGACGTAGCAGATCGTGAAGACGACGCCGAGCGTGCCGGCCCGCAGGAGGTCGACGAGCACGCCGATCGCCGTGAGCACGGCCGCGACCCCGACCGCGGCGAGCGGCGGCACACCGAGCACCGTGGCGATCACCGAGCGGTCGGGCATCGGCCAGCGCCCGCCCGAGCCGCTGCGCACACGCGCCGCATCGCGACCCGCGCCCGCCACCGGCGCCACCGTGTCCGACGAGGCACCGGTCTCCGACGAGGCACCGCTGTCCGACGAGGCACCGCTGTCCGACGAGGTGCCGCCGTGCGACGACCGGCTGCTGGTCGGCGGGCTGCCGGCCGCCGACGAGCCGGTGGGTCTCGACGGCTTCCGGGCGGGCTCGCTCACCCGTTCACGGTAGCCCGTGACTCCGCACGGCCGGGCTCCGAGCTATCACCCGATCGGCCTACTTCGTGCAGTGCGACAAGGGAATCGCCCGCCGAGGCCAGCAGTTCCGGCGCGGAAAGGGTGCGGGGCAGGCGCTCGACCTGGCCAGGTGTCGGCAGCTCCTCGTCGGCGACCTGCAGCTCGGTGAGCTTGCGCGCCGTGACGAGCACGCGCGCCTCCAGCGAGGAGACCGTGCGGTTGTAGCTGTCGACGGCGCCGTCGAGGCTGCGTCCCAGCTTCGCGACGTGTGTTCCCATCGTGGCGAGCCGCCCGTGCAGCTCCTTCCCGAGCTTGTGCACCTCGGCGGCGTTGCGCGCCAACGCCTCCTGCCGCCAGCTGTAGGCCACCGTGCGCAGCAACGCGATCAGCGTCGTGGGGGTGGCGATCACGACGTTAGTGGCGAACGCGTGCTCCATGAGCGACGGATCGGCCTGGAGCGCGGCCTCCAGGAACGGATCACCCGGCACGAACAGCACCACGAACTCCGGGGACGGCTCGAACGCGGCCCAGTAGCTCTTGGCCGACAGCTGGTCGACGTGCTGGCGGAGCTGCCGTGCGTGGGCGGCGAGGCGCTCCCGGTGCACGCCGGCGTCGCTGCTCTCGACGGCCTCCAGGTACGCCGCGAACGGCACCTTCGCG
>JBBQEF010000244.1:0-8901 GCA_038320445.1 Mycobacteriales bacterium
CTGCTCAGCCGGGTACTCAAGGACTCACTCGCCCCGCTGCCCCGCCGCGCCCGCGTCCGGATCATGGGCTCGGTCATGGCCGGGATGACCGGCCACCAACGCACCGAGACCCCGCGATGATCGTCCTCGTGCACGGGGTTCCCGAGACCGCCGCCCTGTGGCACCGCCTGCAGACCCACCTCGACGGTGAGTCGGTCGCCGTCTGCCTGCCCGGCTTCGGCTGCGCCCGCCCCGGCGGCTTCGCCGCCACGCCCGACGCCTACGCCGACTGGCTGGTCGGCGAGCTCGAACACAGGGGGGAGCCGGTCGACCTGGTCGGGCACGACTGGGGCGCGGCGCTGACCTACCGGGTCGCGACCACCCGCCCCGACCTGCTGCGCACCTGGGCCGCAGACGCCGCCTACCTGCTGCACCCCGACTACGTCTGGCACGACCTCGCCCGTACCTGGCAGACCGAGCAGGCCGGCGAGGCGTTCTGGGAGGGCTACCTCGGTCAACCCGCCGAGCAGGTCGCGGCCGCGTTCGAACCGTGGGGGGTCACCCACGCCGACGCCATGGCGCTTGCGGCGATGGCCGACGAGACGATGGCCCGCTGCGTCCTGGACCTCTACCGCGCGGCGACGCCGAACCCGCACGCCCGGTGGGCGGCAGCGCGCAGCATCGTGCCGGGCCTGGTCCTCGACACCCCCGCCGACCCGTTCGGCCCGCAGCAGCAGTCACTGGAGGTGGCCCGGACGCTCGGAGCCGACGTCGCGCACCTCGACGGGCTCGGCCACTGGTGGGCGCTGCAGGACCCGGCCCGGGTCGCCGCCGAGCTCACGACGTTCTGGAAGGCGCACCGGTGACCGGCCCGCGGCGCGACGCCTCCGGCCGGCCACTGAGCATGATGCTCGTCCACGCCCATCCCGACGACGAGACCACCACCACCGGCGCCACCATCGCCCATTACGCCGCCCGAGGCGTCGCTGTCCACCTGGTCACCTGCACCCGCGGCGAGCAGGGCGAGCACGTCGATCCGACGCCACGCACGACCTGCTCGCCCGTGTCGGCGGGTCGGACGGGGCCGCGGACCGGGAGCGCGGCCGCGCGATTCGGGCGGCTACGCGCCGGCGAGCTCGCCGCCGCCTGCCGTGCCCTCTCGGCATCACCGGCGCGAAGTTCCTCGGCGGCCCCGGCCGCTGGCAGGACTCCGGCATGGCCAGCACGACGCCCGGCCCCGCGGCGTTCGCCGACGCTGATCCCGACGACTGCACCCGCGCCCTGATCTCGATCGTGCGCGCCCACCGGCCCCAGGTGCTGGTCACCTACGACGAGAACGGCGGCTATGGCCACCCCGACCACATCCGCGCCCACCATCGACGCCACCGAGCACCTGCCCGCAAAGCTCACCGTCATGCGCGCCCACCGCAGCCAGATGCACCCCGACGGCTGGTCCGGTGCGGTGAACGCCACGAGGAAACCGGACCGACCCTGGCGATGACCAGCAATGACGGCAGGTCGCTGTGTGCTCCGACGGTGGCGAGGGCCTGGCAGCTCGATGGGCTCGGACACGATGCCGAGCACGTCGAGCAGCTTCAGCCCAGGCGCCCAGCGGGCGCATACCGTCCCGAGTGACGATGTGTCATGCTACGAGCATGACGGTGCAGATCGCGGTGAAGCTCGACGACGGTCTGGCCGAGCAGATCAAGGCCGCGGCAGCGGACGCCGGCACGAACCTGTCGGAGTGGGTCCGGACCGCGTTGCGGCATCAAGCTGCCGTCGCGAAGGCGAGGCGCGCCCGGGCCGAGGAGGACGCCCGCGCCCCGCTCCACACCGACGAGCAGGAACGCGCCCTCATGGCCGCCCGCCGCCGCCGCGCGATCACTGCGCTCGACGAGGGATGAGCGGGCCCGCCGAGTCGATCCGCTTCGGGCAGGTCTGGGTGTCCCGCGATGAGGTGATGGGCCCGATGAGCTACCTGGTCGTGTCCTCCGACGCCTACAACGCCGCGTTCTCCGACCGGCGGGTGATCGCGGTCGAGGTCGACTCCCGCTCGGTCTACGAGGGCACCTACCGCGAACCGATCGTCGACGCCGGCACCGCCCTGCTCGACCGGCTGGTCTGGGTCGCCCGCGGCGTGCTCGAGGAACAGGTCGCCGAGCTGCACCCCGAGCGGCACGCCGCCGTGGCCACGCAGATCCGCGAGCTCATCGGGAACTAGTGGTCCGTCGTCGTTGTGAGCTGGTGGAGAGCGGCTCGTCCAGCACCCCGATCGTCGCGTAGGTCAGCAGCACCGCAACGGGCTGGTAGGCCGTGACCAGCCCGGCCGCGGCGACGAGGTTGAGCATTCAGCAGGTGCGTCACCAGGAGGACGACGGCGAGCAGCAGGACCTCGGTCTGCTGGCGCGCCGCCCAGTCCGAGTACCGCCGTAGCGGTGCACCTGGACGGCGACGAGTCCCAGCCGGCTCACCGGCTCGGCCACCGCGACCGCGTCGCTGTCCCCGAAGCCCGGCGCGATCAGGGCCGATCCGGCGAGCGACGCGGTGCTACATCGTGGCGGACGCGGCCCTCCGGGCCGAGGGCACGCCGAGTGGTCGTGGACATGGGGTCCTCCTCGGATCGGTGAGGACTTCGACGCGTCCCGCGTCCCGCGTCCCGGGCACCAGGGACGGCGGGTCCCCTATGTCCGCCGGCCCAGGCCGGCCTCGCGGGCGAGCACGATCGCGCAGGCCCGATCGGCGACGCGGAGCTTGGCGAAGACGGCGGACACGTTGTTGCGCACGGTCTTCTCGCTGAGCCCGAGCCGGGCCGCGACGGCGGCGTTGCTCTGCCCGGCCGCCACGAGGTCGAGCACGTCGCGCTCCCGGGCGGACAGCTCGGGGAACGGCCGCGGGCTGCCCTCGGAGCCGCCGACGACCAGGCCGGTCACCCGCGCGGCGATGGCCGCTCCGAAGATCACGTCACCGGCGGCGACGGCCGTGATCGCGCGGAGGATCTCGTCGGGAGCAGCGCCCTTGAGCACGTAGCCCCGTGCCCCGGCGCGCATCGCCGCGACGACGGTGGTGTCGTCCTCGAGCATGGTCAGCACCAGCACGCCGACGGAGGGCGCTTCGGCCCGTACCCGCCGGGTGGCCTCGACCCCGCTTGTGCCGGGCATGCGGATGTCCATCAGGACCACGTCGGGCCGCTGCTCCACGCAGAGCGCCACGGCCTCGTCGCCGTCCGCGGCCTCGCCCACGAACTCCAGCTGCGGGCTCTCCTGCACCAGCGTGCGCAGGCCGGAACGGAAGATCGGGTGGTCGTCGGCGACGACCACCCGGATCGGCTCGCCCATCACGCGTCCAGCGGGATCGTCGCCCGCACCGCGGTGCCGCTCGGGACCAGGCGTTCGACGGTGCAGCGGCCGCCCAGCTCGCTCGCCCGCTCCCGCATCGAGGCGATCCCGACGCCGGCGCGGTACTGCGGAGGCAGGCCGACACCGTCGTCCTCCACCGCGATGCGCACCTCCCCGTCGCCGTCGCCGATCAGGACCGTGCAGCGGCGAGCGCCGGCGTGCCGGGCGGCGTTGGTCATGGCTTCGAGCGCGATGCGGTACGCGGCGACCTCGACGGCGGCCGGCAGCTCCGACCCGATCCGTCCGGACACGGTGGTCGAGCCGAGCGCGCGGGCCTGCTCGTCGAGCGCCCCGAGCAGTCCCAGCTCGTCGAGCGCAGGCGGGCGTAGGCCGTAGACCAGCCTCCGCACCTCCCCGACGGCTGACTGGGCCGCAACGGTGAGCTGGTCGAGCTGCGCGACGGCGGCGTCAGGGTCGACCGGCACGCGGGTCCTGGCCCGTTGCAGGCCCAGGACGAGCCCGGCCAGGCCGGGGCCGAGGCCGTCGTGCAGGTCGCGCCGCAGTCGGCGGCGCTCGTCCTCCGATGCCGCGACGAGCCGTTCCCGGGAGCGGAGCAGGTCGCCGGTGAGGGAGACGGCGTGTGCGGCGACGGCGACCTGCCGGGCGATGCCGGCGAGCAGCCTGCGGTCGGCGTCGGTCAGGTCGCGGTCGTCGCGCGGCTCGACGGCCAGCTCACCGATGATCTCGCCGGTGAAGGTCAGCGGGAACGGGACGCGGCGGCCGGTGAGCGGGTGGCCGCTGCTCGCCGTCACGTCCTCGCCGAGCCGCACCTCGACGAACGGCAGGCGCAGCGCGTCGCGGGTCACGCGCGCCACCGCGGGCAGGACGTCCTCCGACGCGGCCGCGTCCTCCAGCCGCTGGCCGAGCCGGTCGACGGCGCCGTAGGGGTCGTCCCGGTAGCCGAAGACCAGCCGGTTCGCGGCGCGCTGCAGGACGTCGCGCAGGGGGAGCGCCACGAGTACGGCCACCACCACGGCGACCGGGCCGCCCATCGGCGCGGCCAGTGCATCGACCATGCCCGCGACCGCGAGGTAGACGGCGATGACGCACGCGGTCAGCCCGGCGAACACCAGCGCCCGGTTGACCACGGCACGGGCGTCGAACAGCCCGTAGCGGCGGATGGCCACCCACGCCACGACGGCGAGGGCGAGCATCCCCGCCGCCTCCGCCGGCAGCGCGTAGACGCTGTCACCGGTGAGCGCGACGACCGCTGCACACCCCCACCACGACGCCGCCATCAGCCATCCGGCCGGGGCGACCAGCGCCAGGGCCCGGCGGGCGTCGCCGTCGGCCCTTCGGACACGGCGCTGCACCGACCAGGCCGAGGCCGTGGTCAACGGGGCCATCAACGCGATCGCCGCCATCAGCGGGTCCGTGATGCCACCCGGGAGTGCGGTGGGGTTCGTGACGTCGGGGAAGTCCATCAGCGTGCTGCCGAACAGGGTGGCCAGCGTGATTGCCACCGCGACGGCGAGGTCGAGCACCAGCAGTGGGCGCCACCTCCTGGACGGCAGCGTCCCGTCCGGGAACAGGAGCAGTCCCACCGTGGGGACCAGCGCCACCGCCGGCACCCACGGCCAGCCGTCCAACCAGCCCGCCCACACCGCACCCGGGAGGTCGGCCGGGACCGCCGTCCGCGCGTAGACGTAGGCGCCGACGGCCAGCGGGAACGACACGCCGCTCGCGAGCAGGATCCAGCCGACCGGGTTGGCGGGTCTCGCGCGCGCAACGGCCGCCCCGACGACGGGCACCGCCACGAACAGTGCGGCGATCACCGCGAGCAGCACGGTCAGCGGGTCGGGCGTGCGGACCATGACGGCCACGGCCAGGACGGTGAGCAGCGCGGCGACGAGAACCCCACCACGCGTCAGCGTCCTGAGCAGGGCGGACCGGTCCATCGTCGGATGGTCCTCCATGGATGCGGCCGTGTCAGGAGCCAACCGGGGCCGGGGCCCCCTCCGGCGCCCGCAGCAGCACCGCGGCGCACGCGGCGAACGCGACGACGAGCAGGGCACAGCCGGCCACCGTCACCGCGCCCACTCCGGCCGCCTGCCCGCCGATCTCCAGGATCGGCGACAGGCCGAGCGCCACGGCCGCCCAGGCCGCAACCGCCCTCGCCCGCCACAGCGCGACCGCGAGGAGCACGAAGCCGATCACGTGGCCGGCCAGGAACACGAGCGTGACCGTCGAGACGAGCGGGTCGCTCAGGTAGGCGCCGACCGCGTCCGGGTCGGCCGGCGGCTGGACGAGCACGTCGACCGCGAACAGGTAGGCCGACCCGAACAGCGTCGTCAGGAACGTGAGACCGGTCGCGACCGCGGCGGGAGCCGAACGCGGCGCCCCGGCGACCCGGCCGACGTAGAGCACCGCCGGGACCAGGAACAGGATGGACAGGTCCAGCCAGGACGCGGCGCGCATCGCCGCGGGATGGGCCGCGGCCTGCGCCACCTGCTCGGCCGGCGACCCGCCCACGCTGACCAGCGGGGTCACCAGGTACTGCACCAACTGCCCGACCGAGCCGGCCAGCAGGCACACCGTGCCCGCCACCGCCGCGATCCTCGTGTCCTGCCGCATCACGACCACGCTCCCTCGTCTCGGTCCCGACGGGGCGAGCATCGGCCGGCGGCCGTCCGCGTGGCCAGTGACCGGTGTCCCGGGTCGCCGGGATCTTCCGGCGTCAGCCCGGCCGGCGGCCCCAGGCCGAGATCATGGGTGAGGTGGCCAGATCGGGGAGCCGCCCGGAGTCGATGTTGTCGAGGTGGCGGTCGATCTCGGCGTCCGTGGCGATGCCGCCGCTGATCAGCCGGTCCCGGATCTGCTCGACGGTCACGCGTTCGAGCGTGGTGCAGGCCGGTGCGGTGATCGGGAACCAGGCGTCGGCGGCGACGTCGACCAGCCCGTGCTCGCGCAGCAGCCGGGGCAGGGTGCGGCCGTGGGCCAGGTCGGCGTCGCGACCGGCCATCAGCGTCCGGAAGCCGGTCCGGAGCCGGTTGGCCAGCTGCTGCGCAGGGCCGTCGTCCTCGGGGCAGAGCAGGGGCTGCAGGCCGGGGTCTGCTTCTTCGAGTACGAGCCAACCGCCCGGACGCAGCGCGGCCACCATCGAGGCGAGCGCGGCGACGCGCCGGGGCACGTGGGTGAGGACCAGCCGGGCGTGCACGAGGTCGAGGCCGGTGGCCGGCGGCTCGTCGGCGCCGACGTCGTGGCGAAGCACGCGCACCCGGTCCTCGCCGCCCAGCCACGTGGTGTCGATGTCGGTGGCCACGACCATGCCGGTGGGGCCGACCTGCCCGGCCAGCCAGCGCGGCACCGACATGCCGCCGGCGCCGACCTCCCAGCACCGCCGGCCGGCACCGACGCCCAGGTCGAGCAGGTGCGCGAAGGTGGACGGATCGAACAGTGTGGCCAACGCGTCCAGCCGCACCCGGGTCCGCTGGTCGGCCAGCAGGTAGCCCTCGTCCGTGCCCACCCGTTCAGTACAGCAGGTCGGCGAGGACGGGCTGGCCACAGACTCGGGCGTCCACCCGGGTGGAGGATGCGATCGCATGGTGCCCACAGCGAACGGAAGAGTGCCCACTCGCAAGATCTGCGAGAGGCCCTCTGACCTGGTGCTTCTTCAGTAGCGGGGGTAGGATTCGAACCTACGACCTCTGGGTTATGAGCCGAGCCCGCTGCGCAAGCACTGCCAGCTCGGGTAGCATGAATTCATGCATCATCGCAGCTCAGAGGCACTCTGCGATCCAGGATCGTCCAGTCGAATGCATGGCCGTCCACCATTGTTTGCCCACATCGTGCCCACATCACAGCCCCGGCGAGGGCGACCATGGCCAGGGTGACGACACGGCGGGCCGATGACGGCTCGACCCGGTTCCAGGGGAGGTACCGCGACCCGTTCGGGCAGAGGCAGACCGCAGGAATGTTCAGCACACGACGCGCGGCGATGAAGGCCGCGACCAAAGTCGAGGGCACCGTCGAGGACGGCACGTGGATCGACCCGCGAGCGGGACGGATCACCTTCAAGGAGTACGCCGAGGACGTCTGGCTGCCGTCGCGCCATCTGGAGGTCACCACCCGCGCGGGATACGTCTCGTATCTCCGCACCCACTTCCGGACCACGCTGTGACGTCGGCCGCCTCGTCAGGCCGGAGCCTGCCGGTGAGCTCGGCGCGCGGCAGCCCGCTCGGGCGCACTCGTCAAGGGCATTCACGGAAAGTGCGCCAGAACCACGGGAGAGAACATGAGCAACAGTGAGACCATCACGGTTCCCCATCTCGGCACCTCGACCATCGGCTACAAGCTCGGCAAGGCCTACGACGCCTCACTCCCGACGCTGGTCATGGTCAACTCGTTCAGCACCTCCGTCGAGCTGTACCGGCCCCAGTTCACGGACGAGAAGCTCATCGCCACCGCCAACCTCCTGGCCCTCGAGCCGTACGGCCACGGCCAGACCCGCGCCTCGTACGAGCAGTTCACCTACTGGGACTCGGCCATCGCCAACCTGCAGGTTCTCGATGCGCTCGGCATCTCCGAGGCGTTCGTCCTGGGCACGTCGCAAGGAGGATGGGTAGCGCCCCGTATGGCTATGCTCGCCCCCCGCACGGTGAAGGGCATCATCCTGCTCGGCACCTCGATGGACTATGAGAGCCAGCGCAGCCGCGATGTGGGGTGCTGGGACGGGATCAGCTTCTGTACCCCGGCCATCGAGGCGCTAGCCGAGAGCGTCGGCGAAGACTGGGTAATCCCGGTCGAGCTCGTCGACGCCGTGCTCAAGGAGGGCTTCGGAGACGACGTGCCGCCCGAGGAGCGCACGTTCTGGCACGCAACCCACCAGAAGAGCTATGCCGGCGACGCGGGGCGTGAGCGTCTGCGGATCAGCACCATCAACCTACGTGACCGCGACGGCTTGCACGGCCGGCTGGACAGGGTGCACTGCCCGGTTCTCTGGATGCACGGCACAGCAGACCCGGTCTACTCGGTCGCCAATGCCGAGGATGAGATCCCACTCTTCGTCAACAGCGCCAACGCCCAGCTCCGCGTCGTTGAGGGCGGTCGACACTTCCTGAGCGCCTCCGACCCCGGTGAGGTCAACACCGCGACGGTCGAGTTCGTCAACCGCTGGAAGTAGCGGCAGCGCCTCGTGGTGCCCCCCGATCCCGTAGTGGCGGTGCGATCGAGCCGCGTGAGCATGCCCGCTACGGACGCGCCCCGACGCGGGCTCGTTGCCCCGTCCTGGCCGCAGGTCGCATCGCGACCTGATGTGCTCCCACCCGCGACCAGGTCCCGGCCTCGATCTGCTCCATGATCGAGACGATCGGGCCAGCCCATGACGTGATACCGCGCTGTATCACGTCACCGCGTTGATCGCGCCGGTCGGAACCCGCTGCTGCTCCCGGAAGCGGTCGCTCCCGGGAGCAGCCGAGGTTTAGCCGGCCGCGGTGGCCTTGCTGACCGTGGTGGTGGCCCAGCGCAGCGACGCCCCGACCTCGTCGGCGAGGATCTCCAGGCGGGCGCGCTCGTCGCCCTCGGCGGT
>JBBQEF010000245.1:0-8794 GCA_038320445.1 Mycobacteriales bacterium
CCTGGCGCTGTACGGGCGCAGACTGTGGGAGACGATGAGCTCCCACTGGCCGACCGCCGACCAGCAGCCTGGCGCCACACCGGCGCAGATCGAGTTCGCCCGCCGCTGGCGGGACATGCCGAAGGTGGTGTTCTCCTCGACGACCAGCGCGGTCGACGGGAACGCCCGCCTGGTCACCGGCGACGCTGTCACCGAGATCACCCGGCTCAAGACTGAGGATGGCGGCCCCATGGACATCGGCGGCGCCACCCTCGCCGCGGCGGCCATGCGGGCCGGGCTGATCGACCAGTACGCGATCATCACCCACCCGGTCCTGGTGGGCGGCGGCACGCCGTTCTTCACGGCCCTGGACAACTGGGTGAACCTGAACCTGCTGGAGAGCCGGACGTTTCGCGACGGCGTGCTCCTCACCAGGTACGAGACCAGGCGCTGAATACCCGACCTCGGATCGGCGCGGGCCCGGGCCACCCAGGGATCTCGTGGCCGTCGGCGGATCCTTCAGCGGGACGAGCCACCCGCCATGAGTGCGACTGCGGCGAGATCCGCCGCGAGGTCGCTGCGGTTGCGATGCTCGTCGTGGAGCCAGTGATTGACCTGTTCGGCAGCGAGACCCGCCAGAAGGAGGTCGGCGCGTAGTTCCGGCTGGCGAGCGCCGGCCTGGGTCAGCAGGTAACGGCAGTGTTGGCGCCAGAAGGCGTGTGCTCCGGTGCGCAGCCGCGCCCCGGGGGCGGAGGTCTCCGACATCAGCACCAGATCGAGGGCACCGTCGAGGAACTCCAGATAGCCCCCGACGAACGCAGCAAGTCGTTCGGCGGGATCGGCCCCAGGGCCCAGCGGTGGCGGCCCGGTCAGGATCTGCTGCTGCAGGTCGCGCTCTCGCTGGTCGAGCAGCGCGACCGCCAGGCCGCCCTTGTCGACGAACCGCCGGTACAGGGTGCCCTTGCCGACCTTCGCGGCCGCGGCGACATCGTCCATGGTGACACCGACCACGCCGCGTTCGGCGAACAGTCGTTCGGCGGCGGCCAGCACGCGGAGCCGGTTGCGGGCGGCGTCGGCCCGTTCGCGCACCACCCCGACATCGAGGACCGGCAACTCGATGCGGCAGGCCTCGGGAGCCGGCCGCGACGGCTCCGTTGACGATCCGGACTCCAGTCCGCTAACGTTCGGCCGCATGAATCGGACTCTAGTCCGGATCGTGCCGCGGTGGAAGGTCCGCCGTGGTTCATCACGTGAGGAGGCACTACCCGTGTCCACGTTCCTCCATATCTCGGCGTCCCCGCGCGGAGCGGCGTCGGAGTCACTTCAGATCGCCGACGCTTTCCTGGAGACCTACCGCCAGACCAACCCCGACGTGGGCATCGAGGCGTGGGACCTGTGGGACGGCTCGCTCCCCGAGTTCGGGCCGGCAGCCGCCGCGGCCAAGATGACCATCTTCGGCGGCGGCTCACCCGACGGTGAGCAGGCCGCCGCCTGGCGAGCGGCGCAGGACACCTTCGCCCGGTTCGCCACCGCCGATCGGCTCCTGTTCAGCGTGCCGATGTGGAACGCCGGCGTGCCCTACATCCTCAAGCAGTTCATCGACGTCGTCTCCCAGCCCGGCATGGTCTTCGGCATCGACCCGACCACGGGATACACCCACCTGCTCGCCGGCCAAGGCAAGCGGGCCACGGTCATCTACACGAGCGCCGTGTGGGGCCCGGCCCTGGGCCGGGAGTTCGGCCGCGACTTCCAGTCCACCTACGTCAACGACTGGCTGGCCTGGACCGGCATCACCGACATCAGCGAGATCCGCTACCACCCCACCCTGTCCGGTGACGCCGAGGAAGCACGCCGGTCCGCGCACGCCACCGCGCGCGACGTCGCCAAGACCTTCTGATCAGCACAGCCCGCACCACAACCACCGGAGGCACACCATGACCCAGACCTCAGCCGGGACGAGGTTCACGCCGAGCTCGACGCCGGCCTCCCCACTGAGAGCGGTGTCCCTGCCCGCTCCCAGCCGCCGGGCGGCGGCCGGTCGCCACCAGTCGCCTCGGGTTATTTCCTGCCGTTCACCTGGACGATGGCGCAATCCGGACTCCGGTGCGATGGATCAACGCCTGCCGCCGTCTCCTACTCCGAGCTCCCCAGCACGTGATCCATCGCAACGGAACTCGGGTGTTCAGCGACGTCCAGACGGACGGCTGGTGTTGTGTCGTCCGGCCGTACACCTCGCATCCGTGCGACGTAACGATCTGCTGACCGGCGTACCGCGGCGGCTCCGTCCTCGACGACGACCCGGCCCCACCAGCCGCCGTACACGCGGTCGAAGGTGAAGCGTTCGACCCGGGTCGCGATATCGAGCACCGTGTGTTCGTCGAGCGGTATGAGGTTGGGGTAGCTCCACATGAAGCTGACCCAGTCCCGGTCCTGGACGACCGTGATGGTGTCCCCGGTCAGAAGTACGCCGCGCCCGTCGGACCCGGCCGGCCAGTGCAGGACAGCTGCGCCGTCGAAGTGACCGCCGATGCGGGCCAGGGTGAGTCCCGGTAGCGGCT
Organism: Mycobacteriales bacterium; assembly: GCA_038320445.1. Lineage (GTDB taxonomy): Bacteria > Actinomycetota > Actinomycetes > Mycobacteriales > Pseudonocardiaceae > Pseudonocardia. The sequence goes on from JBBQEF010000245.1 coordinate 2,538, forward strand.
CGGCCTCGTCGTCGAACAGCTCGATCCTCGGCGAGGAACGTTGGATCCAGTGCCGGTCGGCTCGGGGGATGAGCACGCGGGCGTCGAAGGCATCGGCGAGGTCGATGTTGGCGCCGTAGAAGTGCGGGTGGGACATGCAGATCGTGTCGATGCCACCCAGCTCGATGATCCGGTGTCGTGCCGCGTCGTCGAGCAGCGCGATGCAGTCCCAGAGCACATTGCCGTGCGGCGTGCGCACGAGCAGCGCCCGTTGCCCGATTCCGAATGCTGGTTGGACACCGACGCCGATCAGGTCGGTTTCCTCGTCCTGCAACTCGGTGGTGTGGTCGAGGGCCAGTTCGGCGGCGGTGGTCCACTGCTGGCCGTCCCATCCGACGTACTGGCGTTCGTCCACGCAAATCACACAGCGGGCAGGCGGACGATCGGTGTCGGTGTATTGCACGGCGCAGGTCCGACAGATCCAAGCAGGCATGGCGACATCCTTCCTGGTCTCGGTGGCGCAGGTCACGACCCGCAGATCGCCGCCCACGCCGCCGCGGCCACCCTGGCCGCCGCGAGCCCGGTCGGGTCGTGACCGCGTTCACCGCGGCAGAGCGCTCACCTCACCGCACAGCCGCCATGCAGGTGGAGCTGGACGAGCAGCGACCGCGCATCGCACCCCACGGCGGCGCCGGGGCCCACCGCGCCGATGACGGGGTGCTGCGCGCGCGCCGGCTGAGCTGAGACCCCCATTCGCTCCCAGCCGACCGCGCCAGCGGGGGCGCAGCCTCGGCCGAGCCTGCCTTGCGGCCACCGCAAGAACCCAAGGATCCCCTAAAGGGCCTCGATTGCGCGGTCGAGCCATTCGGCCAGGACGTGCCGTTCGGCGTCGGTGAGCATGTCGAGCTTGGACGCGGCGGCGCGCAAGGCGACTGCTGACGCCGCGGGACCATTGTCGGGCACTTCGGGAGCTTCGGGAGCGCGAGTGACGATGCGACGAAGAACGGCGCCGAACAGGTCGTCGGCCAGGCCAGGATCACGGTGCACTGCCGGTGTCGAGAGAAGCGTGAGTACCGCGCCGGTGCCGGCGGCATGGATGAGGTCGACGGCACGTCGCTCACTGACCTGGAGCCGCCCGGCCAACGCGACCCGGTGAACTCGCGATTCCAGAACGTGCTTGCCCGATTGCGTCGCAGGCGAGCGCAGCGCACGCCCCGGGTCGCTCAACAGGGCGTAGAGCGCCGGGTTGGCGATGCCGAAGTCGATGTAGGTCTGCCACCCCGCGCGCAGATCCTCGATCGGGTCCACGTCGCCTGCCGAAGCAGCCTCCACGATGGAGGCTTTGGCGGCCACGTAGGTGGCCATCACGTGTTCGACCACGGCATCGAGCAGGCCGTCCTTGTCACCGAACAGCCGGTAGATCGCCGGCGCCTGCACGCCGGCGCCTTCCGCGACCCCACGCGTCGTGACCGCCGCCGGCCCCTGCTCTCGGAGCAACCGCGCCGCGACGTCGACAATCCTCGACCGCGTGTCGCTCCGGCTGCTGACCGCTTCGATCATGTTTCCCATGATAACGCACGAACGGTATCGTTGTGTTATCCTCGATACCATAAACGCAATTCCACCGATACCGGAAGGACCGAGCATGATCATCGTCACCGGAGCCACCGGCGCACTCAACGGTGCGACCGTCGACCACCTGCTGAACCACATGCCTGCGGACCACATCGGCGTCGCCGTCCGCGACCCGAGTAAGGCGAAGCGCTTCGCGGATCGCGGCGTGGCCGTGCGACACGGCGACTACGCCCAGCCATGCTCCTTGCCGAGCGCATTCGACGGAGCCGACCAGCTTCTGCTCGTCTCGTCCAACGACCCGGGCGCCGACGCCGTGAGCCTGCACCGCACGGCGATCGACGCGGCCGCCGCCGCGGGGGTCGGGCGCATCCTCTACACCAGCCACCAAGGAGCCGCACTCGACACCCCGTTCGGCCCGGGGCGCGACCACGCCGCTACCGAGCAGTTGCTTGCCGAGTCCGGTATCGCATGGACCTCGCTGCGCAACGGCTTCTACGCGCACAGCCTCAACTGGCTGATGGGACCCTGGCGCGAGACCGGCGTCATCACCGTGCCCGCCGACGGACCGGTGTCGTGGACCGCACGCGACGACGCCGCCGAGGCCGCCGCCGTCATCCTCGCCTCGGACGGTGCCTACGACGGCCCGACGACGCTCACCGCCAGCACCGCGCCGACGTTCGAGGACATCGCCGCGATCGCGTCCGACCTGACCGGCCGCACGATCGAGCTCGCCGTGCTCGGTCAGGACGAGTGGCTTGACGCCCAAGTCGCCGCAGGGCAGAAGGAGCACATGGCGCGCTTCACGCTCGGGATGTACCAGGCCGCCCACGGGGGTTACTTCGCCGGAACCGACCCGCTGCTCGGCACACTGCTCGGCCACGAACCGCGCACCGTGCGCGACCTGCTCGCGCAGGCGACCGCCTCGTAGCCGCGATCCACCCGTGAGATCGCCAGGCGGCCGACGGGTCCGGGCATGGCACACACCTCGGCAGGACCGTGCAGGCGCGCTGCGATCGGAGAGCCGACGAGGGATCCCCCAACCGCCCACCCTCGTCGCAGCCGTCGTCACCGCGCCGGCGCCACCTTCGTCTCGGACGCCACAGCATCGGCAGCGCGGAAGAACTGCTCGGACTGCTCGAGCGGTGCGAGAACACGCGCACCCGCAACGGGCCGCCGCGGACACGCGCGCTGCCGCGCCTGCGGTCCTCTCGCGTGCCGTCCGCCCTGGTCACATCGCTATGGTAGGCAGAGTTTCATGAACGCGAGCTTGGACGAGGGGCTCTGGCTGATCATGTAAATGATCAGCCCCCTGACCAAGGGTGCTGGCCAGGGGGCTGGTGGCAGGTGAAGGATTCGAACCTTCGTAGGCTAAGCCGACGGATTTACAGTCCGCTCCCTTTGGCCACTCGGGCAACCTGCCGGGGGTGCGCCGCGGCGCGTGGACGAGGATACGACAGCGAAGAACCGGGTTTCACGCCGGGCCCGGTTGATCAGGAGGCACCCATGGCAGACCCGTCGTTCGACGTCGTGAGCAAGGTCGACCGCCAGGAGGTCGACAACGCCCTCAACCAGGCGGCGAAGGAGCTCTCGCAGCGCTTCGACTTCCGAGGCACGGGCACGTCGATCGCCTGGACCGGGGAGGAGGCGCTGACGATCGAGTCCGAGACCGAGGAGCGGGCCAAGGCCGCGGTCGAGGTGTTCAAGGAGAAGCTGGTCAAGCGCAACATCTCGATGAAGGCGTTCGAGGCGGGCGAGCCCGCCATCTCGGGCAAGGTCTACAAGGTCAGCGGCACGATCCTGCAGGGCATCGAGTCGGACAAGGCCAAGGAGATCAGCAAGGCCATCCGCGACGAGAAGTTCAAGGGCGTGCAGGCCCAGATCCAGGGCGACCAGCTGCGGGTCTCGGGCAAGAAGAAGGACGATCTGCAGGCCGTGATCGCCCTGCTCAAGGGCAGGGACTTCGGCATCGCGCTGCAGTTCACCAACTATCGTTAGCGCCGGCGGGCCGTCACCGGCCGGTCACGCCGTCGATCGCCTGGCGCAGCAGGTCCGCGTGGCCGTTGTGCCGGGCACAGATCCCGAGCAACGTCGCGCGCTGCCCGGCGAGGTAGCACTCCAGGATCGGCCGGTCGCCGCCCGTGGTCGGCCCGTCGACCGGAGCGGGCATGGGGAGATCCAGGTCATGACATGCGCTTCGTGCGGAGCCGGCCCATCCGGGTCCTCCCTGTCGGTAGGGTGCGCGCCGTGGAAATCGCGCTGTGGTCGATCGCCGTCACCATCGTCGTGATGTCCAGCGCGTTCGGCTGGTCCGCCGCGGAACGACGGATCGCGCGGCTGGAGCGACGGCTCGGGATCGTCGAACGCAAGCTCGACGCCGTGCTCGGGCACGTCGGCGTCGCGCTCGCCGAACCGGGTTTCGAGGAGGTCGACTCGTTCCTGCGCGAGGGGAAGAAGCTCCACGCGATCAAGGCGTACCGGGATCGCACGGGTGCCACCCTGGCGGAGGCGAAGGACTTCGTCGAGCGCGTCGCCGGGGAGAGGTGACCACCGTGGCTCAGGCGCTCACCGGCGCCTCGCTGCGGCGGCAGGCCTGCGCGTAGGCCACCGGCGTCATGCCGATGGCGGTGGTGAAATCGCGGATGAAGTGGCTCTGGTCGAAGTAGCCGAGCTCGGCCGCGACCTCGGCCCACGGCCGGTCCTGCTCCTGCGCCAGCACCGCGGCGGCCTCGTGCAGCCGGTAGCGGCGCAGCACCCACTTCGGGCTGACCCCGACGTAGCGGGCGAACAGCCGCTGCAGCGTGCGGGGCGGGATGCCGAACCGTTCGGTGACCTCCTCCACGCGGCTGATGCCGCGGTCGTGCAGCAGGGCGCCGACGATGCGCCCGACGATCTCGACCTGCGGATCGGGCGCCGGCCACCGCTCCCGCAGGAACGCCTCCACCAGCGCGATCAGGTGTTCGACGCGCGGCTGCGCCGACATCTCCACCGCCAGCCCGGCCGCCGACGGCCCCCAGAGCTGCTCGGCCGGCAGCACGGATCCGGTGATGCCACCGACCGGCCGCCCGAGGAACGGCAGGAAGGCACCGGGCCGGAACTTGACGCCGAACACCCGCCCGGACCCGCGGTAGGTGTAGATGAAGCGCTCGTGGCCGACCCCGGCGACGGCGAGCCGGCCGCCGTCGAGGACGAGGTTGACGCACGGGTGCGGCAGCAGCGTGACCGATGCCTCGCGTCCCGCCGGCAACTCCCACGAGACCAGCCAGTGCCGCTCGACGAGCGACGCCAGATCGGGTGCGGGCGGGAAGCGGTCGAGCGAGAAGTCGGTACCGATGGTCACTTGCCGGGCCCGAGCATCGACGCTGCGAACGCCGAGCAGGCCGTACTCGCTGGTGGTCGAGGTCGGTCGCTCCTTCACGCGTTCAGCATGCCCGCCACCCCCGACAGTCTCTCGACGGACACCGCGTGGCCGCCGTCGCGGGACGCCGCCAGCGCCGCCGCGGCACGTGCCGCTGCGGCCGGGTCCCCGCGCGCGACGAGCAGCTCCACCTCGGCCAGCCGCGCCTCGTAGTGCCCCAGCGGCGGGCCGGTGGCGAGCGCGCGGGCGACGAGCGCATCCACGCCGGTCAGCGAGCCACGCAGCACCGCCACCAGCGCCGACCGTGCCGCCGCCCACGACGCGAAGAGCGTGAGCGACTCCCCCGCCGCCCCGGCCGAGGCCGCGAACGCGGCGGCGGCGTCGTCCAGCGCGCCGCGGGCGACCAGCGCGATACCGAGAGCGCGGTGGGCCGTGGCCGTCCACCCCCGGTGGTCGACGCCGCGCGCGACCGCCAGCGCCTCCCGCGCGTCGGCCTCCGCCTCCTCGGCCCGGCCGAGTGCCGAGAGCGCCTCCGAGCGGTGCCAGAGCGCGTAGGCCCGGCCCTCGGGAGCATCGAGGTCGCGGGCCAGCCGCAGCGCCTCGCCGGCGTCGGCGAACCCCTCGGCCGGCCGGCCGAGGAACACCAGGCCGTGGCCCCGGGTCGACCGCGGTGTCACCACCCGCAGCAGCTCGCCCGAGTCGGTGAACAGCCGGGCCACCCGCCCGAAGGTCTCGACGCCGTCGGCGATCCGGCCGTCGAGGAACGTGGCCATCGCCCGCCCGTCGAGGATCCGGGCGACGCCGGCCGTGTCGCCCGACGCGCGGTAGATCTCCAGCGCGGCCTCGGCGCGGTCGCGTGCCCGCTCGGGATGTCCGAGGTTCATGTCGAGGATCGCGACGGTCTCCAGCGCGGCGGCGCGGGCGCCGGGGTCGTCCGCGGCCTCGACGACGGCGAGCTCGGCCAGCTCCGACGCCCGTCGCGGATCCTGGGCCCCGAACGTGAGCATCGCCAGCCGCGACCGGCGCCGGGACCGCACCGGACCCGGGCCGGTCGCCGCGAGGGCAGCCCGCAGGTCGGCGACCGCGGTCGGGGCGCCGTGGGCGGCACCCGCCTCCGCCCGGACGGCCAGGAGGTCGGCGCGCACCGCCGGGCGCGGGGCGAGCCCGAGCCCGGCCTCGGCGAGGGCGGCCGCCTCCCGGGTGGCGTGGGCGGCCAGCGCCCCCTCCGCGGCCCGGGCGAACGCGACGGCCGCCGCGGCCACGTCACCGGCGCCGCGATGGTGCCGGGCGATCTCGGACGGATCCGCGTCCTCGGCCTCGAGCGCGCGGGCGAGCAGGCCGTGCAGCC
>JBBQEF010000246.1:0-8707 GCA_038320445.1 Mycobacteriales bacterium
GGTGAGGGGACGCCGGTGGACCCGGGGCCTGCACCGGTTCCCCTGACATCTCCCGCCGCGCCTTCTCGGCCGGCTTCTCCGCGAGCATCCGCTCCAGCTCGGCGACACCGCGACCCGGTCCACGTCGTGCCCGGCGACCACCTCGTGCAGCAGGTCGGACGTGGGAGCCTGGCTCGGGACGGTGGGGTCCACCTCAGGCAGCCGACCCGCCCGGGTCGACCGCGGCACCGGCGAGCACCTCGGGCCGCGCCGGGTTCCAGTCGTGCAGTACCTGTCGTCGCTCCGTGAGCGACATGATCTCGATGTCCGTCGCGGGCCGCTGGGGCTCGGCCAGCCCGCAGGCGAGCGCGGTGGTGTAGTGCTCGACGAGCCGGTCGATGCGGTCGGCGTCGAACAGTTCCGTCGAGTACTCCACCTCCAGGTCCAACCCTCCGCCGTCTGCGTCGTCCACGGAGATGGCCAGGTCGAACCGTGTGTGCCCGGTGGTGGCCTCGACCGGTTCGGCGGCGATGTCACCGAACAGGGGGCCCTCGTCGACCCGTTGCGCGGGGAGCAGCGAGAGGGCGATCTGGAACAGGGGGTTGCTGCCGGCGGTGCGGTTCGGCGCGAGCGCGTCCACGACGAGGCCGAAGGGCACGGACTGGTTGGCCGTCGCGTCGACGACCGTCTCGTGGCAGCGGCGGACGAGCTCGCCGAAGGTGGGGTCGTCGTCGACGTACGTGCGCAGGACGACGGCGTTGACGAAGTACCCGACGAGCGGCTCGAGCTCGGCTCGGGTGCGGCCGGAGAACACCGAGCCGACGGGGAGGTCGGTCTGGCCGGTGTACCGGTTCAGGACGACCAGCAGGGCCGCCTGGAGCACGGCGAGGAACGACACCCGGTGGTCCCGTGCGTACGCCCGTGCGCCGGCGGCGAGGTCGTCCGGGACACGGCGCACGACAGCTGCCCCCGCGCCCGTGGGGCGGGCGGGCCGCGGGCGGTCGGTCGGGAAGTCCACCGTGGGCAGGTCGGCGAGCTGCTCGCGCCAGTAGCCGAGCTGTCGCTCCAGCTCCGCACCGGTGAGCCGGCCGCGCTGCCAGGCGGCGTGGTCGGCCGGCTGCACGGTGAGCTCCGGCAACCGCCTCTCGTCGCCCGTGGTGTCGGTCGCGTACAGCGCCGCCAGCTCCTCGACCAGGATGCGGGCCGACAGGCCGTCGGCGACGACGTGGTGGACGACCACGACGAGGACGTGCTCCTCAGGTGCGAGGCGGGCCAGCGCGACGAGGTACAGCGGGCCGGTGGTCAGGTCGATGGGTCGGCGGATGAGGTCGGTGGCCCAGCTCTCGACCTGTGCGTGCTCCAGCTCCACCACCGGGAGCGGCAGGACCGCCGGCGGCGGGTCGATGACCTGCCGGGGCAGGCCCTCGACCGCCACGAACCGGGTCCGGAGCGCCTCGTGCCGCGCGACGAGGGACTGCAGCGCCCGCTCCAGCGCGGGCACCTGCACCGCACCGCGCAATCGGGTCGCGAAGCCGATGTGGTAGGCGGCGGAGGCGGGGTCGAGCTGCTGCACGAGCCACAGACCCTCCTGCTGGTACGTGCACACGAGGGGGCCGTCGTGCGGCACCGGCACGATGCGATCGACGGCCGGCACGGTCTCGGTCCTGTCCAGGAGGGCGGCGAGCTGCTCGAGGCCGGAGGTGATGAACAGGTGGCGCGGGGCGAGCTCGATGTCGAGCTGGTCGCGCACGCGGACCGTGAGCTGGGTGGCGTGCAGCGAGTTCGCACCGAGGGCGAAGAAGTCGTCGTCGAGGCCGACCCGCTCGACACCGAGCAGGTCGCGCCAGGTGTCGGCGAGCCAGCGTTCGGTGTCGGTGCGGGGGGCGACCGTCCCCGGTGCAGCCCGTTGGGGTTCGGGCAGGCGGGCGGCGTCCAGCTTGCCGCTGTGCGTGACCGGCAGCTCGGCGAGCGCGACCCACGCCGTGGGGGTCATGAAGGTGGGCAGCCGCTCGGCGACGTACGCCCGGACCTCGCCCAGGTCCACGTCGCCGACGACGTAGGCGGCGAGGTAGCCGGGGTCGCGGACGGCGACGGTGCACTGGCGGACGTCGGGGTGTCGGCCGAGGACGTGCTCGACCTCCCCGAGCTCGATCCGCTGGCCCCCGATCTTGACCTGGCCGTCCTGTCGGCCGAGGTACTCCAGCTCACCGTCGGTGCGCAGGCGGACGAGGTCACCGGTGGCGTACATGCGCTCTCCGGGCGCACCGTGGGGGTCGGGGAGGAAGCGTTGTGCGGTCAGCGCCGGCCGGTGGTGGTAGCCGTGGGCCAGCCCGACCCCGGCGAGGAACAGCTGGCCGGCGACCCCGATCGGGGCCGGCCGGAGGCGGCCGTCGAGGACGTAGGCGCGGGTGTTGGCGATCGGACGCCCGATCGGGACGGTCTCGGCGTCCGGCGTGCAGCGCCACGCGGTGACGTCGATGGACGCCTCGGTCGGCCCGTAGAGGTTGTGCAGCTCGACGTGCGGCCAGGTGGTCATGAACCGGCGCACGGTGCCGGCGGCCAGGGCCTCCCCGCTGCAGAAGACACGGCGCACGCCGGGCAGGGGGGCGGAGCCGACGGCATCGAGAAAGCCGTTCAGCATGGTCGGGACGAAGTGCAGGGTGGTGACGCCCTCGCGGGTGATCAGCTCGTGCAGGTACCGCGGGTCACCGTGGCCTCCCGGCTTGGCGAGGACCAGGGTGGCGCCGGTGACCAGGGGCCAGAAGAACTCCCACACCGACACGTCGAACCCGTACGGCGTCTTCTGCAGTACCCGGTCGTCGGCCCGGAGCCGGAAGGCGTCCTGCATCCAGGCGATCCGGTTGTGCAGGCCCCGGTGCGGGACCTGGACCGCTTTCGGGGTTCCGGTGGAGCCGGAGGTGTAGAGCAGGTAGGCGGGGTCGTCCAGTTCGCCGCCACCGTCCGGTGCGGTGGTCGGCTCGGCGGCCAGGGCCGGCCGCTCGGTGTCGAGCGCGATGACGGCCGGGAAGGCCGAGGCGCGGGCGGCCTCGGTGACCACGACCGCCGGCGTGGCGTCGGAGAGCATGAAGGCGAGGCGCTGCGGGGGCAGGTCGGGCTCGAGGGGCACGTAGGCGCCACCGGCCTTCCACGTGGCGAGCAGGGCGGTGACCAGATCGACACCACGCTGCAGGCAGACGCCGACCCGGGTGCCCGGGCCGACGCCGTGGCGGCGCAGCCGGTGGGCGAGCTGGTTGGCGGCCGAGTCCAGCTGCCGGTAGGTGGAGGAGGTGCCGTCGTGGTCGACGACCGCGACCGCGTCGGGGGTGGCGTTCGCGGCGGCTTCGACCAACCGGTGCAGGGGGTGCGCGAGGTAGTCGACCGCCGTCTCGTTCCAGGCGTGCAGCACCTGGTGCCGTTCGCCGTCGGAAAGGGGTTCGAGACGGGTGACGGGCTGGTGAGGCTCCCTCAGGCCGTGGGTGAGGGCCGCGGCGACGTGGGAGACGAACCGGTCGATCCTGTCGGGGTCGAACAGCTCGGTGGCGTACAGCACCGAGACCTCCAGCGCTCGGCCCTGGCCTTCGACGACCAGCACGTTCAGGTCGAAGCGGGTGTGATCGCCGCTGGTGTCGAGCAGTTCCGTCGTGATCTCGCCCAGCGTCGGCACCTCGCCGGTGGCCGCGGCGGGCTGCAGCGTGACGGCTACCTGGAACAGCGGGTTCCGGCCGGAGACCCGGTCGGTCGCCACGGTGTCGACGACGAGGCTGAAGGGGATGTCCTGGTGGTTGGTGGCCTCGAGCACGGTGTCGTGGCAGCGGCGGGCGAGCTCGGTGAAGCTGGGGTCGCCCTCGAGGCTGGTGCGCAGCACCATCGAGTTGACGAAGAAGCCGACCAGTGGTTCGAGATCGGCCCGGTTGCGTCCGGAGAAGACCGAGCCGACCGGCAGGTCCGACTGCCCCGTGTAGCGGTGCAGCACGGTGAGCAGCGTCGCCTGCATGAGGGCCAGCAACGACACGCTGTTGGCGCGGGCGTAGGCGTGGGCGGCGTCGGCCAGGTCGCCCGGGAGGTTCATCGACTGGAAGGCGCCGGTGCCCGCGGGCTGGGCCGGCCGGGGCCGGTCGGTCGGCAGATCCACTGTCGACAGATCGGCCAGGCGGGCGCGCCAGTAGTCGCGCTGGCGGTCGAGCCGCTCACCGTCGAGCCGGCGCCGTTGCCAGACCGCGTGGTCGGCCGGCTGGATCGGCAGGTCGGGCAGACGCGCCTCGGGACCACCGGTGCCGGCGGCGTACAGCGTGGACAGCTCACCGGCCAGAACCCGCATCGACCAGCCGTCACACACGATGTGGTGGACGACGAACACGAGCACGTGCTCCCGCTCGGTGATGCGGACGAGCGACGTGCGCAGGAGCGGGCCGGTCGCCAGGTCCATCGGCCGGTGGATCTCGCCGACGGTCCACTGCTCGACCTCGTCGGCCGGCAGTTCCACCACGGAGAGCGCCCGGGTCGCCGGGGCTGCGTCGATGACCTGCCGGGGTACGCCGCTTTCGTCCACGAACCTCGTGCGCAGGGCCTCGTGCCGGACCACGAGGGCGTGCCATGCCCGCTCCAGCGCCGGGACGTCGAGCTCACCGCGCAGCCTGAGCCGGAAGGGGATGAGGTAGGTCGACGACACCGGGTCCAGCTGCTGGATGAACCAGGCTCCCTCCTGCTGGTAGCTGCACACCAGCGAGCCGTCCCGCGGCACGGGCACGATCCGGCGGGCCAGGGCGAGCTGCTCCCGCTCCGCCCGCTTCTCGGCGAGTCGCAGCTCCAGCTCGGCTCGCTGGGCACTGAGCAGGGCATGCCGATCGCTCGACATCACAGGCCCTGTCAGCGCTCGGCCGGCGTCGCAGCGGCGGCCGGCAGGTCCTCGGACGCCGGAGCCGGCCGGTCGTCGGGCGTCACGTCCAGGAGGTCGTCCTGCACGCGCCGCAGGTGGACGCTCCGGGAGGCGAGGAGCACGAAGAGCACGACCAGCACGCCGCCGGCGATCATGAGGAGGGCCCAGCTCCGGCCGGGGGCGTCGCCGACCAGCACCGAGACCGCGGGCCAGCGCACCTCGTCGCGGCCGACGACGGGGACGAGAGCCACTCCGAGCCACACCACGATCGTGGTGCCGATCATGTGCGGACCGGCCACCATGAGGTTCTTGATGCCCATGACCCGCCCGAGCAGCTGCGGCTCCACCTTGGTGTGCAGCACCGTCTGCACGCAGGCGACGAAGACCGCCGTGCAGCCCAGCGCGACGAACGCGGCGACGGCCGCGACGGCGAGGATCGGTCGCGCGGCGGCGACGACGAGCGCGGCGGCGAACAGGAGTCCCGCCGCGAGCATGCCGCGCGCGAGGCGACGGGGTCGCCCGGTGACGATCATCGCGATGCTCGTGACGAGCATGCCGACCCATCCCGACGCGAAGACGAGTATGGTTCCGCCCTCGCCGGCGAAGGCGTAGACGTTCTCCGGGCCCGCGCCCTCGAGGATCGAGATGACGCAGCTGACGCCCGCCAGGAGAGCCAGCACCGGCAGCAGCCCGCGCCGGGACCGCAGGCGGGCCGACGCCGCGCGGACCTCCACGCGGAGCGACTGGCGCGCCGCGTCGCCGTTCACCGCCGGGACGGCCGGGATGTCGAGGGTGCGCAGCACGAGCAGGGCGATCACCACCGCCGCGCACTCCAGCAGGATCGCACCGACCGGGTCGACGAACGCGCTGGCGAGGGCGACGACCAGGGGCCCGAGGACCACGCCCGTGACGGTCAGCAGCATCCGCGGGGCGTTGGCCCGGATGAGATGTCGCCGGGGAACCAGCAGGGGGACGGCCGCCTCGAGCGCGGCCAGCTGCGGGGCCTTGAGAACGGCGTCGATCGCGAGGACGACGATGAGCGGCCACAGGAGGGGCACGCCGGCGAGCAGCACCACGACGAGCGCGGCGAGGTTCACGAGCATGCCGACGTTGCTGATGATCAGCATCCGCCGGTGCCCCCAGCGGTCCACCAGAGCACCGGCGAGCGGCGACAGGAGCGCGAACGGCGCGAACAGGATGAGGAAGGCGAAGATGATCGCCGCCAGGGAGCTGAACTCGACGAAGATGTCGAGGCGGAACACCAGGACGGTCTGGGCCGCGGCGAACACCACGAGCCACTGGGAGCACCACAGGAGGACGAACGTACGGATTCCGGATGCGGGGACAGCCCCGGACCGACCGGTGAGGGGTTCGCCGTCGGCGGTCGACATCGGCGCCACCTGCTCTCGTGTGGTCGCAGCGGTGAAGTTCGGTTCGGAGGTCAGAATCTCGGCGGCACGGCGTGGTGTCGTGTCACCCGAATCGGGTCGGTCACCCGGCGACGCAGAGGACTCCGGTGTTGCCGTCCTGGTCGGCGATCACGGTGAGCGACGGCGCGTTGCTGTCGTCGACGACGGTCCCGCCCGCGGCGACGGCGGCGGCGATGCGCTGCGGAGCCGCCTCGGGTGCCACGTAGACCTCGACGTGGAACCGCTGACGCGGGGTCTCCCGCCCGTCCGCGTCCCCGAACCACAGGTTCGGAACCCGTCCCGTGGCGTCCCGGATCTCGTCGCTCGGGGACCCGTGGCCCTGGGCCTCGACGTTCCCGGTCAGCAGGGCGGCCCACACCGGGGCGATGGTCGCGGAGCGCGCCGTATCGAGGCCGAGCTCGATGACGCTGACCGAGGCCGGCTCGGCGTCGACCTTGTGGTCGGCGGCGATCTCGGTGATCCGTCGGGCCAGGTCGACGTCGCGCTGGGTCACCCATTCGACGCCGTGCTCGGTGCCGTCGTCGGCACGGTAGACGGCGTCGGCGCTGATCAGCTTGAGGTCGACGTGCCCCGTGCCGATCACCACGCTCGGATGGTGACCGATCTCGTCGCCCGCCTCGGCCACCGCGGCGACGAACCGTGCGCCGGCGCCGAAGTCCTCGATCCGGTAGCGGGCGTGCAGCCCCTGGGCCAGCTTGCGCCAGTCGGTCAGCGCTTCCGCGGCGATCTCGTCGGGCCTCAGCATGTCCATGATCGGATGTCCTGTCCCTTGCTCATGTGGTCGGACCTCGCAGTGCGGGTTCGCCGACGCCGTCGGGCGCCGGGGTTCCGGGAGTGGCCCGGGCCGCCTGCCGGTCCTCCGGCGTCACGTCCGGCAGGTCGTCCTCGAGCCGGCGGAACGCAGGCCTCCGGAAGGCGACGAAGGCGACGTAGGCGGCCACCGCGATCCCCATCAGCATCAGGAACAGGGCCCAGCCGCGGCCGGGACCGGTGCCGATCAACGCGGACAGGAACGGCGAGTTCACGTCCTGCCAGCCCTCCCCGGCGGCCCATCCCCACACGCCGTTCGCGGCCCCGCCCGTCAGGATGGCGAAGCCCACCAGCGTGGACCCGACGTCGCCGACGATGTGCGCCGTCGCGACGCCGGAGTTCTTCAGCCCCACCACGCGACCCAGCCGGTGGGGCTCCACCTTGAGGTGCATCAGGGTCTGGAAGCTGGCGATGACGACCGCCAGGCTCGCCATGACGAGGAAGCCGCCGACGGCCATGAGGACGATGTTCGGGCGGAGCGCGGCGACACAGAGGGTCACGGCGAACACGATCCCGGCGCCGAGCATCGTCGACACGAGCCGTCGGGGGAGACCCCGCGCCACCATCGCGATGCTCGCGACGATCATCCCGGACCAGCAGGACAGGCCCACCACGATGGCCCCGGTCTCGTCGGCGAAGCCCAGGAGCGCCCCGCTGGCCCCGACCTCGATGGCGCCGAGGATGCCGCTCACGATGACCAGGTAGGCCACCAGCGTCGTCAGCCCGCGCCGGGAGCGCAGGTGGCTCCACGCCTCCGCGACGTCCGAACGGAGTGACCCGGCGGGCGCCTCGCCGTCGGGTCGGGGGATGGCCGGAATGCGGATCGCGAGCACCATGATGATCGCGAGTGCCACCAGAGCGCACTCCCACAGGATGATCGCGATCGGCGAGACGACGTTCAGCAGCACCAAGGCCAGTACCGGTCCCGCGAGGACGAAGGTGCCGGTCATCAGCATGCGGGGGCCGTTCGCCCGCGCGTAGTTGCGCTTCCGGATCAGCAGCGGCACCACCGACTCGACGGCGCTCAGCTGGAACGCCCGCATGATGGCGGAGACCCCGAGCACCACCATGGCGTACATCGGTGTCCACAGGTCGGCGTACATCACCAGGGCGAGGACCAGGAGGTTCGCCAGCGAGCCGCCGTTGCCGATGAGCAGCGCGCGGCGATGGCCGAAGCGGTCCACGAAGGCGCCGGCGAACGGGGAGATGATCGGGAAGGGCACGAAGTTGATGGCGTAGCCGAGGACGACCAGCCAGATCGAGCCGAATGCCGTGAAGACGTTGGCGCCGGCGATGAAGACCGTGAAGCTGACGGCGGCGCACGCGAACCACTGCGAGAGCCAGAGGAGGACGTAGGTGCGGGTGCCGGACGCCGGTATCGCGTCGGACCGATCGTGCGCCGGGTCGGAATTGACGGTCGTCATCGGTGCCTCCTTGCTCTCTCCGGATCGGTGCGACAGCACCTCGATCGCCTTCTCGGGAATGTATGGGTCATCCATCGGTGTCACGTGTCACACGAACCGGGGTCCGGCCGGTCGCCACCAGGTGGGGTCCGATGCCCACGAGCTCCGGCACCCGTTCGTGCGCCCGGGCGCCCTCCAGGATCGCGGCG
>JBBQEF010000247.1:0-8701 GCA_038320445.1 Mycobacteriales bacterium
ACGACGCGCTGCACCGCTGGTCGGTCACCGACCTCGACGGGTTCTGGTCCGCCGTCGTCGAGCACTTCGAGATCGCCTTCACCACGCCGCCGGGCGCCGTGCTGGGCCGCCGCGAGATGCCGGGTGCGGAGTGGTTCCCCGGTGCGGAGCTGAACTACGCGTTCCACGCTCTGCGCGGCACCGGCACCGCCCCCGGCGACGTGGCGGTCGTCGCGCACTCCCAGACCCGCGACCCGGTCGAGCTGACCTGGGCCCGGCTGCGCGACCAGGTCGCGCGGGCCCGGGCCGGGCTGGCACGGCTGGGCGTCGGGCGCGGCGACCGGGTGGTCGCCTACCTGCCCAACATCCCGGAGACGCTCGTGGCGTTCCTGGCCACGGCGAGCCTCGGCGCCGTGTGGGCCGGCTGCGCGCCGGAGTTCGGGGCGCGCAGCGTGATCGACCGGTTCGCCCAGATCGAGCCGGCCGTGCTGCTGGCCGTGTCCGGCTACGGCTACGGCGCGAAGCACATCGACCGGCGCGGTGAGGTCGCGACGCTGCGAGCGGGCCTGCCGACGCTGCGGCACGTGGTGCACGTGCCCTACGGTCCGGACGGGCTGCCCGACACCGCGGAGTGGGCCGACCTGCTCGCCGAGCCCGCCGAGCCGGCCTTCGAGCCGGTTGCCTTCGCGCACCCGCTCTACGTGCTGTTCTCCTCGGGCACGACCGGCAAGCCGAAGGCGATCGTCCACGGCCACGGCGGCATGACGCTGGAGCACACGAAGAACCACGCGCTGTCGTGGGACCTCGGCCCCGGCGACCGCCTCCAGTGGTTCTCCACCACGGCGTGGATGATGTGGAACGCCCTGGTCTCCGGCCTGCTGACCGGCGCGTCCGTCGTGCTGATCGACGGCAACCCGACGCACCCGGACCTGGGCTGGCAGTGGCGCCTCGCCGACGCCACCGGCGCGACGATCATGGGCGCGTCGCCGGGCTGGCTGATGGCCTGCCGCACGCAGGGGCTGGTGCCGGGCAAGGAGTTCGCCTTCGACCGGCTGCGCCAGATCGGTGTGGCCGGCAGCCCGCTGCCGGCCGAGGGCTACCGCTGGGTGCAGGAGCAGTTCGGCGACCGGGTGCTGCTCAACAACGGCAGCGGCGGCACCGACATCTGCACCGGCATGGTCCAGGGCAGCCCCTGGCAGCCGGTGTGGACCGGCGAGATCTCCGGCCCGACTCTCGGCGTCGCTTCCGCGGCGTTCGACGAGGCCGGGAACCGGGTGGTCGGCGAGCTGGGGGAGCTGGTGATCACGCAGCCGATCCCGAGCATGCCCGTCTGCTTCTGGGGCGACCCGGACGGCAGCCGCTACCGCGCCACCTACTTCGAGACCTACCCCGGCATCTGGCGGCACGGCGACTGGGTGCGGTTCTCCGCGACCGGCAGCTGCATCATCGCCGGCCGCTCCGACGCCACGCTCAACCGCGGTGGGGTGCGGCTGGGCACCGCCGAGTTCTACGCGGTGATCGAGGAGCTGCCCGAGGTGGCCGACAGCCTCGTGGTGCACCTGGAGGACCCGGCGGGCGGCAACGGCGAGCTGCTGCTGTTCCTGCAGCTCACGGGCGGTGTGGAGCTCGACGACGCCCTCCGCGCGCGGGTGGCGGGTGCGCTGCGTGGCGCGCTCTCACCGCGGCACGTACCCGACCGGATCGCCGCCGTGCCGGTGATCCCGCGCAACCGCACCGGCAAGAAGCTGGAGCTGCCGGTGAAGAAGATCCTGCGCGGAGCGGCCGCGGAGGACGTCGCGAGCCGCGACGTGCTGGCCGAACCGACCGCGCTGGATGCGTTCATCGCCTTCGCCGCCCGTGCGCGGGAAACGTCGCTGGAGCGACGTTTCCCGCGCACGGCCGACGGAGGCGTGGCGTGACCGGGATCGGGATCGGGACGATAGCCGTGGTCGGCACCGGCGTGATCGGCATCAGCTGGGCCGCGCACTTCCTCACCCACGACCGGGCAGTCGTCGCCTGCGACCCGGCCGGGGGAGCCGAGGAGCGGTTGCGCGAGGGCGTCGCGGCCATCGGGGCCCCGCTCGACCGGCTGTCCTTCACCGGCGACGCCGGTGAGGCCGCCGCTGCGGCCGATTTCGTGCAGGAGAGCGGCCCCGAGCGCGAGGACGTCAAACACGCGCTGTTCGCCGCCCTCGACGCGGCCGCCCGGCCCGAGGTCGTGCTGGCCAGCAGCTCGTCGGGGTTGCTGCCCACGGTGATCGCGCGGGGAGCGGCCCGCCATCCCGAGCGCGTGCTGATCGGCCATCCGTTCCACCCGCCGCACCTCATCCCTCTGGTGGAGGTGGTGCCGGGGGAGCGGACGTCCGGCGCCGCCGTCGACGCCGCGATGGCCTTCTACTCCGGCGTCGGCAAGAAGCCGATCCGGCTGCGCCAGGAGCTCCCCGGTCACATCGCCAACCGGCTGCAGGCCGCGCTGTGGCAGGAGGCGTACTCGCTGGTGGAGCGGGGGGTGGCGTCCGTGGCCGACATCGACACCGCGATCAGCCACGGGCCCGGCCTGCGCTGGGCACTGCTGGGCCCGTTCGCCAACCAGCACCTCTCGGGCGGACCGGGCGGGATCGCCCACATCCTCGACCACCTCGGCCCGCCCACCGAGCGGTGGTGGCGCGATCTCGGGCAGGTCACGCTCGGCCCGGAGCTGGTCGGGAAGATCGTCGACGGCGTGGACGACGAGCTGGCCGGCACCGACCCGGCCGAGCTGGCCGCCCGCCGCGACGCCGCCCTGCGCGCGCTGCTCGCCGTGAAATCGGAAGGGAAACTCCCGTGATCGATCTGTCCGCAGTGGATGCCATCGACGTGCACGTCCACGTCGAGCAGGACGGTCACGGTTGCCTGTCGCTCGACCAGGAGCTGATGGACGCCTCGGCGACGTACTTCAAGGCCGACCACGACCGCACGCCGACGGTGGCCGCGATCGCCGAGCACTACCGCGCGCGGCGTACCGCGGCGGTGATCTTCACCGTGGACGCGACCACCGCCACCGGGCACCCGGCACTGTCCAGCGAGGAGATCGCCGACGCCGCCGCGGAACACGCCGACATCCTGATCCCGTTCGGCTCGGTCGATCCGCACGACGCCGCGGCGGTCACACGGATCCGCTCGCTCGTGGAGCAGCACGGCGTCCGCGGGTTCAAGTTCCACCCCAGCCTCCAGGGCTTCGAGCCCAACGACCGTGCGTACTACCCGCTGTACGAGGCGATCACCCAGGCCGGCCTGCCCGCGCTGTTCCACACCGGGCAGACGGGCATCGGCGCGGGCCTGCCCGGCGGCCGCGGGATCAAGCTGCGCTACTCCGACCCGATGCTCCTCGACGACGTGGCGGCCGACTTCCCCGACCTGACGGTGATCCTCGCGCACCCGTCGGTGCCGTGGCAGGACTCGGCGATCTCGGTCGCGACGCACAAGGCGAACGTCCACATCGACCTGTCGGGCTGGTCGCCGAAGTACTTCCCGCCGCAGCTCGTGCGGGCCGCGAACGGGCTGCTCAAGCGGAAGGTGCTGTTCGGTTCGGACTACCCCGTGATCACCCCGGACCGGTGGCGGGCCGACTTCGACCGGCTGGAGATCAAGGACGAGGTCCGGCCGCTGATCCTCAAGGACAACGCGGCCGCGCTGCTGGGGCTGACCTGCTGACCTCCGTCCTGGGCGGAGGCGGGGATCGGCTCAGTCGAGCTCGCCGGACGGGGCCGGGTCCGTGACCGCCGCGTCCAGGTCGGCCACCGTGGGCGGTTGCCAGCGGGGCAGCTCCGCCGCGTCCCGACTGGCGGGGACGGCGTCGCCGGATCCCGCCTCGGACGTGTCGTGGGACGCGCTGCCGGACGTCGCCGTGGTATCGACGGGTGTGGACGGACTCGCGGCCGGCGCCGCGTCGGGAGCCGGCTCGACCTCCGTCGGCCGGTGAGCCGGTGAGCTGCTCGTCGCGGCGTGCCGGCCGGTGCCCGCTGGTGTGACCGCGCGGGCCGTCCGTGCAACGGAGGTGTGTGGCAGCAGCGCCGAGCTGGCCGCGACCCGGACGATGTCCTGCGCGGTGGCGGTGACGAAGCCGGGTCCTGCACCGGGCGCGGCCGTGTCGCCGAGCCCCGTGGAGGTCGGTAGCACGGTGAACCGTCCGGGGTCGGCTGCGTCGCCGCGGGCCGGGGCGTCACCCGAGGTGGGGGTCGGCGGACAAGTGGCAGCCCGGAGTGCGGCGACCGGGAGCGCGACGCCCAGCGCGACGGCGACGCCGGCGCTGACCAGGCGGGGCACCCCGGCAGTTGCGGAGCTCACGTGGTTCTCCTCGAGGAGGTCGGGTTCGACATTCAGACCATGTCGAACTGTTCGGTGTGGATCCGGTGGGGCGGGACCCCGAGCTCGGTGAGCGTGGCGACCACGCCGACGACGAACGGCCCGGAGCCGCACAGGAAGTAGTCGAGCTGGTTGCGCCGGAACGGCCCCGGCAGGACCGTGGTCAGCAGGTCGGCGTCGAGCCGGCCGGTCGCGCCGGTCCAGCCGGGACACGGCTGGGTGATCGTCGGCACGACCGTGAGGTTCAGCCGGCCCCGGAGCTCGCGCAGCTCGTCGGTGAACAGCAGGTCCGCCGGCGCCCGGCCGCTGATCAGCAGCCGGTGCGGCCGCGGGTCGCCCCGGTCGGCCAGTGTGCGGAGCATGCTCATCATCGGCGTGATGCCCACGCCGCCGGCGAGCATCACGAGCCCGGTGGCCCGGGTGTGGTCGACGGTGAACGAGCCGTGCGGTCCGTCGAGGAACACCGACGTGCCAGGGCGCAGCCTGCTGAGCCTGCGGGTGTAGGAGCCGATGCGACGCACGGTGAACTCCACGGTGCCGTCGGCCCGCGTGCCCGAGGCGATGCTGAACGGGTGATCGGTGAACAGGGACCACCGGCGCAGGCGCAGCCAGGCGAACTGGCCGGGCGCGAACTCCAGCGGGCCGCGGCCGCCCAGCCGCCTGCGTCCGGCCGGGGCGAGCACCAACGTGCTGACGCCGTCCGACTCCGAGCGGATCTCGCGGATCCAGAACCTGTTGCGGCCGTCGAGCAACGGTCTCGCGCACCAGCGGACGACCAGCACGACGATCAAGCCGCCGGCCATGGCGGCGAACCAGGCCCCCATCCCCGCCTCACGGATCAGGTGCTGGAGCAGGATCACGTGCAACGCGGTGCCCGCCACCGCCGCCACGGCCAGCAGCAGGTGCAGCCAACGCCACAGCTGGTAGGGCAGGCGGAACCGCTTGCGCAACACCGCGGTGCACGCCAGCACCAGCATCGCGATCGTCGCGATCGTCGCCGCACGTGCCCGGGGCGGGTCGTGCGCGAGATCGAGCAGGGCGATGTTGCTCGGCTCGGCGAGCACGACCATCGCGGTGTGGGCGAGCACGAGGCCGAGCGCCACCAGCCCCAGGTAGCGGTGGACCTGCAGCAGCTGTTCGATGCCGAGACCGTTCGTCAACGACCGCAGCCGGGAGACGACGACGATGGTGCAGACGAGCACGGAAGCCGCCACCAACCCGAGCACCAGCGAGAGCTCGAGGGCGAAGCCGCTGTGCTCACCGGCGCCGATGACAAGCACCAGTGGGGCCATCAGCAGCGTCAGGAACGCCGCCGCCCAGCCCAGCCTGACCACGGTTCTTCTCACGACCGGAACCGTAGGCATCTTCGTGGAGCAATTCGGGAATCTGAGAGACGAGGTTGCGTGAAGACCGCCGAGTGGAGTCTCTCCGGCGACCAGCGACCGGAACTGGACCGACTGGCCGAAGGCGCCCGAGCCCGAATGGAAGACCTTTTCTCTCAGGTCGGGTATGTGTCGACCGTTCACGGAGAAGTTGTGCGGCTCGCAGCTCGTCCTTAACCAGAGCCGCAGCTCAGCGGCACTGCGTTACATCGTAGACGCCCGCGACGGTATCTGCGGCGGAATCTGTTGTCGGCCGCGAAAGGCCGCGGCGCCCGACATTGTGCAGATCGGCTGAAGAATACCCGTCCAGGCCGGGAAACCGGCACACTACGGCCCCGGAACAGGCGCAATGCCACGTAGGCTAAGTTGATCATGTAGTTGGGGTTGCTCTCGCAGTGGACGGCGTGGCGGGACGACGGTGGTCGGTGAGGCTGTTGTGATCACCGGCCATGGGTGTGGATGTGCCGGATCGACCGGTTGTGCGTACCGACCAGGTCACGCTGGGGGTGCTGGTCAACGCGGTGCCTCGGGACCTGGTCGACGACGCCGTCGCGGCGTGTGGGGTGCGGGAGAAGCGTTCGGACGGGAAGCTGCCCGCGCACGTGATCACGTATCTGACGTTGGGGTTGTGTCTGTTTGGCGACGACGACTACGAAGAGGTCGCGACCAAGGTCACCGGGTCGCTGGATCGGTGGGGCTGCTGGAACGCGGCCTGGAGCGTACCGACGGCTAGCGCGATCACCCAGGCGCGCAAACGTCTCGGCCGCAAGGTGCTTCCCGAGTTGTTCGAACGCTGCTGTGGCCCGGTCGCCGGCGATCCCGGCCCGACCGCGCAGGTGACAGCGTTGGGGACCGCGCGGGGGTCGTTCCTGCGCCGGTGGCGGCTGTTGGCCATCGATGGCTTCGAGGTCGACGTGCCCGACACCACGGCGAACGCCGCCGAGTTCGGCTATGCCGGTTCGGGGGAGCACCGTTCGGCGTTCCCCAAGGCGCGGGTGGTGGCGTTGGCCGAGTGCGGCACCCATGCGTTCGTCGCTGCGGAGGTCGACGCCTACCGGGTCGGGGAGAAAACCCTCGCGCAACGCCTGTATCCGCGGCTGCGCGGCGATGAACTGCTCACCGCCGATCGGGGCTTCTACTCCTGGCCCGCGTGGGACACCGCGGCCGCGACCGGGGCGGCGTTGCTGTGGCGGGCCCCGACCCAGCTCGGGCTGCCCGTCGTGCGTGTGCTCGGCGACGGGACCTACCTGACCGTGCTGATCACCCCGACCATCCGCGGGCCGCGCCGCGAGCGTCTGCTCGCCGCCGCCCGCGCCGGGGACGACCTGAGCGACATCAATACGGTGCCCGAGGCGTTCAACGACCGCGGACTGCCCGTGATCCACCTGGCCCGGGTGATCGAGTACGACATCCCCGACCGGGTCGGGAACGGCACCGGCGAGGTGATCACCCTGCTCTCGACCGTCCTGGACCCCGGCGGCGACAACGGAGCCCGCGCCGACGAGTTGGCCACGGCCTACCAGCAGCGGTGGGAGGAAGAGACCGCCAACGACCAGCTCAAGACGCATCTACGCGGCCCGGGCCGGGTGCTGCGCTCGCGCCTGCCCGATCTGGTTCACCAGGAGATCTGGGCGTATCTGATCGTGCACCACGCCATCAGCGCGCTGACCGCGCACGCATCGGCCAGCGCTGACCTCGACCCGGACCGGCTGTCCTTCGCCAAGGCGCTGCGCCTGATCCGCCGTACCGCCACCGGGACGGCGGACATTCCCCCCTCAGGACTGGACTGACCGCCTCCCGACCCATCTGGCCCAGCTCGCCGTCCTGCTCATCCCACCCCGGCGCGAGCGCACCTGCCCTCGGGCGGTGAAACGAGCCCGACACAACCGCTACCGGGTCAAGAAGCCCGACGAGCCGGCCAGCACCCGCCACCGAACACCAGCAACGATCAACCTCCGCGGGCTCCACCCAGCAGCATGATCAACTTACGCTACGTGGCATTGCATCGAGACGGGCGCGCTCCCCCAATTCAGGAGATCATCAGCATGACCCAGGACATGTCCTTGCTGGAGTTCTTCCGGGAACTGCTCACCAATGTCGCGCTGCGCGACTCGTTCGCGCGCGATCCCCAGGCGGCACTGCGCGAGGTCGGGCTGGACAAGCCGGCCCCGGCAGACGTGCACGACGCCCTGGTCCTCAACCAGGACAACCAGACCGCCCCATTCGGCCGCCACACCGACGCCGCCGACCATCATGCCGCACATGTTCCCGCGCCCCCGGCGCCGCAGGAGCACGGCTCCGAGGCCGACGCGCATCAGGCCGCCGTCGAGCAGCTGCGCAGCTACGTCACCAACAACTACGTTGACAACCGCGCCACGACCGTCGACGACTCGGTGCACCAGCAGATCGATACCCACGGCAGCAACTTCGACCAGAACATCGACGTCCGCTCCGTCGTCGCCGCCGGTGACGGCGCCACCGCCGTCGGTGGCAGCGTCGATCACTCGACGATCGCGACCGGCCACGACAACCAGCTCGGAAACGGCAACGTCCGGGGCGAGAGCAACGTCGTGGGCGACCACAACCAGGCCGTCACCGGAAGCCATGACGCTGCTTCCTTCGGGTCCGGCGCCGCCACCGCCTCCGACATCACGGGCGGTGTGAAGGTCGGTGACGGGGCCGCCTTCGGCTCCGGCGGCACCGTGGCGGTCGACAATTCCGCCCATTCACAGTACGACGTCGGCCACGATCACGGCGACCATGCGGTCCGCGCCTCGACGGTCGACCTGAGCGACCACAGCGTCCACGACGTGGGGTACACCGGCATCGAGACCAGCAGCCACCACCCCTCGTGGAACGAGACGGCCGACGGACACCATCCCACTGACGTGAGCACTCATCTCGATCCCGCTCACCTCCTGGTCTAAGGACCGGCGCGGTCCCGTTCTACCCACTGGGGTGGCGGCAAGCCCGTGGTCAGGAAGCTCGCGGCGGTA
>JBBQEF010000248.1:0-8696 GCA_038320445.1 Mycobacteriales bacterium
GGGACGATGCTCGCCACCTCCCACGATCCCGGCCCGTCCGTCGTCCTGTCCGAGGCGTGGGTCGGGCGTCGGGTCGAGGAGTCGGCCGGCATTCTGAATGCGAACCTCCCCAGACGACTCGCTCCGGATCCGGCGCCTCCCAATCGGCTGATCACTCCCTGTCGAATCCTCCTCCCTTGTGGACGATCGAGTGGCAATCGTCATGGCTGCGAAGAAGGGTCGCTCGCGAGCACCACGGTCCGATGCTTGCGGTGTTCGACTGCATCCTGGGCGGCACTTCTCCCAGTCCTGCAACCGCGTGGTGGGTGTCCTGCTCTCCTGGTTGGGTGAGCCCGGCGTCGCGGTCCCGGGCCCGGAGATCGCGCCCCAACAGGGAAATATGCACACGGGGGTCAGGGGGTGGCCAGGCCGAGCTCCTGGGCGTGAGGGAACTCGTCGGCGACGAGGACGACGTCGAACCCGGCACGGTCGAGCAGGCTGGCGCCGATGGAGGCGCGGTACGCGCTCTGGCAGTGCACCCACAGCTGCCGGTCGGGGATCTCGCCGAGCCGGTCGGCGAGTTCGGGGAGTGGGATGTGCACGGCCCCGGGGATGTGCGCGACGGCGTACTCGTCGTCGCGGCGGACGTCGATGACCAGGCGATCGCCACGACCGGCCTGCAGGTCGTCGAACGTGGCGGTGGGGTAGCTGCGGGTCGGACGGCCACCGGCCAGCACGTCGATGGTTCCGGTGGCTCGGCCCTCGGGGCGGTCGATGCCGATCCGCACGAGCTGGCGCTGTGCCTCGGCGATCTGCCCCGCGTCGTCGCCGATGAGGGTGAGGGGCGTGTCCCAGGGGATGACCCACCCGAGCCAGGTGGCGAACTGCGAGTCCAGTGCGATGCCGATGCTGCCGGTGAGGTGCTCGGTGGCGTAGGCGATGCGGTCGCGCAGGTCCACCACCCACTGGCCGTCGGCGATACAGGCGGCCAGCTCGCGCGGTTCGAGGACGGGCAGCGGGGAGAGGTCGATCGCGCCGGGCCCGGCGAGGTTCCGCGGCGCCATGTGGGCGTAGTAGGCCGGGTAGGCGGTGAGGCCGGCGACCAGCCGGGTGACGAAGGCGTCCTCGTCGGGTTCGAGGACGGCGTCGTTGCGTGCGCGTTCGTCGGCGATGGTGCCGCTCGCTCCCCCCGTGGTCGGCCCCGCGGAGCAGAAGCTGCCGAAGCCGTGGGTCGGGTGCACCGTGGTCTCACCCGGAAGGCTCCGCACGAGGTGGCGGGCGGAGTGGTACTGGGCGCGGGTCAGCTCGTCGGTGCGGGCGGGGTCGACCAGGTCGGTGCGTCCGACGCTGCCGTAGAGCAGCGACCCGCCGGTGAACACGGCAGGCGGCGTGCTCGCACCGGGCCTGTCGTCGCTGATCACGTAGGCGAGGTGGGTGACGGTGTGGCCGGGGGTGGCGACCACGCGGACCGTCATGGTCCCGGCAGTCAGGTCGTCCCCGGGGCGCACGGCGACCCGGTCGAACGTGACGGGGTCCTCGGCGTTCCCGACGTAGCGGGCGCCGGTGCGCAGCGCGAGCTGGTAGCCGCCGGTGACGTAGTCGTTGTGGACATGGGTCTCGACGACCAGCCCCGGCGTCACGCCGAGCTCGGCCAGCAGCGCCTCGACGCGGTCGATGTCCCGCTGCGGATCGACGACGACCGCGACGGCACCGTCGTGCGCAACGTAGCTGCGGTCGCCCAGCTCCTCCGTCGGCACCACTCGGACGGTCACCATGGGGACTCACCGCAACGTTCGGGCATGACACCATCGTGCACCGAGGAGCGCCCTGGACAACTCGGCCCTACTGCGAGGCGGGCCGGAGTCGTTCAGGACCCTTCTGCGGCGTGCGGCCGTCCGAGTCCGTCAGAACGGCACCCGGGCCGCGTGCGCGGCCCGGGCGGCTCCGGAGATCCGGTCCAGCATTCGCCGGGGCGGCGTTGCGGTCGTGTCGACGAGAATGTCGTCGTGGTCCTCGGCGGGAGGCCGGTGATCCTGCCCGGGGGACGGATCGGAAGCGCAATGTGCGTCGGCGGTCGTGCTCATGGGTGAGGGTGCTTCCTCGTCGGGCGGCGTGATGGGCGCATGGCGGCCCGGACCACGAGGTCAACGGGACCGGGAGCCCACCCGACAGCGACCGTCGTCGACCGACAGCTGATCCATCGCGAGCAGGCACACGCAGAACGTGTGTCGTCTCAGCGGGATCACTGCGGTCACGACCCCATTGGACCACCTCGGGCGCCCGCTCGGCAACGCGCCGGAACCAGCTCGATCTCGGCTCGCGACCGTTGCCCTTGCCCGGCGGCGTAAATGACCGTACATTTAGCGGTGAGATTCCCAGGATCGGCGGTGCGGTGGTGGTCGGTGAGGGCGATGCGAGCTCGCAGGGCGGGCGCGCCGGCCGCCGCGGAGACACGGTCGGCTGATGCTCCTCACGGCGGCAGCGCTCGGCCTGGTGATAGGTCTGGTCATCGGCGCGCTCGGTGGCGGCGGCGGGGTCCTGACCGTCCCGCTGCTCGTCTACGTCCTCGGGCTCACCGCGCAGGGCGCCACCACCAGCAGCGTCATCATCGTCGGGATCACCGCCCTGTTCGGAACTCTCGCCCGGTTCCGCGGAAACCTGATCGACTGGCGCACGGGTCTGACCTTCGGGGCCCTCGGCATCCCCGCCGCCTACCTCGGCACCCGGCTGAACCACGCCGTCGACCAGCGGGTCCTGCTGCTGGCCTTCGCCGCGATCACCGTCGTCGCCGCGATCGCCATGCTCGTCGGCAACAGGTCCGCTCGCCCGGGCTCCCCGGCCGACGGCGAGGTTCCCGCCGCACCGTCCGGTGGGACCGCCACCTCGACCACCACTTCCACCACGACCAGACTCTCCGCCGACCGGCGTCGGTTCCTCGTCACCGCGGCCAAGGTCGTCCTCAGCGGTCTGGTCGTCGGGTTCATGACCGGGTTCCTCGGAGTCGGAGGCGGCTTCCTCGTCGTCCCCGCGCTGGTGATCATCCTGCGGATGCCGATGACCGGAGCCATCGGCACCTCGCTGCTGATCATCACGCTGAACTCGGCGTCGTCGATGGCGTCGAGGCTGGGCTCCCCGCTGCAGCTGGACTGGCGGATCGTCCTCCCGTTCACCCTGCTCGCCGTCGTCGGCAGCCTGCTCGGCAAGCGGGTCGCCGACAGGTTCTCCGGCGAGGTACTGGCCACGGCGTTCGCGGTGATGCTGATCCTGGTCGGCTGTTACGTCGCGGCGAAGACCCTGGGCGTGATCTGACGCCGGAGGTGTCCTCGGGGGCGTTCCCCGTTCGTCCTCTCCATGTCCGGCATCCGGCCGGCCGATCCTCCAGGAGGAACAATGACGAACTTCGTGCTCGCCTACCGTGGCGGCAGCGGTATGGCCGCGACCCCCGAAGCCCAGCAGAAGGCCATGGCCGAATGGGGAGCCTGGTTCGGGAGCCTCGGACAGGCCCTCGTGGACGGCGGCAACCCGTTCGCCGCGTCCCAGACCGTCCACTCGGACGGATCGACGACCGCGGGCGGCGGGCTGACCGGGTACAGCATCGTCGATGCCACCGGTCTCGCCGCCGCAGCCGACCTGGCGAAGGGCTGCCCGGTGCTCGCGGACGGCGGCACGGTGGAGCTGTACGAGACCGCTCCGATGTGACCGCGACCGCATGACGTCGGCGGGCTGGTCACCACCGTGCCCGGTGGTGACCAGCCTGTCGCCGCGCGCCGAGGAGCGCCGGCCGCCGCGCCGGGTTGACGGTCCCCGGCGACCGCACCAACGGTCGCTTCGCCGCGAGCTACGCTCCGGCCGTCGCAGGTGACCCGTCGCCGGTGAGCGAATGGTCGGTGGTGGCGGCGTTCAATATCGTCACCGCGCTCGCTTACCTGGGCATCGTCGGCGTCATCGTCAGCGGTCTCATGCGTACCGAACAGCTGAGGGCCAACCGGCTCGCGGTGGCCACCGCCGCGATCTTCACGAGCTGCGCTGCGCATCACGCGCTCCACGCGCTGCAGTTCGTGATCGGCGCGCCCGCGCACCTGGCCATGTCGCGCACGATGGCGGGCGGGTGGGACGTGGTCGCCGTCGACGGCGTGGCCGCCGCGGCCGGCCTGGTCTATCTGGGGCTGCGACGGTCCTACGGCGTCCTGTTGCGCTCGCCCGCCATGTTCGACAACGCGGGCGAGGCGCGGTACCGGCAGCCGGCCGCGAACCTGCCCGACACGGCGGTCCTGCTGGTGGACCGGGACATGCGCTTCCTGCTGGCGGGGGGCGAGGGGCTCGTCGGCGCCGGTCTGCCCGCCGGGGACGTGAAGGGGCGACTCGCCGGGGAGGTTCTCACGGAGTCGGCCTTGCTGGAGTGGTCCTCCCGGAGCCTCCGGGAACTGCTCGGGTGGACCCGCGAGCAGGCGGCCGAGCGCTCGGCCGGCCTGCGGACCACCCGTTCTGCTCCTGGTCGGACGCGGAGAACGCCGATCGCGTCACCCCGTGACGGGGACCGCGGCCTGCCTGCGCTGGACTGGTGCGTCCGGGGGCGCCAACGCCTGCGTGGGGGCCGGGACCTCGGCAACCAGCAGATCGGTGATGCGCTGCAGATCCTGAACGGTCTCCGCGTGCAGCCGGGCGAGCCGGTCGATCTCGGTGCGGGGGCCCTCCTGCATCCGGTCGAGCTCCGCGCGGAGCCGGCTTCGTGCGTCGTCCGCCGCCTGCTCGCCGTCGTGGCGGATCCGGTCGGCGTCCCGCAGCGCGGAGCCGGTGATCCGGTCCGCCTCGATGCGCACGGCGTCGAGGTGGCCGGCGATCCGCTCCTGCTGCTCCCTGAGGTCGGCCACACTGCGGGCGTTGGCCTCGTCGGTCTCCGCGGCGCGCCGGATGAGGGTCTGCTCGGTCTCGTGCCGGTACTGCTCGGCGTCGGCACGTGCCCGCTCCGTCAGCTCGGAGGCGTCGCGCGAGGCGCGGGTGCGCACCTCGGTGGCCTCGGCCTCGGCCAGCCGCAGGATCTTCTCGGCCCGCGCGCCGAAGCCTCCCTCGCTCGGACAGGTGTGCTGCTCGGCCACCGCCAGGCTCGCGGTCATCGACGCCGCGGTGTGCTCC
This sequence comes from Mycobacteriales bacterium, assembly GCA_038320445.1. Lineage (GTDB taxonomy): Bacteria > Actinomycetota > Actinomycetes > Mycobacteriales > Pseudonocardiaceae > Pseudonocardia. The sequence goes on from JBBQEF010000248.1 coordinate 5,113, forward strand.
GCAGCCGCCAGCGCGCCGCGCAACCGCTCGATCTCGGCCTTGTGGCGCGCCATGTGCACGTCGACCTGGTCGCGGTCGTACCCGTGTCGGGAGGTCTCGAACGGCGACGCCGAGGTGGGGGCGTCGGTCTGCGGCGTGACCGCAGCGGTGTGTGGGGCCCGGCCGAAGCGTGCTCCGGTCCGGCCGACCGCAGGGGAAGGTGGGTTCGGGCTCATGGGGGATCGTCGGCCCTTCCGGTGTCGCAGGCACCGGATGCGATTCGGGGCGGTCCGGTACGGGAGTAGCGCTCGTGACTCTCGTCGGCGGGGAGCGGCAGCGACGGAAGCGATGATCCGAATTCAGCGTGCGATGGACAACCGCGCGACGCGCGGCGGACAACACCGGGCGCCCGACACAGCGCAGCGCCCGCCCGGACCCGGACGGGCGCTGCCTGGTGCCGAGTGCTCCTCCCGGCCGTCAGTGCCCCGGCCCCACCTCCGCGACGCTGACGACCGCCTATCGCCGTCGTGACCGGCTGTGTTAGGCGGTTCGGCCGATCGTCGCCCGTTCGGGTCAATGATTAACCCGCCCGGCCCAGTGGGTGAGCACCACCGATCAACCGCGGGTCACCGGCTCGTGTGCGGGACTGCGCAGTTGCCCGTCGGGGACGGTCTCGGGGTCGGGCACGATCCCGGCGGTGCGGGCGCGGCGGAAGTCGCCGGGGCGGTTGCCGATACCCGCGCCGCGACCCGCGCGCGGCTGCGGCACCGGTTGCTGCGCGGCCGGCGCCGGCGCCGGCTCCGCAGGCCGGGACTCCAGCTCGTAGGCGAGGGCGTCGCGCATACCGCCCAGCGTGCGCATCACGCGGTCGAGGTCGGCGCGGGCGGCGTCGCGGACCCGCTCGAGCCGTTCGACCTCCAGGCGGGCCTGTCGCACGGTCTCGGCTGCGGCCGCCTCGGCGGCGGCGCTGATCTCGGCCGCGCGGTTGTGGCCGCGGATGCGCTGCGCCTCAAGTTCGACCGCCTTCAGGTTCTCCGCGGCCTGGCGCTGGGTCGACGCCACCTCCTCGGCGCCCGCCCGCACGGCTTCGGCGACGGCGCGCTCCCGCTCGACCCAGCCCTGGCGCCGCTGGCGGTCCTCGGCCTCCGCGTCCAGCCGCGCACGCGAGAGCAGCCCGGCCGCGTCCTGCTCGGCGTTCGCGACGATCTCAGCGGCCTCGCTCTGCGCGGCCCGCAGCATCTTCTCCATCCGGAGCCCGAATCCGGCGTTCGTGGTGGGCGGGGAGTCCTCGGGCATTGACACCGGATCAGTAAAGGCCACTCCGGGTCCGCGTACTACCCCCGTCCGGTCCCAGACGTGCCGCCGGCCGAGCGGCATGGTTGCGGGAGCGGCGTTGGCGGGGAAGCTCGAGATCGACGACGGCGGCGCACAGCGGGCACGGCGGCCCCATCGGCGCGGCCATCGGAGCGGCGAGGATGGACCGGCCGCACAGTGCCGCCAGGTGCCCGGAGCCGAGGCCGGACGCGAGCACGGCGTCATCGACCTGGTGGCTGCGCCGGTCGTTACTACACGTGACGCTGAGTGACCGCCGTGACAGCGATCCGGATATCGAGTCCGGCTCGGTCATGCGCACTCCTCGACGTCAGATGCGGTGTCCTTCCAGGTAACTTGCCCCTCGCGCGATCAAAATGCAAGTACATCTGCACGTGCAGATGCGCTTGCGTGTGAATTTCATGTCACTTACGGCTCATCGTCGGCCGCATGTCGTCCGATCAGACCAGTACGGCTGCGACGATCACGTTGCTCAGGTAGCGGCGGTCGGTGTGGTCGAACGAACCGCCGCAGGTGATCAGGCGCAGCTCCGGCGCCGGGGTGGGCCCGTACACCTGTTCGGTGGGGAACTCGGACTTCAGCAAGGTCGTCACGCTCACCACCTGGTAACGGGCGGGAGGCCCGGCCGACGTCTCGACCTCCAGCACAGCGCCGACAGCGACCTCGTGCAGGCGGAAGAACACGCCGGGCCCCTGGTAGGAGTCGATGTGCCCGGCGACGATCGCGGGCCCCGGCTGCGCGGGAGCGGCCCCGCGCACGAACCATCCCGCGACGTCCGTGGTGGACGGGGGCACGAGCACGCCGGCCCCGTCGACGTCGATCGGGACGAACGCGGCGTCCACGCCGATCGAGGGGATCCGGAGCCGGGTCGCACTGGTCGCCGGGGCGGGCGCCGCCGCGGGTGCCGCGGAGGTCGCCGGTGGCAGCGCCAGCACGGCGACCGGGGCGGACCCGGCGACCACCTGAGGCGCGGCCGTGGCGGCCACCGCCAGGCCGGTCGCGAGGGTGAGCAGGACGGCGAGGAGCGCCGCGAGCTGGGGTGCCGCCGAGCTCCGCCTGCCCTGCGGGGTGTGGCTCCAGCGGAACTGGGTCTCGTCGTCGCGCTGGGTGTGCCTAGCGTCCCGCACGGCGGCTTCGCACCCTGCCCAGCAGAGCGCAGGCCGTCGCCACGAGCATGGCCGCCGCTGCGGCCGTGCCCAGGGAGAGCAGGGGGGAGGAATCGCTCGCCGTGCCGCCGAAACCGGTCTCGACGCTGCCGACCGGTACGACCGAGCTGCCGGTGCTGTCGGTGTAGAGCTGTGCCTGCAGGCCGGAGCCCTTGTCCAGCAGCAGCACCGTGTAGACCGAGTTGCTCTTGAGATCCAGCGCGAGCTGCGTGACGCTGCGGCCGTCCGAGGAGACCTCGCACACCCACTGGCCGAGCCCGACGTCGACGTAGTCGGTCTGGGAGCCGAACTTCACTCCGCGGGCCCACGCCGGCTTGCCGGCGGGGCCGATGTCCGCACTCGGTACGGTGACCGCGGCGTTGATGACCCGCACGCTGGCCTTTCCCGCGGTCGGGATCGCCAGCCTGTCGGTCAGGACCGAGAGACCGAGCGTGGCGGCCGGTCCCACGCCCGCGATCGTGTAGGCGCCGCCGGCCTGCGCGTCGACCGTCGTGGAGATCACCGGCGTCGACGACGCGGGTGCTCCTGCCGCCCGCATGCTGATGACGTACTCCCCGGCCGGCAACGGCCGGTAGGCCGAGACGGCCCCGTAGCCGACGCCCGGCACCACGAACGAGCGGGCGCGGTCCGACAGCGAGTCGACGTACACGTCGACGTTCGGGGTGTCGGGCGAGAGGTGCGCGAGCCGCACGTAGGCCGGCGTGGCCGGGGCGGCGAGCGCCACCCCGCTGCCGAGGACACCCGCCCCGAGCAGCGCCAGGCAGGTGACCAGTAGCAGGGATCGAACGCGTCGGATCGAGATCACGGCGTACTCCGGATCATTCGGGGAGGAGGCCGCCGGGTGAGGGGGTGGGAAACCCGACGACGAGACCGGCCCCGACCGGTCGCACCTCAGTGGGAGCAAATGGCGCCTTCTGGCCGTTGAGCCAGTTGCGCAGCAACGGAAGCGGGGCGCCGCTTGCCGCCCCCCCGTCCGTCTCCGTGATCATCATACGCCGCCGTGGGGAATCCGCAGGGTCGAGCGGCGCCGCCGGGAAGTCGCTGACGGTGAGAGTGTGGCTCCCGGCGATGGCAGCCAGGACGAGCACCACCCGCGCATCCACCGCG
>JBBQEF010000249.1:0-8658 GCA_038320445.1 Mycobacteriales bacterium
GCGACTTCACCCCGGACGGCACCATCGAGGCGGCCGAGGTGCGCCCCGGCGATCCGGCTCCCGACGGGTCGGGTCCGCTCTCCGCGTCGCGCGGCATCGAGATCGGGCACGTGTTCCAGCTCGGCCGCAAGTACGCCGACGTCGCCCAGCTCGACGCGCTGGGCCCGGACTCCAGGCCCGTCCGCATCACGATGGGGTCCTACGGCATCGGCGTCTCGCGGCTCGTCGCGGCGATCGCCGAGCAGAACTACGACGGCTCGGGCCTCGTCTGGCCGCGGGCGGTCACGCCGTTCGACGTGCACGTCGTGGTGGCCGGCAAGACGGAGGAGATCGCCGCGGGCGGTGCCGCGCTGGCTGCCGAGCTGGAGGCCGCGGGGCTGCGCGTGCTGCTGGACGACCGCAAGGCCTCGCCCGGCGTCAAGTTCGCCGACGCCGAGCTGATCGGCGTGCCGACCATCGTCGTCGCGGGTCGCGGGCTCGCGAACGGCGTGGTCGAGATCAAGGATCGCCGCACCGGAGAACGCGTCGAGTTCCCCCGCGACGGGGCCGTGGAGCACCTCGTGGAGGTCACCCGCCGTAGCTGAGGGACTGCTCGGTGTCGCTCCGTACGGGTGACGGTCGTCCCTGCCTGCACGTTCCGCGACCGTCGCGGCAGAATGCTGCGGATCGACGCTCGTCGAGGGAGGCTGGTCCGGGTGACGGTGGACAGGGCACGAGCTGCGGTGATCGTCGGCGACGGTGTCGTCGCCCGCTACCCAGGGCTGCTCTGCGTGGCCCGTGGAGCGGACCAGGAGGCGCTGGCGCGCTTGCTCGACGTGTGTGCGAGCGTCTCGGGCCCCGACCCCGGGCGGATCCTCGCGCGGCGCCTCGCCCGCTGGCTGGGCGGTCCCGACGCGCCCGACGACGACCTCGTGTTCGGCACCGTCTCCGCAGCGGGAGATCAGCTCGGTGTGTTCCTGGTCGGCGCCGCGACCCTCTCCATCGCCGGTGACCCGGTCACCCTCTCCGGCTCGGACGCCGCGACGTGGACCGACCGGCTGATCGCGCAGCCCGACACACCGGTCGTCCTCGCGCTCGCCGGCGCCGTGCCGCCCGCGGGCCTCGCCGGCAGCTCGAACGACCTGCGCTCCGGCGTCGTGCCCGGCGCGGGTGCGGTGCTGTTCGCCGGCACGGGCGGGCTCGCCGAGCGCCACCTCGACGACCCGCATGCCGGGCAGCGGGTCGATCCGGAGCAGGACGGCCGGGCGGGCGAGGAGTCCTGGTTCACCGACCGGCCCGAGTCCGTCGGTGACCTGATCCCCGCGGTCCGGTTGTCGTCGGGCGGGAGCCCGCCCGCCCGAGACGGGGTGAAGGACCGCGTGGTGCTGATCCCGCCGGTGGGTGGCTCCGCCCCGGCCACCAACGGGCACGCCGAGCCGGCCGCACCTCACGGGGACGGGGCGGTCCACGGCGGCCGCCACGCGATACTGGAGCTGGGCCCGCTCGAGATGGAGGTGCTCGCCGGAGCCGATCACGGCGACGGTCAGGGGCGCGGTACCGATCACCCGCCGGACGGCGGTCCGGATCTCGACCGTGGCGCCGCCGGACCGCCGACGCTCCCCGGCGCCGACCCGGGGGTGACGCCCTCGGCCACGGCCGAGCCGGCACCCGCCCGCCCCGTCGCCGCTGCGTCCACGGTGGTGTCCCTGCGCCGCACCGTGTTCGCGGAGAGCGACCCGGCGACGCCCGTCGAGGCCGCTCCCGCCACCGCGGCGCTCCCGCGCAGGATCCCCGACCAGCGCTTCCGGGAACCCGGCGCGACCCCGATCGACGGGTCGCGGTTGCCGCTGGGCCGCATCGTGTTCGACGACGGGGCCACGTTCACGGTCGACGCCCCGTTCCTCGTCGGCCGCATGCCCGAGGTCGATCCGCGGGCACGGTCGGGGGAGTTCCGGTCGATGGTCGTCGACGACGACACGGGGTCGGTCTCCCGCGTGCACGCCGAGATCCTCGTCAAGGGCTCGGACGTCGTACTGGTCGACTCCGGATCGCGCAACGGCACGTTCGTCGCAGGCCCCGACGAGCCGGCCTGGACGGCGCTGAGCCCCGGCCGGACCAGCCGTCTGGTGCCGGGCACCCGGGTGCGGATGGGCAGCCGGAGCTTCGTCTTCGAGCCGGGCACCGCCTGAGCACGCGCCACCGGCCTCAGCCCGCGAGGAACGACAGGCGCACCGTGCGCACCGGGTTGTCGCCGTTCGTGTCGATGAGGCACACCGACTGCCACGTGCCCAGCGCCGGAATCCCGTCGAGCACGGGGACGGACAGGGACGGGGCGATGATCGCGGGCAGGACGTGGTCGCGACCATGCCCCGGGCTGCCGTGGCGGTGGCTCCAGCGGCCGTCGGCGGGGAGCAGGTCGCGCAGCGCCGCCAGCAGGTCGGTGTCGCTGCCGGCGCCCGTCTCGATCACCGCGAGGCCCGCCGTCGCGTGCGGCACCCACACGTGCAGCAGCCCGTCCCGCGCGCCGACCGTGCGCAGGAACCCGGCGATCTCGGCGGTGAGGTCGGCGACGGTCTCGCGGCCGCCGGTGTGGATCTCGATCAGCTCGCTGTCCATGCGCCTAGGGTCGCAGGCGTGCGTATCGCGTTCGGTGCCCCGTTCGACATCCCCGACGGCTACCTCAACACGGCGGGTATCGGCGTGCCGCCGCGGCCGGCGGCCGACGCGGTCGCGGCCGCGGTGCAGGACTGGCGGCGCGCCGCCGCACGGCCGCCGGACTTCGACGCCGACGTGTCGGTCGCCCGCGCCGCGTACGGCAGCCTCGTCGGGTTCCCGGCCGACCGGGTGGCGATCGGGTCGACGGTGTCCGGGCTGCTCGAGATCGTGGCGGCGAGCCTCCCGGCCGGGTCGAGGGTCCTGGTGGCCCGTGGCGACTTCACCAGCGTCAGCTGGCCGTTCGCCGCCGCGCCGGGCGTGACGGTGGAGGAGGCGGATCTCGGGGACGTGCCGGCCCGCGCGGGTGACCACGACGTGGTGGCCGTCAGCGTCGTGCAGTCGGCGGACGGCCGGATCGTCGACCTCGACGGCCTGCGTGCCGCTCGCGCCGCCGGCACCCGGGTGGTGCTCGACGCCACCCAGGCCTCCGGATGGCTCGACGCCGACCTCGGCTGGGCCGACGTCGTGGTGTGCGGCGGCTACAAGTGGCTGATGAGCCCGCGCGGTGCGGCGTGGATGGCGGTGCGCGCGGACTTCCCGCTGGTGGCCACGCAGGCCGGCTGGTTCGCCGGCGACGACCCGTGGGGCAGCAGCGGTTACGGCCTGCCGCTGCGCCTCGCGCCCGATGCACGCGCCTACGACACCTCGCCCGCCTGGTACTGCCACGTCGGTGCGGCGGTGGCCCTGCCCTGGCTCGCGGGCCTCGACCGGGCCGCCGTCCACGCCCACTGCGCCGGACTCGCCGACGCGTTCCGTTCGCGGCTGGGCATGGAGCCCGCCGGCTCGGCGATCGTCGCGGTGACGCGGCCGGGCGCCGCGGAGCTTCTCGCAGCGGCCGGTGTGGTGGCGAGCGTCCGGGCCGGCGCGGCCCGCCTGGCCTTCCACCTCTACAACACCGAGTCCGACGTCGAGCTGGCCGCCGCGGCCCTCACCTGACCACCGTCGGGGGAGCGGCGGTCAGGGGCGGCCGGGGAAGGTGGGGACCGCGGGTGTGCTGTTCAGGATCGCGCGCCAGCGCGCGCAGCGCAGCGTGCCGGCCGTCAGGGCGCCGATCGCGGCTCGCCGCAGGGCCTGGTCGCTGGTGCGCTCCGCCACCGACCGCCACGCCGCGAGCACGTCGGTCTCCGCCACCACCGCGAGCGCAGCGGCCGACGGGCCGTCGGTGACCGGCTTCGGGACGGAGTAGGCGGGCTGCGCCGAGATCGGCCGGGTGCCGATCTGCGTGAGCGTCTGCTGGATCTGGCTGCGCACCTCGCGATGGGCCTCGTCGTCGGCGCGTGCCTGCTTCTGCTGGCCCGCCGGCAGGAACGCCACGATCAGCGAGTACACCCACAGGGCGGCGTGCTCGGCGCCGAGAGCGGCCTGGAGGGCGTCGGTGGTGGCCGGGTCGACCGCGGGCGTCACAACGACGCCTCCGCGGGAGGAAGGACGTCGGCGGTCACGCCAGCACCGCCGCGTAGGTCGCGCAACAGGCGGCCACCGAGGCGACCAGCCCGACGCGGGCGGCCGGCAGGGTCAGCGCGGCCGCGGCGGCGGACTGGCCCGAGGCCCGGACGGCGTCGCGCAGCGCGGCGAGCGTCGCCGCGCCGGTCGGGACCGCGGGGGCCGGGGTGGCCGCGGCGGTACGGCTGGGGGCGAGCCGGGCGACCTCGGCATCCAGCGCCGCGGCGTGGTCGGCGCGTGCGGTGCGCAGCGGAGCCACCCGTGGCGCCAGCTTCGGGTCGGCGGCCGCCGCGGCCGCGGCCAGCGCGGCGTCGGCACGGGCGGCGGCGGCCAGCGCGATCAGCGGATCGGGTGCGGCCTCGCTCGCCGACGAGCCGAGCGAGCACCCGGCCACCACCGGCGGCACGAGCAGCAGGCCGGCGATCAGGCGGCGGCGCGACAGCGTGCCCGCGTCCCTCCCGACCATCCGACCCCCCTGACTCACCGGGCACCTATCCTGCCAGGCCGCCTGCGGCCGGCCGGGGGCCGCACATGGTCGGCGCCACCGGCCGGGCGCGATACCCTGACGGACCCAGCCCGCCCGGTCGCGACGCAGAGAACCTCGCCGGGCCGATCGACGATCAGGAGCCAGCGATGCCCTTTCCCCGCCCCGTGCAGAAACCCGCCGGGCGAGCGCCCGACGGGCCCCTGCTCGGGCTGCTGGAACCGATCGTCGCCGCCGCCGGGTTCGAGCTCGACGAGCTCGACGTCCGCGTCGTCGGCCGCCGCCACACGATCAAGCTCGTGGTGGACTCGGACTCCGGTGTGGGGCTGGACGACATCGCGACGGTCTCGCGCGCGGCGGCCGAGGAGCTCGACCAGCACGAGCACCTGATCGGTGGCTCCTACACCCTGGAGGTCACCTCGCCCGGCGTCGAGCGACCGCTGACCGCTCCCCGGCACTGGCGGCGCGCCCGCCTGCGCCTCGTCGCGGTGCGCCCGCAGGACGGCGCCCCGTTCGCCGGCCGCGTCGGCACCGCGGGCGAGGAGTCGGTGCAGCTCCTCGTCGGCGGGGTCCTGCGCACGGTGCGGTACGCCGACATCGCCCACGCCGCCGTCGAGGTGGAGTTCAACAAGCCGCCGGCATCCGAGATCGACGCCCTGCAGGAGGGACCGGCATCATGAACGTCGACATCGCGGCGCTGCGCGCCATCGAGCGCGACAAGGACATCCCGTTCGAGACGGTCATCGAAGCCATCGAGACGGCCCTGCTCACCGCCTACCGGCACACCGAAGGTCACCAGGCCGCTGCGCGCGTCGACATCGACCGCAAGAGCGGTGCCGTTCGGGTCATGGCCCAGGAGATGGGCGAGGACGGCAGCCTGGCGAAGGAGTGGGACGACACCCCCGAGGGCTTCGGCCGGATCGCGGCCACCACGGCCCGGCAGGTGATCGTGCAGCGGCTGCGCGACGCCGAGCACGAGCGCACCTTCGGCGAGTTCGCCGCCAAGGAGGGCGAGATCGTCGCCGGGGTCGTCCAGCGGGACGCGCGGGCCAACGCCCGCGGCGTCGTGATCGTGCAGCTGTCGCCGCAGACCGAAGGTGTGCTGCCGCAGGCCGAGCAGGTTCCCGGTGAGACCTACGCGCACGGCGAGCGGTTGCGCTGCTACGTGGTCGGCGTCACACGCGGAGTGCGCGGGACGCAGATCACCCTGAGCCGTACCCATCCCAACCTCGTGCGCAAGCTGTTCGCGCTGGAGGTGCCGGAGCTCGTCGACGGGTCCGTCGAGATCACCGCCGTGGCCCGCGAGGCAGGCCACCGCTCGAAGATCGCGGTCCGGTCCACCGTTCCCGGCGTCAACCCGAAGGGTGCGTGCATCGGCCCGATGGGTGCACGCGTGCGCGGGGTCATGAGCGAGCTCGCGGGGGAGAAGATCGACATCATCGACTGGGACGGGGACCCCGCCACCTTCGTGGGCAACGCACTGTCCCCGTCGAAGGTGGTGTCGGTCACGGTGCTCGACGCCAAGACCCGCACCGCGCGCGTCGTCGTGCCGGACTTCCAGCTCTCCCTCGCCATCGGCAAGGAGGGCCAGAACGCCCGGCTGGCGGCCCGGCTCACCGGCTGGCGCATCGACATCCGCAGCGACGCCGACCCCCGGGGCGCCGTCGACGCACCGGAGTCGGAGTCGGTCGGCTGAAGCGCTGCATCCCCGACGCGACCGGGGTTTCCGGCTCGGCCGCACCGGGCGCAGGCGTCGCGTCCGGTGCGGCTTCCGCAGATGCGGGCGAAGACTCCGGCGGCGCTGCGCTACACTCGGTCCCGGCCAACGACCACGGCTCGGTTCCCGCACGTCCCGTACCGATCAGGACGTGTGTCGGCTGCCGAACGAGGTCACCGGCTGACGGTCTGTTGCGTGTCGTCGCGGAGGATGGGGTGGTCACCCCGGATCCGCGCCGGCGGCTCCCCGGGCGAGGTGCGTGGTTGCATCCCGTCCCGGAGTGCCTGGACCGTGCCGAGCGTCGCTCGGCGTTCCCGCGGGCGCTTCGTGTCCCGGGGCCGCTGGACGTCACCGCGGTGCGGACGCACCTGACCGCCGTCAGCGGGGTCCGGGACACACCCGGGTCCGTCACACGAGGAAGCAAGGTCGACCCGTCATGAGCCAGTCGTGAAGATCGCACCATGAACGTGCTTCGACACTAGGTTCGAGGTCGAGCGGGACCAGCCGCCGGCCTCCGAGAAACAAGGAGTGCAGTGGCAGGCAAGGCCCGCGTGCACGAGCTCGCCAAAGAGCTCGGCATCAGTAGCAAGCAGGTCCTGAGCAAGTTGCAGGATCTCGGGGAGTACGTGAAGTCCCCCTCTTCCACCGTCGAGGCCCCGGTTGCCCGCAAGCTGCGGGAGTCCGTGTCCGGGGGTGCCGGCAACGGCGCCGCCAAGCCCCGCGGTGGCCCCCGTCCGAGCGGTACGCCCGGATCCTCCGCCGTTCCCGGCCCGCGTCCGGGTCCGCGTCCGCCGGCCGCGCAGCCGGCCTCGGCACAGCCGCAGGCCCCCGTGGCCCCGGCGCAGCCTGCCCGGCCTGCGGCGTCCGCGCCGGACCAGGCCCGCACCGATGCCCCGCGTCCCGCGGGATCCGGTCCGCGTCCCGGTCCGCGTCCGGGCCCCGTCGCCCCCGCCGTCCCGGAGCCGGTGGCCGCGCAGGCCCCGGCCGCTCCGGTCCGTCCGGATGCACCGGCGCGCCCGCAGCAGGACGCGGGCAGCACGGTCGTGCCGCCGAAGCCGTCCGGTCCCCGGCCCGGCCCGCGTGCTCCGCGGGTGGGCAACAACCCGTTCGGCGTCGGTTCCGGCGCCCCGCCCCGTCCGGTCGCTCCGCGCCCCCCCGGTCCGCCCGCGCAGGGCGGCGCCGCCGCCGCGCAGGCCGGACAGGCACCCGCGGCTCCGAGCCAGGGCGCTCCGAGCCAGGGCGGTCCCCGTCCCGGCGGTCCGCGTCCCGGCGGTCCCCGCCCGGGTGGTCCGGGCCAGGGTGGCCCGCGTCCCCCGTCGCCCGGCAACATGCCGCCGCGCCCGAACCCCGGCATGATGCCGGCGCGTCCGGCTGCGGGGCGTCCCGGTCCCGGTGGCCGTGGCGGTCCCGGTGGCCCTGGCGCGCGTCCCGGTGGTCCCGGTGGTCCGGGTGGGCGTCCGGGTGGTCCCGGCGGTCGTCCCGGCGGCGGTGGCGGCGGTGGCGGTTTCCGTCCCGGTGGCGGCGGTCCCGGTGGTGGCGGTGCTCCCGCAGGTGGCGGCTTCCGCGGCGGTCCCGGTGGCGGCGGTGGCCGTCCCGGTGGCGCCGGTGGGCGTGGCCGTGGCGGTGCCGCGGGCGCGTTCGGCCGTCCCGGCGGTCCGGCCCGCAAGGGCCGCAAGTCGAAGCGGCAGAAGCGCCAGGAGTTCGACTCGATGCAGGCCCCCTCGGTCGGCGGCGTCCGCCTGCCGAAGGGTCGCGGCGAGATCGTCAAGCTCGCCCGTGGCGCCTCGCTGACGGACTTCGCCGACAAGATCGGCGCCAACCCGGCGTCGCTCGTGCAGGTGTTGTTCCACCTCAACGAGATGGTCACCTCCACGCAGTCGGTCTCCGACGAGATCCTGGAGCTGCTCGGCTCCGAGATGAACTACGTGGTGCAGGTCGTCAGCCCGGAGGAGGAGGACCGCGAGCTGCTCGACAGCTTCTCGATCTCCTACGGTGAGAACGCGGGCGACGACGACGACCTCGAGTTCCGGCCGCCGGTCGTCACGATCATGGGTCACGTCGACCACGGAAAGACGCGCCTGCTCGACACGATCCGCAAGGCCAACGTCCGCGAGGGCGAGGCAGGCGGCATCACGCAGCACATCGGCGCCTACCAGGTCGTCACCGAGCTGGAGGGCATCGAGCGCCCGATCACCTTCATCGACACCCCGGGCCACGAGGCGTTCACCGCCATGCGTGCCCGTGGCGCGAAGTCCACGGACATCGCGGTGATCGTGGTCGCCGCCGACGACGGCGTCATGCCGCAGACGGTGGAGGCGAT
>JBBQEF010000250.1:0-8656 GCA_038320445.1 Mycobacteriales bacterium
CGCCGAGGGCATCGAGATCGGCCCGTCGCCGCAGGAGGCCGACACCATCGCGGCCTTCGCGATGCCGATCGAGGAGCTCGACCTCACGGTCCGCTCCTACAACTGCCTCAAGCGCGAGGGCATCCACACCGTGGGTGAGCTCGTGGGCCGCAGCGAGGCCGATCTGCTCGACATCCGCAACTTCGGTGCGAAGTCGATCGACGAGGTCAAGATGAAGCTCGTCGGCCTCGGGCTCGCGCTCAAGGACAGCCCGCCCGGATTCGACCCGTCGGCCGCGGCCGCCGAGTACGGCTCCGAGGGGTACGACCCCGACCAGCCGTTCGGCGACGACGGCCAGGACTACGCAGAAACGGAGCAGCTGTAGCCATGCCTCAGCCCACCAAGGGGCCCCGCCTCGGCGGATCGCCCGCGCACCAGCGGCTGATCCTGGCCAACCTGGCGACGCAGCTGTTCGAGCACCGCAAGATCACCACGACGGAGGCCAAGGCCCGCAGGCTGCGGCCCTACGCCGAGAAGCTGATCACCAAGGCGAAGCGCGGCGACCTGCACAACATCCGCGAGATCGCCAAGGTCATCCGCGACAAGGACGTCATCCACGCCCTCGTCCACGACATCGGCCCGTTCTTCGCCGACCGTCAGGGTGGCTACACGCGCATCACCAAGACGCTGCCGCGCAAGGGCGACAACGCCCCCATGGCCGTGATCGAGCTGGTGTCGCAGAAGACCGTCACCGACGAGGCCAACCGGGCTCGCCGGGCGGATGCGTCCCAGAAGGCGGCGGCGCAGACGGCCACCGCGCCGGCTCCCGCGGAGCAGGCGGCCGATGCCGCTGACGAGGCCGCCGACAAGGCTCTCGACGCCGCCGTCGCCGCCGATGAGGCGGCTCCCGGCAGCGAGGCCGCCGAGAAGACCCTCGACGCGGCGGAGGCGGCGTCCGACGCCGCCGGCGGTGCGGCCGAGGCCGCCTCCGACGCGCCGTACGGCGAGGGCAGCCACGCCCCGCTGGAGGACGCGAACGAGGCGCCGGAGGGCTTCGAGATCAAGGGCAACGCCGACTCGATGCTCTACCACGTCCCCGGTTCGGCGTTCTACGACCGCACCGTGGCCGAGGCCTGGTTCGCGACGGCCGAGGCCGCCGAGGGCGCCGGGTTCGCGCTTCCTGCTTCACAGCAGAAGGACGAGTCCTGATCCACCCGCACCACCCCACCGAGCCCGCCGTCCCCCAGGACGGCGGGCTCGGTGCCGTCGTGGGCACGGAGACCACGGCTCGCGCGCACGGAGACCCCGGCTCGCGGAGGTTCCGGCTGGATCTCGGCTACGACGGCACCGACTTCTCGGGCTGGGCGGTCCAGCCCGGACTGCGGACCGTCTCCGGCGTGCTCACGGACGCGCTGACGACCCTCCTGCGCCGGCCCGTCCTGCTGACCGTGGCCGGGCGTACCGACGCGGGGGTGCACGCTCTCGCGCAGGTTGCGCACGCCGACCTGGACCGCGGGCTCGACACCACGTGGCTGGTGCGCAGGCTGTCCCGGTTGCTGCCGCCCGACGTCCGGGTGCGGGCCGTCACGGCCGTGCCGGACGCGTTCGACGCGCGCTTCTCCGCCCTGCGCCGCCACTACCGCTACCGGGTGGCCACCGCGCCGTACGGCACCGAGCCGCTGCGGGCCCGCGACACCCTGTCGTGGTCGTTCCCCTTCGACATCGACGCCGTGAACGCCGCATCGGCCGGGCTGCTCGGTGAGCACGACTTCGCCGCGTACTGCCGGCGCCGCGACGGCGCCACCACGGTGCGGGAGCTGCAGCGGCTGGTCTGGAGCATCGACGGGTCCGGCGTCGTCACCGCCGAGGTGTCGGCCGATGCGTTCTGCCACTCGATGGTGCGCAGCCTCGTCGGGGCGCTGCTCGACGTCGGCCGGGCGCGTCGGGCCGTCGGCTGGCCGGTCGCCCTGCTCAGCCGCGGTGAGCGGGCGAACGAGGTGCCGGTGGCCCCGGCCCACGGCCTGGCTCTGGTCGGCGTCGACTACCCCTCGGACGTCGACCTCGAGGCGAGGGCAGCGTTGACCCGCACCGTGCGGACCGTCCCCTGAGCTCCGGGGCGTCCCGGGCGCCGATCACGGCCGGAGGGTCGTCGGCCCGTTTGACCGGTGCCGCCGCTGACCGGAGCCGCCATCGGCCCGTGATCGGCCGCGTGGGTCGGTGTTGTCCGGTCGCGGCCCCGCGGGGGAAGGTGTGCGTGTGACCACCGATCCCGTCGCGATGCTCGACGTCGCGCTCGACGAGGCCCGCGCCGGGCTCGCCGAGGGCGGCATCCCCATCGGCGCCGCCCTCTTCGCCGCCGACGGCACGCTGCTCGGCCGCGGGCACAACCGGCGCGTGCAGGACGGCGACCCGTCGATGCACGCCGAGACCGCCGCGTTCCGCGACGCCGGCCGCCAGCGCGACTACCGAAAGACGATCATGGTGACGACGCTGTCGCCGTGCTGGTACTGCTCGGGGCTGGTCCGCCAGTTCGGCATCGGCGCGGTGCTGGTCGGCGAGGCCCGCACGTTCCACGGCGGGCACGACTGGCTGGCCGGCCACGGCGTCGCGGTCACGGTGCTCGACGACGACCGCTGCGCCGGGCTCATGGCGGAGTTCGTCGCGGCCCGTCCGGAGCTGTGGAACGAGGACATCGGGGAGCCGTCGTGACCCCCGGCGCGATTCCCACCGTCGATCTCGGGGCCTGGCGGGCCGGGGCTCCCGCGATCGCCCCGGCCGTCGACGAGGCCCTGCAGAAGGCCGGGTTCCTGCTGGTTACCGGGCACGGCGTGGACGACGCGCTGCGCGCCGGGGTGCGCTCGGCCGCGCGCCGGTTCTTCGCGCTGCCGGCCGAGGTCAAGGCGCGCTACGCCGTGCGGATCGGGGGGCGGGGCTGGCTGGCGCCGGGCGTCGAGGCGAACGGGAACGTGGAGGGTGGCGACAACCCGCCCGACCTCAAGGAGTCCTTCGCGATCGGGCCGGACACCCCGACCGGTGACCCGGCCGTCGACGGGGTGTGGTTCCCGTCCAACGTCTGGCCCGCGGAGGTGCCCGAGCTCCACGCCGTGGCGTCGCGGTACGTCTCGGCCATGACGGCGGTGTCGCGCGATCTGCTGGAGCTGTGTGCGGGGGCGCTCGACCTGCCGCTCGACACGTTGACCTCGCTGGCCGGGAACCCGACCTGGACGTTCAACATCAACCGCTACCCGCCGCTGACCGAGGTCGGGCCGCCCGTGCCGGGCCAGTTCCGGATCGGGCCGCACACCGACTTCGGGACGGTCACGGTGCTCGACCGGGAGCCGGGAGCGGGTGGTCTGCAGGTCGACACCGACGGAACGGGCTGGGCCGACGCGCCGTACGACCCGGCCGCGCTGACGGTCAACATCGGGGACCTGCTCGCGTACTGGACGGGGTCGCGCTGGCGGTCGGGACGCCACCGCGTGCTGCCCCCGCAGCCCGGCTCGCCGCACGAGGAGCTCGTGTCGCTGGTGTTCTTCTTCGAGCTCGACCACGACGCGCTCGTCACGCCGCTCGCGCCACCGATCGGGCGCCGCGCCGACCTCCCACCCGTCGTGTCCGCGCCGTTCCTCAAGGAGCGGCTCGACGCGATCTCGGTGGGCTGACTTCTCCGGTAACGCCACGGGCGCGGGGGGCATCGGGCTAGCGTCGATCCGTGTCCAGCGCGACCCGGGCCCCGGCCACCCGCGACCAGGCCGATGCGTACCGCTTCGGGCTGCGCCGGATGGAGGCCGCGCTCGTCAGGGGCGATCCGGTTCCGGTGCACGAGCAGCTCCGCTCGCAGCGTCGCGCGTCGTTCGCGGGGATTCTGCTGGGGATGCTCGGGGCGTGCGGCGTCGCCGTGTACGCGATGGTCGTGCCGAGCCCGGACTGGCGGGCCCAGGCCGTCGTCGTCGGGGCCGCGTCGGGCGCGATGTACGCGGTGGCGCACGACCCCGATCGGCTGGTCCCGGTGGCGAACCTGCCCGCCGCGCGGCTCGTGCTGGCGGCACTGGGCTCCGGGGCTCCGGGGGTGGCGGTGCCGGTCGTGGTGCCCGACGCCACGCTCGACACGGCAGCCCGCACGCCCACGGCCGCCGTCCCGGGTGCGGTCGGGGTGCGCACCGGCGCCGCGGCGCCCGGCGCGTGGGCGGTGTGCGACCGTGTGTCCGAGGACGGCCGGCTGCTCGACACCACCCTGATCGACGGCGCCGTGACGCCGGCCGCGCCGGCACCGGCCGACAGCGTTCTGATCGCCGGTCCCGATGACGCGACGTGGCTGGTCACCGCCGGTGTGCGGCACCGCGTCGACGCCGGCGACGGTCGGTTGCGCGCGGCGTTCCGGCTCACCGACCAGCTCCCGCGCGCCGCGACGGCCGCCGTGATCTCGCTCGTTCCCGAGGGGCCCGCGCTCGCCACCCCTGAGGTCCCGGGCCGCGGTGATGCCGCCCCGGCCGGGCTGCCGGGTCGGATCGGCGACGTGTTCGTCGACCGGCCGGTGGCCGGAGCGCCGCGGTACTTCGTGGTGCTGCGCGACGGGTTGCAGGAGGTGCCCGCGGTCGTGGCCGATCTGCTGCGCGTCGCGGCGGGGGCCCGGGCGGCCCGGCCCGTCGACGCCGAGGTGCTGGGGTCCGCGCGGTTCGTCACCGAGCTGGCGGTCGAGGGCTGGCCCACGGGAACTCCGCGGCTGGCCGAGCCCGCCGACGCGCCGGTGCTCTGCTGGACGTGGAGCGAGGGCGGGCGCCCGGGGGTCTGGACGGGGCCGGTGCTGCCGATGCCGGCCGGCGCCACACCCGTCGCGCTCGCGCAGGCCGATGGCGGCGGGAAACGGGTCGACGCCGTGGCACTCGGCGCCGGTGGGGCCGTCCGAGCCACCGGTCCCGGCCGGTCGCCGGGGTCCGGCGCGCTGTGGCTCGTGTCGGGCAGCGGGGTGGGCTACGGCGTGGCCGACGACGCCACCGCGGCCGCGCTCGGTGTCACCGCCGCGACCCCGGCCCCGGCGGCGGCCCTACGGCTGCTGCCGGCCGGCCCGACGCTGGACCTGGCGCGGGCGGGGCAGGTGGTGGACGTGCTTCCGTCCGGGTGAGGCCTGCGGATGCGGTGAGTGGCCCGCAGCAGTGACCACGGCCGGGCGATGATCGTCGGATCGGTGCGTGGGCGGGAAGATGTGGCCGGGAGTGCACCGATCCGACGATCATGCCCCGCCGGTGTGGGGTGTCCGGCGGCGGAGGCGCGCAGGCCGGGCGCAGACCGGGCGATGGCCCGGTCGGCCACCGGGCGATGGGCCGATGCCGATGGTGGGTGGCAAGGGCTGACGGGGCTGGCGGGCTGGCGGGCTGGCCGACCGGGTTGCCGGGCTGGCGGGCGTCGCCGACCGGGTTGCCGGGCTGGCGGGCTGCGCCGACCGGGCTGGCGGGCTGCGCCGACCGGGCTGCCGTCGCGACAAACCGGTTGGGTGCTGGTTCCGGCCGTTCGCAACCGTGAACGGCCTGGTGTGTCGCGTGCGTGACGGTTCTGCCGGCTGCCTGCGGCGGTCGATCCGGTCCCGTCGTCCACGCAGCCGTCGGCGGCCTCGGACCTCAGAGCCCGCGGACGACGCGGTAGAGATCCATGGCGGCCAGCGCCAGCGGCACGGACGCGGCCACCAGCAGCCCTTCGAGCAGGTCCACGGCGCGGCGTGACACCGGCGAGCCGAGAGGAACCGCCCGCCCCAGCACGAGCACCCCTGCGCCCGCGGCCGCGAGCAACCCTGCGGCGGCTGCCACACCTGCTGCGGCGTCGACCCGCGCCACCAGCGCCGCGAGCGCCACCCCGGCCGCGATCGCCGCGGACATCGCCGTGCGGGCCGGGACGACGTCGGCGTACCCGCGCGACCGCAGCCCCAGCACGACGACCGTGACCCCGGCGAAAGCCGGGCCTGCCCAGCCGCCCGCCGTGGCCGCGAGCACTGCGCCGGCGGCCGCCGTCACCGCGCATGCGGCGGCCGATCCCGCGAGGTAGCCGCGCGCCAGATCGGCACGCTCGCCCAGCTCGTCGGGCTGGATCGCGCCGGCGTCGGCGTGCGCGAGCTCGGACCCGTCGGCCGGTACGACCGGCCGCGGCAGCCCCGCCAGGCGGATCGCGAAACGGGGGAGCAGTGGCCCGGCCACCACCGCGGCAGCGGCGGCGGCCGCGGCCGCCGCGGAGACCGCCAGGCCGCACCGGACCCCGACCAGCGCCGCGGCCGCGAGCACCGCGAGGACGACACCGGCCACCAGCGCGGGCTCGACCACCCGCAACAGCACCTGCGCCACGGCGGCCACCGCGCCGGCGGCGGCCACGGCCGCCAGCGCGGGCCCGACGGCGGGCGGGCCGGGCACCACCGTCCAGCCGGTGGCGGCGGCGAGCGCGACGGCGCCCGACGCGGCGGTGCGGGCCGTGCCGCTCGCCGGGTCGTGCGCCGCGGACGACGCGCAGGCGAGAGCCGCGATCGTCGCGAACCCGGCCACCAGCGCCGCCGGAACCGAGCCGGGGCCAGCCGTCGCCAGCAGGCCGGCCGCGGCCAGGACGACCAGCAGCACGGCGGCGCAGCCGAACCGCCGGTCGCCTGCGCGTGCCGCGCCCGCGGTCGCGGCCACCGCGTCGACGGGATCGTCGAAGACGGGTGCGGCAGGCGGCGGGGCCGCGCGGCCGATGCGCAGCAGCTCCCCGTCGAGCACGCCCAGCTCGGCCAGCGTGGCGCCCGCGGGCAGCGGGCCGCCCGCCGCCCCGGTCAGCCGCCACGGCTCGGGGCGCCACGCGCTGTGCGGATCGGGTTCGCCGACCAGCTCCAGCACCATCGGCACGAGGTCGGCGACCGGGATGTCGGCGGGCAGTGCGACATCGACCGCGTGGCGGGGAGCCAGCACGGTGAGCCGGCTGTACGGGCGCTCAGGGACCATCGCTCCTCCTGTGGACAACTGCCCGTGAGTTCCGCGGAACGGCCACGAACCGACGGGGGCGCTGCCTAGCATCGCAACGCGGGTGGGCCCGGTGGGGCCGTTTCGGAGAACCCGAGAGGCAACGGGAGGGCATGACATGACCACGGTCGAGGTGGCGCGGTCGCCGCGGGTGGTGCCGCCGATGCCCGGAGGTGAGCTCGTGCTGGAGCCGCCGCCCGAACCCGAGCGCGTGGTGCCGGCGGGCCCCCTGGCCCGGCTGCTGCCCGCGGTCATGCTGCTCGGATCTGTGGGCTTCGTCGCCGTGCTGGGTCCGCAGAACCCCACGTCGTGGCTGTTCGGAGGGATGCTCGCGATCTCGACGCTGGGCATGGTGATCACCGGCGGCGGAGGTCGCAGCGGGGGCTCGCGCGGCGCCGGCATCGACGAGGACCGGCGCGATTACCTCCGCTACCTGTCGCTCCAGCGGCGCCGGGTGCGGGAGATCGCGGCCGGGCAGCGGGCCGCGATGGAAGCCGTGCACCCCGATCCCGCCGCGTGGCCCGCGGTGCTCGCCCACGGCAGGCTGTGGGAGCGCCGGGCGGCCGATCCGGACTTCGGGCACGTCCGGGTGGGCCGCGGCGATCAGCGGCTGGCCACCCGGCTCGTCGCTCCGCAGACCGGGCCGATCGAGGGCATCGAGCCGATCACCGCGCTGGCCCTGCGCCGGTTCCTGATCGGTCACGCGACGGTGCCGCAGCTGCCCGTCGCGCTGTCGCTGCGTGCGGGCTCCACCGTGTGGCTCGAACCGGCCGGTGCCGATGCCGATGCCGATGTCGCGGCCGTCCGTGGGCTGGCCCGGGCCGTGGTCGCGCAGTACGTGCTGTGGCACAGCCCGGCCGATGCCCGGCTCGCGGTGGTCGCGCCGCCCGGGCTCGCGGCGCAGTGGGAGTGGGCGAAGTGGCTGCCGCACGTGGCCCACCCCCGCCGGCGGGACGCGGCAGGCCCGCTGCGGATGATCACCTCGGAGGTCGACGACGTGCGCCGCTGGTGGCTGGCCGAGCTGCGCGGGCGCCCCGCCGGGCCGGGTGTCGGCGAGCCCCACCTGCTGCTCGTCGTCGACGGGACGGCGGCAGGGCCGGGGCCGTGGGCGGGTGTCGCGGGGGTCACCGTGCTGCGGGTCGGGGCTCCGTCCGGGCGTCGCGCGGCGCCGTCGGTGGTGCGGCTGCGCGTCGGCGCCGACGCGCTGCACCGCACCGGTGGCGAGGAGCCGGCCGTCCGCATCGGCCGCCCGGACACCCTGGAGGTGGCGGAGGCCGGTGCGCTGGCCCGGCGACTCGCCCGCTACCGGCCCGCCGGCGCCGAACCCGCGGGCGACGGCACGGCCGGGCCGACCCCCGGCCTGCCGATGCTGCTCGGGCTGGCGCCCGGCCCGGGCGGCGTCGCCGCGCTGCGGTCGCGCTGGTCGGCGTCCGGGAGCCGGCGGTTGCGCGTCCCGATCGGCGTCGACGAGCGGGGCGGACCGGTCACCCTCGACCTCAAGGAGTCGGCGCTGGGCGGCAGCGGGCCGCACGGGCTGTGCGTCGGCGCCACGGGATCGGGCAAGAGCGAGCTGCTGCGCACGCTCGTGCTCGGGCTCGCGGCCACGCACTCGCCGGAGGACCTCAACGTCGTGCTCGTCGACTTCAAGGGCGGCGCCACGTTCCTCGGTCTCGCTGCACTGCCCCACGTCTCGGCGGTGATCA
>JBBQEF010000251.1:0-8629 GCA_038320445.1 Mycobacteriales bacterium
GGCGGGAGCGCGGCACCACCGTCATGACCGTCACCGACTGCGTCGAGATGGGCATCGCCGAGGCCGCCCAGCGCGCGCTCGACGTGGCGTGGGACGGCGCCGACGCCGTCTGGCTCTCGTTCGACGTCGACTGCCTCGACGCCGCCTTCGTCCCCGGCACCGGCTGGCCCGAGCCCGGCGGGTTCCTGCCCCGGGAGGTCCTGAAGTTCATCCAGATCATCGCCGACGCGGCCCCGCTCGCGGGGATGGAGGTCGTCGAATGCTCCCCGCCCTCCGACAACGCCGAGATCACAGCGCTGATCAGCACGCGCGTCATCTGCGACACCCTCGGCTGCCTGGTGCGGTCGGGTCACCTCCCGAAGCGGAAGGACATGCCGTGACCACCACCGTCCCGCCGGCCGACACCGGCGACCTCGAATCACTCGGCTACAAGCAGGAGCTCCATCGCGGGCTCGGCCCGTTCTCCTCGTTCGCGTCCGGGTTCTCGTTCGTCTCGATCCTGACGACGGTGTTCCAGCTGTTCATCATCGGCTTCGGTTTCGGCGGGCCCGCGTACTTCTGGACGTGGCCGATCGTGTTCATCGGGCAGTTCGCGGTGTGCCTGTGCTTCGCGGAGCTCTCGGCGCGCTACCCGATCGCGGGGGCGATCTACCAGTGGTCGCGGCGCGTCTCGTCCGACCCGATCGGCTGGATGGCCGGCTGGCTGATGCAGATCGGCTACATCATCAGCGTCGCGGCCATCGCGATCGCGTTGCAGGCCGTGCTGCCGGAGGTGTGGAGCGGCTTCCAGATCGTGGGCGGCGACACCTCGCCGACGTCCCCGGACGGCGCGCTCAACGCGATCGTCCTCGGCTCGATCTGCATCGCGCTGTGTATCGCCATCGCGTCGTTCGGCGTCACGAAGATGGCGATGATCACGCGGATCGGTGTCAGCGTCGAGATCGCCGGGGTGGTGCTCGTGATCGTCCTGCTGCTGGTGCACGCCCAGCGCGGGCCCGGCGTGGTCTTCGAGACCAACGGCGTGGAGGCGGGCGGGCCGTACGTCTGGCCGTTCCTCGCGTCGATGCTGATGGCGGCGTACGTGATGTACGGGTTCGACAGCGCCGCGGAGCTCTCGGAGGAGACCACCGACCCCCGGCGCACCGCGCCCCGGGCGATCACCCGCTGCATGGTCATCTCAGCGGTCGGCGGCGGGCTGCTGATCATCGCGACGCTCATGGCGGCGCCGGACATCACGGCACCCGAGCTGTCGACGCAGGGCATCGCGTACGTGCTGACGGCGCAGCTCGGCGACGTCGTCGGCCGGATCGTGCTCGCGATCGTCGCGATCTCGATCTTCTCCGCGGCGCTGGCGATCTCGGCGTCGGCCACCCGCGTGATGTTCTCGATGGCCCGCGACGGCCGGCTGCCGTTCGCCTCGGCGCTGGCCAAGGTCTCGCCCCGGACGCAGACGCCGATCCTGCCCGGCATCGTCGTCGGCGTGCTGTCGATCGGCGTGCTGCTGATCAACCTGGGCCAGACGAGCGTGTTCGCGACCGTCACGAGCGTGTCCGTCGTGATCGTCTACCTGGCCTACCTGTTCGTGACGGTCCCGCTGCTCTACCAGCGCCTCAAGCGCAACCCGGCCCACATCCCCGACCCCGCGTACTTCACGCTCGGTCGCTGGGGCCTGCCCGTGAACATCGTGGCGGTGGTGTTCGGGCTGTTCCTGCTGATCAACGTCGGCTGGCCACGCGCATCCGTGTACGACCCGACCGGCCAGGGCTGGGTGCTGCAGTACTCGGCGCTGCTGTCGGTGGTGGTGGTCGTCGGCCTGGGCCTGGTGGCCTACAAGGTGATGGCCCGCCAGCAGGCCGCACAGCCCCCGCGAGTCGACGCCTGACCCCGACCCCCCTCCCCCCGCGAGTCGGCACGTTCCTGCGCGCGAGTCGGAACGTTCCTGCGCGCGAGTCGGTACGGACAGGTACGCGAGAGGACGCTTTCCGGCCCAGCCGAGTTGGGCCGACTCGCGCACCGGGTTGTACCGACTCGCGCACCGGGTTGTACCGACTCGCGCACGGGGTTGTACCGACTCGCGGGCTTGGGGGGTTGGGGGTCAGGGGCGGGGCGGGAGGGTGGGGCGGGCTCGGCTGGGGCGGGTACTCGGATCGGGCGGGGTTGCCGCTGGGCGGATCGTGAGGGCCTCCAGTGCCATGTCCACCGCGCGTTCGAGCTGGGGATCGCGGCCGGCCACCCAGTCCTGCGGAGTGATCACCACCTCCACGTCGGGGTCGACGCCGTGGTTCTCCACGCCCCAGGCCACGTCGTCGAACCAGAACGCATAGCGCGGCTGCGTGACGCGGGTGCCGTCGACCAGCCCGTAGCGGCTGTCGATGCCGATCACCCCGCCCCACGTGCGCGTGCCGACCACCGGCGCCAGGCCGAGGCGTTTGATGGCCGCGGTGACGATGTCGCCGTCGGAGCCCGAGAACTCGTCGGCGAGCGCCACGATCGGGCCGCGCGGCGCATCCTCGGGATAGGTGACGGGCTGCTTGTGCCGCACCACGTCCCAGCCGATCACCTTGCGCGCGAGCTTCTCCACCACCAGTTGTGACGTGTGGCCGCCACCGTTGCCGCGGACGTCGAGGATCAGCCCCTCGCGCGCGGTCTCCCGGCTGAGGTCCCGGTGCAGTTGCGCCCAGCCGGGCGCCTGCATGTCGGGCACGTGCAGGTACCCCAGCCGTCCGCCGGACCGCTCCCCGACGAACGCGCGCCGCCCCGCCACCCAGTCCTGGTAACGCAGGGCCGCTTCCGACCCGAGCGGACGGACGACCACCCGGCGCAGCTCCCCGTCCCGGGCGCTGCGCACGGTCAGCTCCACCAGGTCGCCGGCGCGGGAGACGAGCAGCGGGGCCGGGCCGAGCGCCGGGTCCACCGGCTGCCCACCCACCGCGAGGATCACGTCGCCCGCACGGACGTCGACACCGGGGCTCGACAGCGGGCTGCGCGCGGCGGGCGCGGACGTCTCGGGCGGCAGCACGCGCACCACCCGCCAGCCGTCGTCGGCGGGCTCCAGGTCGGCGCCCAGCAGCCCGGGCCGGCCGCCGTGGTCCCCCGCGCCGCGCCCGGTGACGTACGCGTGGGAGGTGCCCAGTTCCCCCTGCAGTTCCCACAACAGGTCCACCAGATCGTCGTGGCTGCCGACGGCGTCGACGAGCGGGCGGTAGCGGGACGTCTCGGCGGCCCAGTCGACGCCGGCCATGTCCTCGACCCAGAAGTGGTCGCGCATCAGCCGCGACGCCTCGTCGAACATCTGGCGCCACTCCGCCGCCGGGTCCACCGTCACCACGATCCGCCGGGTGTCGATGTCGTACTCGTCGGCGTCACCCTCGGACGGCGTGCCCGCCCCCGAACGGTCGGTCCGCAGCACGCGCACGGTCTCGTGGTCGCGCACGACGAGCCGCGTGCCGTCGCCGCTCACCGCGAACCCCGAGACCGGGTCGGCGATCACGTCGAGCTTGCGCCGGGTGAGGTCGAAGCGCTCGAGGACGGCCCGCTCGGCCTTGAGGTCGGTGCCGGCGCGCCCGTCACCGAGGACGCCGTTGATCGGCAGCCGGCGCCAGAGCAGGCAGTCCTTGGCCGCGGCCATGTCGCTGTAGCGCCCTTCCACGACCGGGATCGGGACGACGCGCGCCGGCAGCCCGTCGACGTCGACGACCACGTCCGGCGGCTCGTGTGCGTCCTCGTCGTCGTCGGACTCGACGGCCGGCGGGTCCTCGGTCGCCTCGTCGGACGCCGACACCGGCCGCCCGTCCGGGCTCGCCCCGAACGGCGACGGCGTGCGCGCGGCCAGCGGCACGAGGAACGGGCGCCACGACGCCGGGAACGTGAGGTCGAAGGAGTGCTGGTCGTAGATCGGGTCGAAGCTGCGGCGCGAGAGGAACGCGAGATACTTGCCGTCGGCGGTGAACACCGGGTGGGCATCGGTGAACCGCGGCTCGGTGACCTGCACCAGCGTGTCGTCGGCGACACGCGCGATCATCACGCGGGTCAGCCCGACCTCCACCTGCTCGCAGTAGGCCAGCCAGGCGCTGTCGGGCGACCAGGAGATGTCGTCGATCGCGCCGTCGGCGGCCCGGGCCAGCTCGCGCAGGACACCCGCCGGGTTCATCAGGAGCAGGCGCCCGTCGTGCGTGGTCAGGGCCACCGCGGCCCCGTCCGGGGACGGCTCCAGCTCCTGCACCCGGCCCACCTCGCCGGCCCCGACCCGGCGCACCGCCGCACCGAGGTCGAGCGATCCGATGCAGATCGCGTCCTCGCCCGGTGCGTCGTCCACCCACACGGCCCGGTCGTCGCCGAGCGGCCGGGCCAGCCGGGCGCGCACACCGGGTTCGGCGAGCAGGGCGCGGGCCGGGCCGTCGCGGTGGGTGAGCCGGTGAACGGTGCCGCGGACGACCGCGACGCTGGTCCGCCCGGTCGCGTCCGGCCGCGCCGAGGTGAGCCACTCGGCAGTCGGCACGCGGTAGGGCACGCGGGCGGTGCGGGGCCCGCCGAGCCGGACGTCGAGCCGTCGCGGTGACGCCTGCAGCGAGTCGAGGATCCACAGCTCCCCGGCCGACTCGTACACGACCCGTTCGCCGTCCGTGCTCGCGTGCCGCACGTAGAACGCGGGAGCCCCCTCGGCGCCGTGATCGGTGTGGCGCGCCACGCCGGTGCCGTCCGGCCCGACGGAGTAGACGTTCCCCCAGCCCTCGTGGTCGGACACGACGGCGATGCGCGGGCCGACGAGCATCGGGGCGTCGAGGTTGCCGTCGAGATCGGCGAGCAGGCGCGTGAACTCCCCCGTCCCGGACGGGTCCCACCACAGCTTGCCGGCCGTGCCGCCGCGGTAGCGCTTCCACCAGGCCATCTCCCGCGACATCGTGGTGGACAGCAGCACCGTGCGGCCGCCGTCCAGAGCGAGGTCGGACACCGGGCCCAGCTCCAGCCGCCGTGGTGTCCCCCCGGCTGCGGGCAGTGCGTAGGCCCAGGTGCGGCGCGCCGAGGCCTGGCCGGACGCGCTGACCGCGAGGACCTCGCCCGCCGCCGTCCAGCCGGACGTGCGGGTGCGCTCGTCGCCCCAGTACGTCAGCCGGCGGGCGCCCCCGCCGTCCACGTCGGAGACGACCACCTCCGGGCTGCCGTCACGCCACGACGTCCACGCGACCTGCGTGCCGTCCGGGGACAGGCGCGGCCGGGCCACCGGGACGTCGTCGGCGGTGAGGCGGTGGGCGAGGCCACCGGCGAGCGGCGCGGTCCACACGTCGTCCTCCGCGGTGAAGACGAGCGTGTCGCCCTGGAGGTGCGGGAAACGGAGGTAGCTGCGGGCCATGGGAGCAGACGGTAGCGACCTCATACGGTGTCCTCACCCACTCGGCATCAGGATGTGGTCATGCCCTCGCACACACCGCGAACCGCCTGGGCCGTCCTGGCCGTCGCGGCGCTCGCCCTCACCGGCTGCGCCGCCGACGCGACGTCCGTGGCCTCGGGTGGAGCGGGGGTCGCACCCGCGGCGACGGCCTCGGCGACCCCGACCAGGACGGGCACCCCCGACCTGACGGTCACGGTGGTCGCCACCGGGCTGGCCGACGTCTGGGACATGGGTTTCCTGCCCGACGGACGGATCCTGGTCACCGAGCGCGACGGGCGGCTGTCGCTGATCTCCGGGATGCGGGCGGGCGCTGCCGTCACCCCCGTGCGGGCCGAGCTCGGCGACGTCTACGCCCGCGGCGAGGGCGGCCTGATGGGCATGGCGCTGCATCCCGACTTCGCGCGGTCGCGCCTGTTCACCACCTGCCAGACCCACGCCGAGGCCGGCACGCCCACCGACATCCGCCTGGTCACCTGGAAGCTCTCGGACGACGGCACGGCCGCGACGCGCGTCGAGGACCCGTTGCTGGGCGGGCTCCCGATCAACCCCTCGGGCCGCCACTCCGGCTGCCGCCCGACGTTCGCCGCGGACGGCGCACTGCTGGTCGGCACCGGCGACACCGCACGGGGGGCCATCGCGCAGGACCTGACCTCGCTCGGTGGCAAGGTGCTGCGCATCGACGCGGCCACCGGCGGACCCGCGCCCGGCAACCCCTACGCCACTGCCGCGAACCCCGCCCAGCGCCTCGTCTACGACTACGGCCACCGCAACGTGCAGGGTGTCGCAATCGCGCCGGGCACGGGCGTCGCGTACTCGGCCGAGCACGGTCCCAGCACCGACGACGAGGTCAACCGGCTGCAGCCCGGCGCCAACTACGGCTGGGACCCTGCTCAGGGCGGCACCGTCGGCGGCTACGACGAGTCCGTCCCGATGACCGACCTGACCCGCTTCCCCGACGCCGTCAAGGCGGCCTGGAGCTCCGGCAGCCCGGTGGAGGCGGTGTCGGGTGCGGCCTTCGTCTCCGGCCGGCAGTGGGGCGAGCTCGACGGCGTGCTGGCCGTGGGCGCGCTGCGCGGGCAGAAGCTGATGCTCATGACGATCGGGGCCGACGGCGCCGTGGCGAGCGTCTCCGTGCCGCAGGCGCTGGACGGGGCCTTCGGCCGGCTCCGCGCCGTGCGCAGCGGCCCCGACGGCGCGCTGTTCGTCTCGACGTCCAACGGGAGCGACGACAAGATCCTCCGGATCGACCCGGCGTAGGTCAGGCCGCAGTTGATCGCCGGCTCGGTGCGTGGGCGGCCGGATCCGGCCGGGAGTGCACCGATCCGACGATCACCGGCCGAACCGTGCGATCGACCGCTCGCGGGCCTTGGCCGCCTCCACCTCACGGTTCCTCGGTGGTGCGGCGGTGACGATCGCGTCCAGCAGCTCCTGGGTGGCGGCCGCGACGGTGGCCACCGCCTGCTCGAACGCGGCGGAGTTGGCCTGCGACGGCGACGCCGATCCGCTCACCTTGCGCACGTACTGCAGCGCGGCGGCCTGCACCTCGGAGGAGGAGGCGGGCGGAGCGAAGTTCGACAGGGTCCGGATGTTCCGACACATGAGCCCACCGTAACGGCGGCCCGGTGCGCTCAGCGGATCACGCGCATGTCGGCGTCCAGCTCCCCTGCCTGCTGGCGGCGGCTCAGCACGGCCAGCCGCGTGAACCGCTCGTCGAACTGGCTCTGCGTCAGGTCGCGCTCGCGGTACTCCTTCGCCAGCTGCGCGGCCCCGTCCGGGATCGTCCACGCCGCCTCGAACCCCAGCTCCTTGCGGGCCCGGGAGAAGTCCACGCGGTACGAGCGGGGGTCGCTGCCGGCTTCCCCGGTGATCTCCAGCGTCGAGCCGGGCACGGCCTCCACCACGGCACGGGCGATCTCCGCGACCGTGCGGTTGTTCTTCTCGGTCCCCACGTTGAAGGCCCGGGCCCGCACGACGTCAGCGGGCGCCGCCAGGCCCGCCACCACCGCGCCCGCGATGTCCTGCGCGTGGGCGAGCGGCCGCCAGGGGGTGCCGTCCGACAGCACGGTGACCCGGCCGGTCAGGATGGCGCGGCCCACGAGGTTGTTGAGGACGATGTCCGCACGCAGCCGCGGGGAGAACCCGAATGCGGTGGCGTTGCGCAGGGAGAACGGCACGAAGTCGGCGTCGGCCAGATCGGCCAGGTCGTCCTCGACGCGGACCTTCGAGATCGCGTACGGCGTGACCGGCTTCAGCGGCGCGTCCTCGTCCACCAGGTCGTCACCGGACTGTGCTCCGTACACCGAACACGTCGACGCGTACGCGAACCTCCCCACCCCCGCTTCCTTGGCGAGGCGCGCGAGCCGGATCGAGGCGTGGTGGTTGATGTCGAAGGTGATCTCCGGGGCCAGCGACCCCAGCGGGTCGTTGGACAGCGCGGCCAGGTGCACCACCGCGTCGAACCCGGCCAGCTGCTCGACCGCGACGTCGCGCAGGTCGGTGGTCAGGCCCGGCACGTCGGGGACGTCCAGGCCGCCCAGGATGCAGTCGGCGAACAGCCCGCTGTCCAGGCCGGTCACCTCGTGGCCCGCCGCGGCGAGGACGGGGGCCATCACGGTGCCCAGGTAGCCCTGGTGGCCGGTCAGCAGAACGCGCACGCACTTCTCCTTCTCGAGGTCAGTATCGATACTCGCTTCGCAAGCTTCGCTCAGTCGACCGGGTCGACCCCGGTCAGCGGCGCCACGCCGAGGACCACCTTGGACAGGTGGAACGCCTCCGCGTAGCGGGCGTGGCACTGCACCCCGCGGATGCGGGCGAGCCCACCGAACGCCTCGGCGTCGAACCAGCGGCGGTCGCGTTGCGAGCCGTAGTGCTCGTGCAGCTTGGTGATCTTCTCGCGGAGCACCGGCTCGGCCAGCGGCAGGTAGGCCGTGGGCTGGGCGAGGTCGCCCTCCCACTTGAGGATCTCGTAGCCGAGGGTCAGGTGGTCGCGGAACACCGTCGGGACGAGCTCGGCGAGCGTTCGGTGGTCCTGGTGGGCGTCGTGCGGTGACGGCGAGAGCACCAGGTCGGGCTCGCCGAGACCGCGCAGCTCCTCGAGCGCGCCCTTGGCGCGTTCCCAGCGGCTGGGGACGCGGCCGTCGGGGAGGTCGAGAACGGCCACCTCGAGCCGCGCGCCCGGACAGAAGGCCGTGAGCGCGGCTCGTTCCTCCTCCTCCCGCAGCGAGCCGCCACCGGTGAGGA
>JBBQEF010000252.1:0-8629 GCA_038320445.1 Mycobacteriales bacterium
CGGGGTGAACCCGGTCCCCGAGGACCCGGCGAGCACCGCGCTGGCCTCGAGGTTCTCGCGGGCCGCAGTGCAGTAGTCGCCGACCGGGGCGGCGGCGGCCGTTGCGGTGGCAGGGGTGCCCGCGGCACCACCACTGCAGGCGGTCAGGACGGCGGCGGAGAGCAGGAGGGGAGCGACGAGGGAGCGCACAGGCATCCTTGGGGAGCGCAGAGTCCGGCCGGGATCGGGGTCGATCGTAGGCGAGCGCCGCCGGTCGGCCCCGCCGGGCGGCCCCGGTCCCCGCGTGTGGACCGGCCGCGGCCCGGGTACCTGACCGTTCATGACCGCACCTGACGACCAGCAGCCACCGTCCGCCGAGCTCGGGGCAGCCGTGCAGCTCGACAACGCCGAGACGCTCGACGGTCCGCCCGGCGCGGGTGACGCGCTCGACGCGGGGTACGTCCCGCCGGACCGGCCCTACGGGCTGGACGAGGACGGCGTCACGGCCGAGGGAATGCGGGAGGGGGACTCCCTCGACACGCGGCTGCGTCGCGAGCAGTCCGAGGACGTCGCGGCCGCGCCCGGCGGCGCGGTGCCGGTCCCGCGGATCGTCGATCATCCCGCCGACGCGGAGGTGGACGCCGCCGCCGACGACGACGGCGCGTTCCGCGACGCCCGGCACGACCTCGCGGAGGACGGGGAGTTCACCGGTGGCCACGCGCCCGCCTCCGGGCGGGACGACGCCGGCCCCGGGACGGGGCAGTAGGCCGATCAGAAGATGCCCTTGCGGGCCCCCATGTCCAGCGCCAGCGTCGATCCGAGCAGCGCGTCGGCCTCGGGGGCGAGCAGCATCGCCACCGACCACGCCACCTCGGCGGGGGTGACCAGCCGGCCCAGCGGCGACTCGGCGGCCCGCTCGGCCAGCACCTGCTCCACCGGCACACCGCGCTGTTGCGCCGCGGCCGCCGAGAGCGCGCGCAGCCGAGGGGTGTCGGCCGGGCCGGGGGCCACGAGGTGGGTGGTGATCCCGCGTGGCCCGTACGCGATCGCGAGCTGGCGCACGAGGTTGGCCAGCGCCGCGTTGGTGACGCCCGCCGCGCACGCGTACGGCGCGGGCTCGGTGCCGTAGTGCCCGCCGAGCGCGACGATCCGCGAGCCCCGCTCCAGCCGCCCGTCCACGGCGCGGACCAGGCGCAGCAGGCCGCCCGCCTTCAACGCGACGGCATGCCCCAGCGCGTCCGGGACGATCGTCTCGACCGGTCCGGCCGCCGGCAGCCCGGCGGCCTGCACGACCATCCGCACCGGACCGTCCCCCGCGGCGGCGACGGCGGCGGCGATGGCCGCGACGGCCGGGTCGGACCCGATGTCGGCGGCGCAGTCGAGTGGCCCGGGCCCACCCGACCGCGACACCGCGACGACGGTCAGCCCGGCCCCGGCGAGCCGGGAGGCGATGGCGGACCCGAGCGCCCCGGACGCGCCCACGACCACGCCGATCCCGTCGCTCACCGCGCCCTCCCGTTGATCACGGCCTGATGGGCGACGGGACGACCATCCGCCCGTGATCGTCGGGGGGCTCGGCCCACCGTCGCAGCGATCACGGGCTGAAGGTGGCTCGTGCGGTCGACCGGGCGACCATCGGCCCGTGATCGTCGCGGGGCGAAGGGGGTCATGGTGTCCTCCGGGTCGGCATCAGCGCCGCGCGGGCCTCGTCGAAGGCCCTGTCCGGCTCGGTCAGGTCCAGTTCTATCGCGATCATCCCGGCGGCGGTGGCACCCGCGACGTTCCAGGGCATGTCGTCGACGAACACGATCTCCCCCGCGGGCGTGTCCAGCGCCTCCACCGCCAGGGCGTAGGCGCGCGGATCGGGCTTCAGGATCCCGGTCACCGCCGCGTCGACCACCGCGTCGGCCTGGGCGAGGAAGGGGTGCGACGCCATCGCCGTCTCGCCGTGGAAGGCGCGCAGGTCGTTGGTCAGCACCCCGACCCGGTGCCCGGCCGCCTGCGCGTCCGCGATCAGCTCGGCGGCGGCCGGCCGCATGATCGCGTCGCCCGCCAGGCCGTAGAGGGTGTGCATGAACTCCTGGATCGGCCAGCCTGGGCGGCCCAGTGCGGCGCCGATCTCGTCGGAGCGGTGCTGCCAGTACTCCCGTTCGGTGATCTCGCCGCCGATCATGGAGCGCCACAGCGCGTCGGGTTCCGGGCCGAGCGGTCCGCGGCGGGCCACCACCCTTCGCACGGCGGGCTCGGCGTCGCCGAGCAGGGCCATCATCTCCGAGCCGGAGCGGAAGACCGTCCCGCCCAGGTCCAGCAGCAGTGCTCTCAGTGCTCCGGCTCCGTCCCGACGAGCGCCCCGATGATCACGGTGCACATGAGCGAACAGCCGTCGCACCAGCACAGGAAGTGCCGGTCCTCGCCCGACCAGAACTCCTGCACGAACGCGGCCCCGCCCAGGGCCGCGCCGCACCCGGGACAGAACGTCACGCCCACGCCGGCACCGGGTCCCCGAACAGCTCGAAGATCTCGTCGCGGATGGGGGAGTAGCGGATGGAGCTCTCCCGCGTCCAGAGCTGCCGGAACGCCACTGCGGAGCCGAACTTGTCGCGCTCCATCGGCAGGTCGATCACGTCGTGCGGCTCGCGGTAGGTGCACAGCGGGTCGGCGCCCGCCGCGACCTTCTCCATCTGCTCGGTGTAGAGCTTGCGCAGCAGGATCACGCCCAGGTCGGAGCGGCCCAGGTGCTCCTTCGTGCGGTCGGAGATCCGGCCCTGCGTGATCCACGCGACGATGTCCTGCCCGTCGACGTAGTCGCGCAGGTACTCGCCCCTGTCGTCGAAAAGGGGGACCTCGTAGACGGGGATCCGGGGCTGGGGCGGGGCGCCGCCCTCGGGCCGGTAGGTCTGGTACCCGACGTGCCAGGTGTTCTCGTCGTCGATCGGCACCCGGATCTGGAACGTCGCGAGCCCGGCCGCACCGACGCGCAGCATGTGCGGGAACACCAGCGGGTGCCCGACCTTCCAGTCCTCGTCCTCCTCGGAGTGGCCCTCCAGGACGCGGCGCTTGAGGATGCCGTGCTCGAACACCTCGAACGCGACCTTCACGTGCTTCTTCGTGACGACGGGCAGCGGTCCCGAGCCGCCGAGCTCCTTGAGGAAGCTGCCGTAGCGCCCGTGCAGCCACTCCACGTGGTAGGGGTCGACGGAGTTCTCCATGATCTGCACGAAGTTGCACGGCAGCTCGGCGTGGCCGATGTCGCGCCAGGCGTCGTCCCAGACGAACAGGTCGTAGCGCGGCAGCTCCGGAGCGGGCTGCGGACCGAGGTAGGCGAAGACCAGCCCGCCGAGCTCCTGCACGGGGTAGGCGATGGCCTGGATCCGGTCCTTGAAGGTGGACTCCGCGGGCTCGCCCGGTTGTTCCAGGCACTTGCCCTCCGCGTCGAAGCGCCAGCCGTGATAACCGCAGCGCAGGCCCTGCTCCTCGGTGCAGCCCAGCCACAGCGCCGCCCGGCGGTGCGGGCACTGCTGCGCCAGCAGCCCGACCGTGCCGCTGCCGTCCCGGTACAGCACGAGGTCCTCGCCCAGTAGCCGCCGCTTCACCGGGATGCGCGTCGCCATGTCGTGGGTGGCGACGGGCCACCAGTACCGGCGCAGGAGCTCACCCATCGGAGTGCCCGGCCCGACCCGCGTCAGTCGTTCGTTCTTCTCCGCGCTCAGCATGGGCGAAACCTAGGAAATCGCTCCGACCTGCGGGAAGGCCCCTGTTCCCCGAGGGCGAACAGTGCAGTTCGGATGGTGGGACGTTCGGCAGGGGAGAACGGGTGGCTTGCCGCGGACGTGTGACCGCTGACACGGTCCGACGAACGCTACATCGGACCGAGGAGTTCGCATGCCCACCGTCGTCCCCATAGAGCCGTACACCGGTGAGTGGTACCCGGGCTTCAAACCCGAGTTCATCACGTCCCCGTACATCGTCGACGGCACCGGACCGTTCCGAGCAGAGGACGAGGACAAGTTCTGGTTCCTCGACTTCCACTGGTCGCGCGGCCTGACCCCGCTCGCCGCTTTCACGTGGGGCCAGGACGGGTACTGCTGGGGCACCCAGCACGCCGCCGAGGCCCTCCCGCTGCCCCCCGGCCGGGGCATCACGTCCCGTTTCGCGGGCACCCACCTCTACGGCTCGGCCATCCCCGAGACCGACCCCCGCGAGATCGGCGCGCGCGCCAACCGCCTCGGCACGAACCTGCCCCGCTTCCTGTCCACCTACAAGCAGACCTGGGAGGCCGGCCGCGACGAGCTCGAGGCGACCTGGGACTACTTCCACGGCCTCGACCTCACCGCGGTGCCGACCGGTGACCTGCCCGGTCTGATCACCGCGGCCCGTCGCTACCACCAGCGCTCCATGGAGATCCACTTCGACGTGATGTACCCGCTGCTGGTGAACTTCCTGGGCTTCTACGGCGCCTGTGCCGAGATGGGCATCAACACCGCCGACATCGGCAAGTTCCTCCAGGGCGAGGACACCAAGATCATGGAGACCGACCGGGGGCTCGCACACCTCGCGAAGCAGGCCAGGGCCGCCGGCCTGCGGCAGGTCTTCGAGGACAACTCGGGCAACGCCATCCGCACCGCGCTGTCGGCCCAGGGCGGCTCGGCGTCGCAGTGGCTCACCGACCTCGACGACTTCCTCCAGGTCTACGGCCACCGCCAGGAGGCCACCTGCGACGTGGGCGTGCCGAGCTGGATCGAGGACAACACGATCCCGCTCGACATGATCAGGAGCTTCGTCCTCCAGGACTCCGACCACGACTTCGAGGCCGCCGCGCGCAACGCGATGGCCGAGCGTGAGGGCGCGATCGAGACCGCCCGGTCCGGGCTCACCAAGGAGGAGCAGGCCGTGTTCGACGCGGGCCTGGAGAGCAACCTCGAAGCGAACTTCCCGTGGTGGCAGGACGACCACAACTACTACATCGACCTCAAGGTGATGATCCCGTTGCGGCGGGTCTGCCAGGAGCTGGCCGACCGCGTCGGGGCCGACGACCGCGACGACATGCTCTACCTGTTCTGGCCGGAGCTGCACCAGGTCGCGGCGGGCGGCAGGTACCGCGGCGAGCTGAAGGGCCTGGTCGGCGACCGCCGCCAGTACTTCGACCACTGGGGTGCGTTGCGCGGCTCGATGCCGAAGGTGCTCGGCACCGTCCCGGAGACGGTGGAGGACCCGGTGCTGATCGAGATCTTCGGGCTCAACCCGACCTCGATCAGGGCCGTGCAGAACCCGAACGCCGCCGAGGAGACCGTGCTGACCGGCGTCGCCGCGGCGAAGGGCACCGCCACCGGCATCGCGCGGGTGCTGCAGAGCAGCGACGACATGCACCGCCTGGAGCCGGGCTCCATCCTGGTCTGCGAGTCGACCTCGCCGAGCTGGACGCCGGCCTTCGGCAAGATCGCCGGCGCGGCCTGAGACGGCGGCGGCATGCTCAGCCACGCGGCGATCGTCGGCCGCTAGTACGGCGTTCCCACCGTCACCGCCATCGGGATCGCGACCATCGCGATCCAGGACGGGGACGAGATCGAGGTGGACGGCACCAACGGCCGTGTCACCATCCTCAAGCGGGCAGCCGATCTGGCGGCAGCCGGCCAGTGAACAAGGGAGTTCTGATGGGCACCGCTGCGTCGATCGTCTGGGTGGACGAGGTCGATCCGCGCGAGGCGGTCGCGCTCGCGGGTTCGAAGATGGGGCGGCTCACCGAGCTGCACCTGGCCGGGGTGGAGGTGCCGAAGGGGTTCGCCGTCACGGTGGACGCCTACCTGCGCCACTGCGCCGAGTCCGGCCTCGACGCGCAGATCGACGAGGTGATCACGCGGCTCGGCTCCGAGGCGTCGGACGCCGAGGTGGAGAAGGCGTCGTCGGAGATCAGGACCCTGTTCGAGGCGACCCCGATGTCCGAGGCGCTGGCCGCGGAGATCGCGGGGGCCTACGACGAGCTGTCGCTGCGGTGCGTGGAGGTCAACGCGCCCACCGCGGTGCGGTCGTCGGCCACCGGTGAGGACGCGGCCGACGCGTCGTTCGCCGGCATCTTCGACACCTACCTCGGGGTCGCGGGTGCGCAGCGGGTGCTCGACGCCGTCCGGCAGTGCTGGGGCTCGCTCTTCACCGGGCGCGCCCTGGCCTACCGGCTGCGCAAGGGCATCTCCCACCACGCGATGCCGATCGCGGTGGGCGTGATCGAGCTGATCCACGCCCGCGCGTCCGGCGTCGCGTTCTCGGTGCACCCCGTGACGGGCAAGCCGGACCGGATCGTCATCGAGACGAGCTGGGGCTGGGGCGAGGCGATCGTGCAGGGCCTGGTCAACCCCGACCACGTCGAGGTGGGCAAGGCCGACGGCCGCGTGCTCAAGTACGACGTGGCGCACAAGACGATCGTCTCCGCGTTCGACTTCGCGACCGGACGCGTCAGCGAGATCGACATGCCGGCCTCACTGGCCGACCGCCGCGTGCTCGACGACGAGCAGATCCAGGCGGTCTCCGACGCGGTGAAGTCGATCGAGGAGCACTACGGCTACCCGGTGGACGTCGAGTGGGTGATCTCCCGGCACCGTCGCGCGGGGGATCCGGTGTGCATCGTGCAGTCGCGACCGGTGACGGTGACGGCCCCCGAGGCGTCGGCCCCCGCGGTCTACGACCCGGTGGCGCTGGCGCAGAAGTACGTGTTCAGCGGCAAACCCATCCCCGGCCGGTAGGCGCGAGTTGCCGCGAGGTGGCCTTGCTCCGGTCCGGCCGGAGCAAGGCCACCCTGCGGCGGTCAGTGCTCGGTCCAGGGGCCGACCCCGCTGATCCGCTCCACGGCGATGCGCACGACGTAGCCCGGCGGCGGGTCGGGCGGGAGCGGGAACTCGCCGCCGGTGTAGATCACGCCGAGCCTGCGCAGCAGCTCGGCGGCCCCGCCCTCGGTGACCGTCGCGGTGCCGCGCAGCACGAGGGTGTGCTGCATGCCGATCGCGTTGCGCTCGGGGGATTCCAGGGACAGGGCGATGCGCGGGTCGCGGCGCAGGTTGCGGACCTTGAGGTGGTCGCCGAGGTGGGCCATCACGATCTCGTCACCGTCCAGGCCGACCCAGACGGCGCTGACCTGCGGCGATCCATCGGTGTTGAGGGTCACGCAGTGGGCAAGGCGGCCGGACTCGATCAGCTGCCGGGCACTGTCGGGGAGTGGGGTCACGGGCGTCAAGGGTAGCGGTGATCGGCGGCCCCGTCCCGCGCCGGAAACACGGCGATGGTAGGCATCCCGCGTGCAGACCATGCGCGTCATCACGCAACTGTCGACCGGCGGGCCCGAGGTACTGGAGATCGGCCGGGCGCCCGTGCCCGAGCCGCTGCCCACCGAGATCCGCGTCCGGGTGGCCGCGGCCGGGGTCAATCCCGTGGACTGGAAGACGCGGGCCGGCGGTGGCATGGCCGCGGTGCTCGGGCCGCCGCCGTTCACCGTCGGCTGGGACGTCGCGGGCACCGTCGACGCGGTCGGTGCGGGCGTCACCCGGTTCGCCGTGGGCGACGCCGTGTTCGGGATGCCGTGGTTCCCGCGGCAGGCCGCCGCCTACGCCGAGTACGTGACGGCGCCGTCGCGGCACTTCGCGCACCGCCCCGCCGGGCTCTCCGTGGTCGAGGCGGCCGGCCTGCCGCTGGCCGGGCTCACGGCGTGGCAGAGCCTGGTCGACATCGCCGACGTGCAGCCGGGGCAGCGGGTGCTGATCCACGCGGCCGCGGGTGGCGTCGGCCACCTGGCCGTGCAGATCGCGAAGGCGCGCGGCGCGTACGTCATCGGGACGTCGTCGCGGGGCAAGCACGACCTGCTGCACGACCTGGGCATCGACGAGACGGTGGACTACCGCGCCGAGGCGTTCGACCACGTCGTCGACCCGGTCGACCTGGTCTACGACCTCATCGGCGGCGACACCGCGCTGCGGTCGCTGGAGGTCCTCAAGCCCGACGGGCGGCTGATCTGCCTGCCCTCCGCCGCGGCCGAAGCGGCGATGGCGGCCGCTTCCGAGCGGGGGCTGCGCGCCACCGGCATGCTCGTCGAGCCCGACGGCCACGGGCTGGAGCAGCTCACCCGGCTCGTCGAGGACCGCAGGCTACGGGTGCTGGTGGCCGAGACCTTCCCGCTGGAGCGGGCGAGCCACGCCCATCGGGCCGGCGAGATGGGCCACACCACCGGGAAGCTCGTGCTCACGACCTGACGTAGGCGGCCAGGTGCTCGCCGGTGAGGGTGGAGCGGGCGGCGACGAGGTCCGACGGCGTGCCCTCGAACACGATCCGGCCGCCGTCGTGGCCGGCGCCGGGGCCGAGGTCGATGATCCAGTCGGCGTGCGCCATGACCGCCTGGTGGTGCTCGACGACGATGAGCGACCTGCCGGCGTCGACGAGCCGGTCGAGCAGGGCCAGCAACTGCTCGACGTCGGCGAGGTGCAGTCCGGAGGTCGGCTCGTCGAGGACGAGGACGTCGCCCTTCTCGCCCATGGGGGTGGCCAGCTTGAGCCGCTGCCGCTCGCCGCCGGACAGCGTAGTGAGCGGCTGGCCGAGGCTGAGGTAGCCGAGCCCGACATCAGACAGTCGAGCCAGGATGGCGTGCGCGGCCGGCGTGCGCGCCTCGCCGGCG
>JBBQEF010000253.1:0-8616 GCA_038320445.1 Mycobacteriales bacterium
CGGGCTGAGCCTGATCGCCTCGATGATCATCACCACCCTCATCTGGTACCGGCTCACGATGCACAAGCTCGGCCCCGCGGCCACGGTGCCGACCCTGTGGATCGTGCTCGGCTGGCTCGGCCAGTCCATCACCGCGGTAAACCTGCTGGGTGGTGTCGCGCACCTGGCACTGCCCGCGCCGTACTCGACGGCGTTCGTGGCGCTCGGTGTGGTGTACGGGGTGCCGGTGTTCGGGTTCGCCCTGCTGTGGACGGGCCTCGCGGGCGCGGTGACGATCCGCACCGCGCGGCAGCACCTGCCCTTCTCGCTGACCTGGTGGTCGTTCACGTTCCCCGTGGGCACCCTCGTCACCGGCACGAGCGCACTGGCCCTGCACACCGGCTCGGACGTGGTGGCGTGGATGGCGGTCGCCTTCTACATCGGACTGGTCGCGGCCTGGGCGACGGTCGCGCTGCGCACCGCCCGGGGGAGCGCCCGGGGGCGGCTGTTCCAGGCCCCCGCTCCCGCTCCCGTTCCCGCCTGATCTCCGGCACGGCGACGAACGTGCTGCCGGCCTGCAGCACGCTCAGCCCGAGCGCGGACACGATGGCGTAGCGCAGCAGCCCGGTGACGACCTGGACCAGCGGTTCGCCCTTGCGGGACAGGATGATCCGGATGGCCTGGGCCAGGACCGACCCGACCAGGATCGCCGCCACCGATGGCCGGGTGGAACGCCCCGACGAGCACGGCCGCGACCGAGGCGAGGCCGAGCCCGGCCAGTACCCACACCGGCCCGACGAGGCCTTCGTGGGCGGTGGCCGAGCGGTTGCGACCGAGACCGGCGCCACCTGGGCGCAGTGGGACCGGCACCTCACGACCGCGCTGCCCGGGCTGGCCGTCCACGACGACGCCGCCACTACAGGGTGAGGTCGGAGGGGGACCTGTCCGGTCGCAGACCGCGCCAGGACGGGTGCCGCAGCCGGCCGTCGCGTGACAGGGAGCGGTACTCGACCTCCCCGACCAGCTGCGGGCGCACCCACCGGGCCTGGCGGGCGAACTCCCTCGGCACGTCGGGCTCGAACGGGCTGCTCGTGCGTTCGAGCCCGACCAGGCGGGCGAGTAGGTCGGTGAGCATCGCGTCGGTGAACCCGGTGCCGACGTTGCCGATGAACCGCAACCCGCCCTCCGCGGTGGGCACGCCGAGAAGGAGCGCGCCGATGCTGCCGTCGCGGCGGCCCTGCCCGGCGCTCCAGCCGCCGACGACGACCTCGATGGTGCGGCGCAGCGGGGTCTTGATCCAGCTCGACGAGCGGCGCCCGGGTTCGTAGCGGGACCCGACCCGTTTGGCGACGACGCCTTCGAGGCCGTGTTGGGCGGCGGTGGCGGCGATGGTGGCGCCGGGGACGTCGACGAACCGGGGCGGTACCCGGACCGCGCTGCCGTCGAGGCCGAGTTCGTCCAGGAGGTGTCGGCGTTCGGTGTAGGGGCGGCGGGTCAGGTCGGCGCCGTCGAGGTGCAGGACGTCGAACACGTAGTACAGGACCGGTGTCGTGTGCAGGAGGTCCGCGGGTGGGGGGTGGCGGTGCATGCGGTTCTGCAGCAGGCCGAAGTCGGGACGGCCGTGTTCGTCGAGGGCGACGACCTCCCCGTCGAGCACCACCGGCACGTCGACGAGGCCGACCAGCGCGGCGAGTTCGGGGTAGGTGTCGGTGAGGGGTTTGTCGTTGCGGCTCTGCACCCGCAGCCGGCCACCGGTGACGGCGGTGACGGCGCGGACGCCGTCCCACTTGAACTCATACGCCCACCCGTCGCCCTCCGGCACCGGGCCGGGGGTGGCCAGCATCGGCGCGATCCGGCCCGGCAGATCGGCTGAAGCCCGGCCGGGCCGGTCCTCGTCGCCGGGTGTGCCCATGCGGCCAGGGTCGGCTCCCACGGGGTGGGCGTCAAGATCGGCGGTCGGCCCCGTACGGGTGGAGCGCGGCCCACGCACGGGCCCGCTCGACGAGCTGTTCGGCTGCCGGTGGGCTGTCGCACCCGGACGGGGCGGTCGCGCGGTGGTGGACGTAGCCGCCGCAGCCCGCGGCCATCACCTGGAACGGTTCCCCACCACGACTCCTCAGCCCGAGGGCCAGCAAGGACATGCCGGGCGGGGAAGGCGCGACGGGGGAGATGCGTCCAGACCACCAAGTATTACTGCGATAGCCTCTTCGTATGACTGCTGAGCGTGTGACGGTGAGCCTGCCCCCCGAGTTGCTCGGTGACGCCCGCAGCGCCGTCGCCTCCGGAGCCGCAGACAGCCTCTCGGCATTCGTCGCCGAGGCGCTTCGCACCCAGCTCTCTCGTGCCCGCGCGCTGGGCGAGCTCGAGCGTGTCCTGGGTGCCAGACCCCCGCAGAGCATGCTCGACCGGGTTCGTCGCGATCTCGGTCTCGGCCCGGCCGGATCCGGGCCGGGGTCGGCTGCGGGGGTGTCGTCGGCGTGATCGGCGGCCGGGTCCTCGACGCCACCGCAATCGTGGCGTTCGCCGGTCAGACCTCGATCTACGCGGCAGCGCTGGTGTGGACCGCGGTCGAGGAGGGCCTGGTACTGGTGTTGCCCTCCACCGCAGTGGCTGCGGCGTGGGCCGTGCTTCCGGTCAAGAACCACGACGTGCTCGAGGTCCTGCTACAGCTGCCGGTCACCGTTGTCGACGACCTCACCACCAGTCGTGCCCGCGACATCGGCACCCTTGGTGGCGACCAGCTCGCTGCTCACGCCCTGGCCTGCGCGGCGGAGCGCGGTTGGGCGCTGCTCACCGACGACCCCGCCCGCTACTCCGGCCGCGACCTCGCCGGGGTCGAACTCGAACAACTGCCCTGATCGCGAGACCAGCACCTGGTCGGTGGCGTCCGGACCCGACCCGGCCACCGCCCACAGATCCGGACGTCTGACAGACCTGGTGATACAGCGGGTTGTCATCAGGTTGTCGGGTCGTCGGGCCAGCCGGTGGCCAGGGCCGGTACCGCGGCCTGCCGGACGTCCTCGTGGTCGTCGGTGGTGGCGCGCTGGGTGAGCCAGGCGTGCCGGGTGCGTCGATCTGCTTGGCTCAAGCTTGTGGGGCCGCACATCTCAGGGGGATGGCCCTTCCGGTGCAGAGGTGAGGTACGTCCCCGCGGCCAAGAACACGAGACCCACGCGCCGCTGCCCTCGCCGCCACCGGGCCGCGGACCGGCCAGGCGGGCGAGCGGCGGAACCGGCGATGTGTGCGGCTCGAGAGCGTCGGTACTCCGCGGCGCTTCGGTGGAGGTCGTTCTGGTGCTCCCGAGCGATCTCGGCCATGATCATCGGATGGTGCATCGTCACTCCTAGGGACATCGTTCGAGGCGAGCGTCGCTGTGGACGCGAGGGTCGCCGTGACCGCCAGGTACTCCGTTCAGGCCAGCTGTCTCTTCGCGCAGGAGCCGGCTCAGCTCGTCGTCCCAGCGCGGCCAGCCGGGACGGCTGGCCGCGCTGGCCTTCACGCACTATCGAGATCCGGCGTCCGCTACGACGACCCCCTGCCAGCCCGACGGGTGGATCGTGGGCGCCGGGTGAACGGACGTTGCCAGGATCGCTGGCGTCTCGGGGTCAGACAGCGGCGCCCGCGGCGAGGGCCTTGACGTCCGCGGTGGTCAGGGGATTCCCGGCGATCCCCCAGTCGCCGCTCTTCACCTCCTCGACGACGCACCACGTCACCGGGCGCATGTTCTCTCCCTCGATCTCGACCATGGCGTCGGTCAGCCGGCGCACGATCTGCTGCTTCTGCTCGGAGCTGAACACGTTCTCGATGAGCTTGACCTGGATGAGGGGCATGTCGGGTCCTCTGGTGGTCGGCGTGCCCGCGTGGGGGCACAGTGGGTGGGTTCAAGGTCGCGGCCTGTCGGTCGACGAGGCGGCTGAAGTGACGCTAGGAGAGATGTGCATTAGCCTCAATCCATGACGCTGATTGGCCATTAGTGGAGCTACTGCCACATCTGCGAGGTGTTCGCGCCCTGTGCACGGCGGTGGAGTCCGGGTCGTTCACGGCGGCTGCGGGGGTGCTGGGTGTGACGCAGTCAGCTGTGAGTCAGCACATCGCCGCCCTCGAGCGTCACCTGGGTTCGACTCTGGTGGTCCGTGGCTCGCAGCCGCTCGAGCTCACCGCGGAGGGGCAGACGCTCGTTCGCCACGGAGTCGCGGTGCTGGCCCGGTTGGAGGCCGCCGAGCAGGAGCTGCTCGAACTCGCCGGCAGGCGGCAGGGCCGTTTGCGGCTGGGCAGCTTCTCCACCGCTCTCACCACGTTCATCCCACGGGCAGTGACCCGGCTGCGGCGAACACATCCGGCCGTGATGGTGACGATCGTCGATGACCACATGCAGCGTCTCGTCGCGCATCTGACCGACGCCCGCATCGACCTGGCGCTGGTGTACGACGACGCCGCGGTCCCCTTGAGCCTGGGGCCGCAGGCGAGCATGGCGCACCTGTTCGACGACCCCTTCCGGCTCCTGCTGCCGCAAGGGCATCCCGCGGCAAGCATCACCCGCCTCACGCTGCATCAACTCGCCCGGGAACGGTGGATCTCAGGCTCAAGGGAGAGTGCCTGGTTCCGCATGACACGAAGCGCTTGCCGGGCCGCCGGATTCGACCCGGCCGTGGCCCTGGCCTCCGACGACTACAAGGCCGTTCAGGCCTTCGTCGCGGCCGGGCTGGGGATCGCCCTCGTGCCTGGTCTGGCCGCCGCACACCCGCTGC
The DNA here is from genome assembly GCA_038320445.1 of Mycobacteriales bacterium. Classification (GTDB taxonomy): domain Bacteria; phylum Actinomycetota; class Actinomycetes; order Mycobacteriales; family Pseudonocardiaceae; genus Pseudonocardia. The sequence continues at coordinate 4,728 of JBBQEF010000253.1, forward strand.
CGGGTGTGCAGGTCAGGCAGCTCGATTCCGGCGCTCCCACACGCAGGATCTGGGCCGCGCACCTGTACGGGCCGCACCCCCCAACGACGGTGAGTGCCATGACCGAGGTCCTCGCTCTGGTGGCACGGCCCCACGCGCGGCGTTGAGCGCTAGCACCCGACCTGCGGCAACACCTTCTGCGCCAGCAGGTCCAGCTGGCGTTGCTCCTCCCCGAGAGGCCAGAAGTGCACCCGGCCGCAACCTGCCTCGTGATACTGCGACAGCAGGTCGGCGCACTGCTGTGCCGGACCGACACAGAGGCGCCCTCGAAGCTGCTCCGGGGACCGGCCGACCATCGGGGCGATGATCTGGCTCAGGACCCGATCCGCCTCCGCAGCGCTTTCCGTCACCCAGGTCCACATCGTCACCAGCGTGGCGGGCACCGGCACCGGGACGAGTCCGAGCCGGGCGCGCTCCTCGGCAATGGCACGCAGTCCGGCGGACAACCGGGCGGGATCGGTGTTGTACGCCGACGCCATCCACCCGTCGCCCAGCCGCGCCACCCGCCGCAGCCCCGCCACCGAACCCCAGCTCGCCACCCAGACCGGGATATCGCTGTCCGGTCCACCCCCGAGTTCGGTGCGGGACAGGGACGACTCCCCCTGCAGAAACCCCTTCAGCTCGCGGGTCGCCGCATCGAACCGGCCCCACCGATCCTCGAATCTCAGCCCGGCGAGGTGGTAATCGGCCTGCGAGGAGCCGACCCCCACACCCGCCACCACTCGTCCCGCCGCCACGTGATTCACAGCGACCAGGCTCGAGGCCAAGGGCAACGGCCCCCGCAGCAGCGGCAGCGCAACGCTCGTCACCAGATCCAACGTCCCGGCATGCGGGGCGACCAGCGACAACGCCACCAGCCCGTCCAACCAGGGCCTGGCGAAGCGGAAATGATCATTTGCCGACACGGCGACGAACCCGGCACCGCGCGCACGTGCCACGACGCGCAGCAGCCGGTCAGAACTGAGCCCCTCGCCCAGGATGTCGACCTGCGGAAGGTGCACGCCGGCTTCCATGGCCGCGCAGTATGTCATCCACATGCCGCGTGACCTTGCGTGCGGGGTTGTCGGCGGGGTGAGGTAGCCGTCGTCCTCGGCGTGTCGGTAGAGGCAGCGCACGACGGGGATGAGGTGTTCGGCGGCGCTACGGCCACCTCGGTTGTTGCGGCGTGCCACGACGTGGGTCTTGGTGTGCTCGACGAACTGCTTGATGTCGGTCGGGGTGACCTCGTCGAGTCGGCGGTCGGGCCACCGTTGCAGGATCCGGTTCCAGTACGACCCGTGCACCCGGCGCGTCCCGTCGGCTACCGTGTCGCGGACGCGGGCGACGACTCGGCGAGGTCGGGACCGTCGGGCGGGATCGGGGTGCGGCGAGCAGGTCGGCCGCGGTGATGCCCACGCGGTCGACCGGGCGGTCGGCGACCCGGCCGCAGCGGTCGAAGGCGACGAGCCCGTACAGAGGGGTTCACCTGCGCTCGAGCGCTGATACGCCAGATTGCGCAGGGGTGCAACCGTGGAGTGCCCGAGGGGGAGTTGAACCCTTGCACGACGGGTTGGTCCTGGTCGAGGACCTCGTCGTCGCCAATTGAGCAGGGATACGTATTGCTGCCATGCGAGTGGAATCGCGTCCTGGGCCGCCGGCTTGCCTCGTAGTCGCTGTGGAGTCGAGGACCAAGTTCGTGGGTCACGGGATAACGCAGACTTGGAGGCGTACACCCAGCCGTCGGAAGAGGATGGCGGCGGAGGCGAGTTCGGAGAACGCGAAGGTGAACGGCATGCCGTGGCCGATGCGTGGTCATTCCGTGGTCATCGTGCTGTTGTTCAGGCGTCATGGGGTTCAACAGGAGAGCCGCATCGACCGCTATGTCCACGTCTGCGCCGACGCGGGCGATATACACCGCCCTGATGCCGGCCCCGCGGCGGTGGGCGGCATCGGCTCGGTGGAACAGGTTGCCGGCCGGGTGTGCGGGTGCCCGTCAGGCTCCCGGCTCGGGCAGCACGTCGCGCCAGGAGTGGCGCGGCTCGTAGCCGAGCAGCCGGCGGGCCTTGTCGATGCAGTAGAACGTCTCGTCGCGGCCCATCGGACGGCGCACGTCCACCCCGTCGTAGAACCGGCCGATGATCTCGCTCGTGGTGGCGGCGACCGACATGTCGGCGTTCGCGACGTTGAAGACCTCGTAGCCGAGCCCGTCGGTCTCCAGGCAGCGCAGCGTCAGCTGCCCCAGGTCGCGGGTGTCGATGTAGGCGAAGAGGTTGCGCCTGCGCAGCGCCGGGTCATCGAGGAAGGCCGGGAAGAGCTCGGTGTACTCGTGGGGTTCGATGACGTTGTTGATGCGCAGGCCATAGACGTCGGCGCCGGTGCGGGCGTGGAAGGACCGCGCGGTGACCTCGCCCGCGACCTTCGACATGGCGTAGGAGTCCTCGGGGACGACCGGGTGCTCCTCGTCGACCGGGACGTAGAGGGGCTTGCGATCGCCGCGCCCGAAGCAGACGCCGTAGGTCGTCTCCGAGGAGGCGAACACGATCTTGTGGATGCCGAGGGCGGTGGCGGCTTCCAGGACGTTGTAGTGCGCGAGGACGTTGGTCGCGTAGGTGGCCTGGTCGGAGGCGAGCAGCGGGCGGGGGATCGCGGCGAAGTGGACGACCGCGTCGTAGGCCGACCCGCCGTACGGTTCGGGGCGGGGGTCGTCGAAGTCGTCCTGGGTCGGGACGCCGGCTAGCGCCGAGTAGACCTCGCCGGCGTCGGTGAGGTTCACCCGGAGGTCGGTGACGTCGCGGTGGCCGAGCGGGGTGAGGTCGGCGTTGGTGACCTGGTGGCCGCGGGAGGCGAGGTAGGGCGCGACGTGGTGCCCGGCCTTGCCGCTGCCGCCTGTGAAGAAGATCCTCATGAGGCCAAGTCAAGCACCCCCGGCGGGCCAGAGCATGTCTGGCTGCCGGCTGGACTGCTGCGGGTCGCGGCCGTTCAGGGCCCGGTTGGGCGGCGGCGAGTTGGAGATGACGACGTCGTATCCCAGTAGGTCCTTGATCATCGAGGCGAGCTGCTGTCGACCCGGGAGTCGGTGGCGAGGTAGGCCGCGGTGGGCTCCTCGATCGGGAGCGCGGCGGTGTAGGTGACAGGATCGGGGATGGAATCTCGGCAGAGTCGATCTTTGGTCGGACCGCCTGCCCTACCGAGGCCCGGTACGCAAGCTGATCATCTCCGCCTCGTCGGCGTGTCGCTGTCAGCCGCCGAGCCGCGCTACCGGGAAACGCTCAGTGACTGCACCCCACCTTGCCACTTCGATCACGAAGGAGCTACCGCTCACGTAACGCATCGGTGATGCCCCTGGGCGAGCATCGTCCACCATGCAGCCGAGCGCGATGACCGGGCTGACCCGGTCGCCCAGGACGTCGCGCGGAGCCCTGGTCGCCGTCGACGCCACCGGGCCGGTCGGTGCCGTGGCGTTCCAGTACAACCCCGACGAGATGACGCGGACGCTGCAGGCCAGGTCCGCGACCGGCGGCGCGGGCACGGGCCCGGCCACCAACGAGGCGCAGCGGCTGAGCGGCGCGCCGATCGAGACCATCACGCTGGCGGTCGAGGTCGACGCCGCCGACCAGCTGGAGGCCGACGACCCCCTGGCCACCGAGCTGGGCATCTACCCGCAGCTGTCGGCGCTGGAGGAGGCGCCGTCGGCTCCCGCTGATACCGCTGCGCCGGGCCCAGGTTCGACCTTTCTCGGCGGAGATCAGAGGGATGGTTCAGGTGGCGTATCGGTCGACGTCTCGGTGGAGTAGCCGGCCATGACCGCGGCGACGGTCCGGCCGTCGGCCGGCCGGCCGACGGCCGGACCGTCGCCGCGGTCATGGCCGGC
>JBBQEF010000254.1:0-8556 GCA_038320445.1 Mycobacteriales bacterium
CGGTGCGCCGCTCGCTCATCGAGGCCAGGTCCGCGACGGCGATGGCGAGGAAGTCGAGCACGTAGCCGACCGGGGCGCCGTGGAAGTTGCCGTTGCTCTGCACCCGCCCGTCGGCCGTGACGACCGGGTTGTCGACCGCGGCCGCCAGCTCGCGCTCGGCCACGGCCTCGGCGTGGGCGAGGGTGTCCCGGACGGCGCCGTGGACCTGCGGGGCGCAGCGCAACGAGTACGCGTCCTGCACGCGCGTGCAGTCGGGGTTGCGGTGACTCTCCATGATCGCCGAGCCGGCGAGCAGCGTGCGCAGGTTCGCGGCGCTGTCGGCCTGGCCGGGATGCGGGCGCAGCGCCTGCAGCTCGGCGGCGAACACGGCGTCGGTGCCGAGCAGGCCCTCGACGCTCATGGCGGCCGAGATGTCGGCGGTGCGCAGCAGCAGGCGCAGGTCGGCACAGGCCAGCACGAGCATGCCGAGCCTGCCGTCGGTCCCGTTGATCAGCGCGAGCCCTTCCTTCTCGCGCAGGACGACGGGTTCGATCCCGGCCGCGGCCAGTGCCTGCGCGGCGGGCTGCAGCACGCCGTCGACGTCGCGGACCTCGCCCTCGCCCATGGCCGCGAGCGCGCAGTGGGCGAGCGGGGCCAGGTCGCCGGAGCAGCCCAGCGACCCGTACTCGCGCACCACCGGCGTGATGCCCGCGGTGAGCATGGCGGCGTAGGTGCGTGCGGTCGCCGGCCGGATGCCGGTCCGGCCGGTGGCGAGCGTCGACAGCCGCAGCAGCATCAACGCCCGGACGACCTCGCGCTCGACCTCCGCACCGGACCCGGCCGCGTGCGAGCGCACCAGGCTGCGCTGCAGTTGCGCGCGCAGCTCGACCGGGATCTGCCGCGTCGCGAGCGCCCCGAAGCCCGTGGACACGCCGTAGTGCGGCTCGGCGTCGTCGGCCAGCGCGTCGACGACCTTGCGGCTCAGGGCGATCTCGGTCTCGGCCGCCGGGCTCAGCACCGTGCCGGCGCCGTAGCGGGCCACCGCGACCACGTCATGGGGAGTGAGCGGGCCGACGCCCACGGTTACTTCGTGCATCGCTCCATGGGACACCCGTTGCACACGCTTCCACCATGTCCCGGGGCGGGATCGTGTCCGGCATCCCGGACAGTTCGCTAGCGTCGGGCGGATGGTCGATGCCGTGAAGGTCCCCGCTGCCCGGCAGGTGCTGGCCGTGCTGGGGTATCTCGGCCGGCAGGCGGGCCCGGTGCCCGCGGCCTCGCTGGTACGTGACCTGGGGTTGCCGCGCTCGACGGTCTACCAGCTGTTGACGACGCTGGCGGACAGCGGTTTCGTGGCGCACCTGGTCGACGAGCGCCGGTTCTGCCTCGGCGTCGCGGCCTACGAGCTGGGCACCGGCTACAGCCGCCAGGAGCCGCTGACCCGGCTCGCCCGCGTGCCGCTGGCCCGGCTGGCCGACCGCACCGGGCACACGGCCCACCTGGCCGTGATGCACGGGCGCGAGGTCATCTACGTCATCGAGGAGCGCGCGCCGGGCCGCCCGCCGCTGGTGACCGACGTCGGGGTTCGGCTCCCGGCCGCGCTGACGGCCAGCGGCAGGGCCATGCTCGCCGCACTGCCATCGGCCCACGTGAAGGCCCTGTTCCCGAGCCCGGACGCGTTCGTCACCCGCCACGACGTCGGTCCGCGGTCGCTGTCGGCGCTGCGCCGGCTGCTGGTGGAGGTGCGGCGGGAAGGGCACGCCGTGGAGGCGGGGGAGGTGACGCCCGGCTACGCGTCGATCGCGGCGGCCGTGCGCGACCACGCGCACCATCCGGTGGCCGGTGTGGCCGTCACGTTCCCGCAGGACGAGGGCGACCTCCAGTTGCGTGCCACCGTGGTCGACGAGGTGGCGCGGACCGCCCGGGCGATCACCAGCCGCATCGGCGGCAGCGGGGCCGTCGGGTGATCACCGCGCACCGCGCAACCTCAGAGCCTCACCGCCGACGAGCAGTCGAGCTCGTGGACGCTGCCGGCGGCGTCCACGAGCTGCTCACTGGTGTAGTCCACCCGCTGACGGCACCGGATGCAGCGGTAGACCAGGCGCCCGTCGGTCCGGCGGGGATGCGGGGTGGGCGACCCGTCGGCGATCTGGATCGACCGTCCGATGACGATCGCGACGGGTACGGCGACGGCGACCCATCCGGCGACCCCCGCAGCGATCCACAGCCCGATCACGACGGGTGCACGTGGGTGCCGGTCTGAACCGGGATCGGCGACCGGACGGCGGACGGCACGGGTCCTCGGATGGACCGGGGCCCGACCACGGGACCCGCGGTGTCGGGCCGGTCCTGTTCACCTGCGTCCCCGACGACGAGGATCCCCTGCTGGAAGCCCCTGGCGACGGCGTGGGCCCGGTCTCTCACGCCGAGGCTCGCGTACAGGCGGCGGGCGTAGGTCTTCACGGTGTCCTCGCTGAGGTGCAGCTCCCGACCGATCTGGGCGTTGCTCGACCCGCCGGCCATGCCGACGAGCACTTGGAGCTCGCGGTCCGACAGGTCCACCCGGGCGCCGACCGACACCGCAGGTGGGGCGAGCATCGGCGCGATCGCGGTGCACAGCTTGATGACGACACCGGCCAGCTGGTGGGGGTGCACGTCGAGAGCCAGATGCGACAGGAGCACCCGTCGGAGCTCGAGGTGTGCGCGGTGAGCATCAGCCGTCCGCCCCCCGATCACGGTCGGGAACCGGGGTGCCGGAGGGGCGGCGTGGGAGGTGGTCATGGGGTCGGCTCGTCTCGTCGAGGGTCGGGCGGGTCCGACGGCCGGCATCGGTCGCACCCGGGCGTGTCGCCACGGTCCGTCGATGTGAAGTGAGCGCCGTCCCGGCCTCTTGCACCGACCAGTGTCGCTTGCAAGTTGACAAGCCATAGAATCGCCGGTGTCGATGGTGCTGTCAAGCTGCGCTCCGCGGAGTGGCATTCGGCAATAGCGTCGCCGAGTGAGCGATATGCATTCACCGGGCCTTTTCACGCGCGCCGTTCCTGCACGTCGTCACTGGAACGGCCCAGTCGACACGGGATACTGCTCACTCAGGGTCATTATTGTCGGCCGGACGTCCGCTGATTGCGCCGGTCGGTGCGGAAAGCTCGAATCGGGGAACGTTGTTCATACCCGCCGCGCCGTCCCGCCCGGTCACCGGCCTCGGACGTCGACAAGGACGTCGGGGAAGCGTGGCGACGGTCCGGCGAGCAGGTCCGAGGGCCGCCCGGCGAGGTACCGGTCGAAGAACGCGACCGAGTAGGCGTCGACGATGGTCTGGCCGCGCCGCGCGTCGATGGGCCCGGCGAAGCCCAGCTGCCGGGCGACGGGCGAGTAGAACGGCGTGTCGGTGAAGTTGACGTGGAACATGCCGGGTATCTGCACGTAGTAGCCCTGGCCGGGCGGGCAGGCCGCGAACACGGTGCGCATGCTGGTCAGGGTCTGCGCGATGTCGTACTCCGACCAGCCGCCCGCCTCTGCGCGCTCGAGCCGCATGGTCGCGGCGTCGCGCGTGATCCACATGCTCGGCTGTCGCAGGCCGTCGCGCACCACGTCGGCGGGCATCGCGGCGTCCATCATCAGGCAGGCGCTCAACCGCGGGTCGGTGCGGCACGCCTCACCGGCGACGATGGCGCCCAGCGACATCCCGAACGTGCCGGAACGGTGCAGGTCCAGCCGCCCGGTGAGCAGCCCGTACGGGTCGTGGCGGTCGAGGGCGGCGAGCCGGTCGAGCGTGAACGACACGTCCCGGGCGAGGTAGGGCATCGAGCCCTGCGGGAGGGCGCGGCCCTGGAGCACCGGAGCGTCCGCGACGGGGGCGAGGCTCTGCGCGGTGAACGGCTCCATGATCGCCTTCGTCAGCCCGGTGACGTGGTGCCCGTCCGGGAACCGCACCGACGCGGCGGCGTAGGGCTGGTCGATCGCCGCGACGACGTAGCCGTGGGAGACGAGCTCCTCGACCTGGGCGGTGTTCATCTGGCGGAAGCCGTTGAGCCCCTCCAGGAAGATCAGCACCGGGTACGCGGTCGCGGCGGGTGCGACGGGCGCCGACGGCACGGCGTCGGTGGCGACGAGCCGGAAGTGGTCGAAGGTGAAGCCCGGCAGCCGCGCGAGTCGCGCGAGGCCGGGCGAGAGCGTGTCCGCGTCCGGCACGTAGGGCTCCCGGGCGCTCGACGGGTCCACGACCGCCGGGTACCAGAGCTGCACCATCAGCTCGCGACGCGCCGCCGGGTCCGGGCTGAAGATCTCCTGCCGGTCGGCGTCCACCCAGTGATAGGTCACGGTGCCGATCGCGAACGGTCCACCGGGACGGGGGAGTGCGAAGACCGGCAGTGCCGCGGGAAGCGCCGCGGCCGCTGCCAACCCCACCGCGCCGAGCGCGACCGCCGTCGCGCGGCCGAGCCGGCCCGCCCGGCACGGGCCCCGCACCAGCAGCACCAGCGGAAGGAGCCCGGCCAGCGCGTAGGCCGGGGCCAGCTGCCAGCGGGGCCCCTCGATGACCCCCTGTGCGATCGCGACCGGCAGCGGGGCGAGCGCTGCCCACCGCACTGGTCGCACGCGCAGCCGCGGCAGGGCGAGGACCACCAGTGCCACCATGTCGGCGAGCAACAGCACGGTCTCGAGCGGCCTCACACCCGGCTCCGGACATCGGGATCGGCGGGTGCACGCACGCCTGGCAGCCTCTCGCACCACGTGGCCCTCCCTGCAGGGTCGGACGGCCCCTCTGTCCCGACGGGGGCCACGTACGTTCGCCGGTCGCACAACCGAGTTGCTAGTGAGTGGGCGCTCATCTACGGTGCGGACATGGTCTCGCGGGAACGTCGCGCTGCCCGCATGGCGCCCGACGAGCGTCGGGCGGCCATCGTCGACGCCACCCTGCCGCTGGTGCTGGAGCACGGCGCCGCCGTCAGCACGCGGCTGATCGCCGAGGCGGCCGACGTCGCGGAGGGCACGATCTACCGGGTCTTCCCCGACAAGGACGCGCTCATGTGCGCGGTCACCGAGAAGGCCTTCGATCCCCGGCCGACACTGGCCCAGCTGGCCGCGATCGACCGGGCCCAGCCGCTGCGGGAGCGGCTGCGGGCGGCCGTCGTGATCATGCAGAACCGGCTGATCGGTGCGTTCGGCCTGATCGACGCGCTGGAGCTGACCGGGCCGTCGCCGGGCCGGCGGCCGTCCCACGACTCGATGAACGACGCGTTCCGGGCCGCGCTGGTCGACGTCGTCGGCCCGGACTCCGGTGTCCTGCGCGTCCCGCCCGCCGAACTGGCCCACGTCCTGCGGCTGCTGGTCTTCTCCGGCTGCCACCCCCGTATCTCCGACGGCCGCCCGCTCACCGCCGAGCAGGTCGTCACGATCGCGCTCGACGGGCTGCTGGCCCACCACCACGACAGCGCTGCCCCCTCCTGGGAGACCTCATGCTGATCCGGCTCCTGCGCGAGAACCTGCGCCCCTACTCACGGCCGCTGTGGACCGTCGTCGCGCTCCAGCTCGTCGGCACCATGGCGTCGCTGTACCTGCCCAGCCTCAACGCCGACATCATCGACCAGGGCATCGCCAAGGGCGACACGCCCTACATCCTCGGCGCAGGCGGGTGGATGCTGGCCGTCACGCTCCTGCAGATCGTCTGTTCGGTCGCCGCGGTCTACTACGGCTCGCGCGTGGCGATGGGGTTCGGCCGTGACCTGCGCGCCGCGGTCTTCCACCGGGTCGGGTCGTTCTCCGCCCGCGAGGTCAACCGGTTCGGCGCCCCGTCGCTGATCACCCGCAACACCAACGACGTGCAGCAGGTGCAGATGCTGGTGCTGACCTCGTGCACGATGCTGGTCGCGGCGCCGATCATGTGCGTCGGCGGCGTGATCATGGCGCTGAACGAGGACATCGGGCTGTCCTGGCTGGTGGCCGTCTCCGTGCCGGTGCTGGTCGTCGCCATCGGACTGGTGATCATCCGCATGGTGCCGAAGTTCCGCGTCATGCAGGTGCGGATCGACGCGGTCAACCGGGTGCTGCGCGAGCAGATCACCGGCATCCGCGTGGTGCGGGCGTTCGTCCGCGAGCCCATCGAGACCGCGCGGTTCGGCCGCGCCAACGCCGGCGTCACCGACGTGGCGACGAGCGCGGGCCGGCTGCAGGCGCTGATCTTCCCGATCGTCATGCTCGTGCTGAACGTGTCCAGCGTGGCCGTGCTGTGGTTCGGCGCCGCGCGCATCGACGCGGGGGAGATGCAGGTCGGCGCGCTGACGGCGTTCCTCGCCTACCTGCTGCAGATCCTGATGGCCGTCATGATGGCCACGTTCATGGCGATCATGATCCCGCGCGCGTCGGTGTGCGCGGAACGGATCACGGAGGTGCTCGACACCGAGTCGTCCGTCGCGCCCCCCGCCACGGCCGTCACGCCGTCGCGCACCGCGGGCGAGCTCGTGTTCGACGGTGCCGGCTTCCGGTACCCGGGCGCGGCCGCGCCGGTGCTCCCGATGATCGCGGTGGTCTGCCCGGGCGACGTGCGGGACATGGATCCCGAGGACCTGTGGCGGCGGATCGGCCTGGTGCCGCAACGGCCCTACCTGTTCTCCGGCACGGTCGCCAGCAACCTGCGCTACGGCAACCCCGACGCCTCCGACGAGCAGCTGTGGGAAGCCCTGCGCACCGCCCAGGGCGAGGACTTCGTGCGCGCGATGGAGGGCGGGCTGGAGGCGCCGGTCTCCCAGGGCGGCACGAACGTCTCGGGCGGGCAGCGGCAGCGGCTCGCGATCGCGCGGGCGCTGGTGCGCAAGCCCGAGATCTACCTGTTCGACGACTCGTTCTCCGCCCTCGACCTGACCACCGACGCCCGGCTGCGCGCCGCGCTCAAGCCGGTGGCCGCCACGGCCACGATGGTGATCGTCGCCCAACGGGTGTCGACCATCCGGGAGGCCGACCAGATCGTCGTGCTCGACGACGGTGCGGTGGTCGGCATCGGGCGGCACGACGAGCTGCTGGAGCGCTGCCCCACCTACGTCGAGATCGTCGAGTCCCAGCTCAGTGCGGAGGTTGTGGCGTGACCACGACGACGGGCAAGCCGCAGCAGGACCAGGAGACCGTCAAGGCCGCCCAGGGGATGGCCGCCCAGCGCCGCGGCGGCGGCCCGCCCTGGGCCGGTGCCGGGCAGCCGGTGGAGAAGGCGTCGGACTTCGGGCCGTCGGCCAGGCGGCTCGCGGGGCGGCTGCGGCCCGAGCGGCTCGGAGTGATCACCGTGCTGGTGCTGGGTGTGATCAGCGTGGCCCTCAACGTGCTCGGCCCGAGGATCCTCGGCGCGGGCACCGACCTGATCTTCGCGGGGGTGATCGGCAAGCAGCTCCCGGCCGGGGTCACCACCGAGCAGGCGGCGCAGGGCGCGCGGGCGGCGGGCAACGACGCCATCGCCAACATCATCCTGGCGCAGGGCGTGATCCCCGGGGTCGGGATCGACTTCACGGCACTCGCCACGGTCCTGCTCGGCGTCATCGCCATCTACCTGGGCTCGGCCGTGTTCGGGTACCTGCAGGGCTACCTGCTCAACGGCATCGTGCAGCGCACGGTGTTCGCGTTCCGCCGCGAGGTCGAGGACAAGATCAACCGGCTGCCGCTGCGCTACTTCGACGGCCAGCAGCGCGGCGAGGTGCTCAGCCGCGTCACCAACGACATCGACAACGTGCAGACCAGCCTGCAGCAGACGATGAGCCAGCTGCTCACCTCCCTGCTCACGATCGTCGGCGTGCTGGCGATGATGTTCGTCGTCTCGCCGCTGCTGTCGATCATCGCGTTGCTCACGATCCCGGCGTCGCTGTGGCTGACGCAGGCGATCGCGAAGCGTTCGCAGAAGGAGTTCGTGGCGCAGTGGCGCCACACCGGCCGGTTGAACGGCCTGATCGAGGAGGCGTTCACCGGTCACGAACTCGTGCGCGTGTTCGGTCGCACCCGGGAGGTGGAGGAGAGCTTCGCGCAGCGCAACGAGGACCTGTTCGGTGCCAGCTTCCGCGCCCAGTTCATCTCCGGGATCATCATGCCGTCGATGATGTTCATCGGGAACCTGAACTACGTGCTGGTCGCGGTGATCGGCGGGCTGCGCGTGGCGTCGGGGTCGATGAGCCTGGGCGAGGTGCAGGCGTTCATCCAGTACTCGCGCCAGTTCACCCAGCCGCTGACGACGGCGGCCTCGATGGCGATCCTGCTGCAGTCCGGTGTGGCGTCGGCGGAGCGGGTGTTCGAGCTGCTCGACGCGCAGGAGCAGTCGCCGGACCCGGTGGACCCGCAGGTCCGCACCGAGCGCCACGGCCGCGTGGCGTTCGAGCACGTCGCGTTCCGGTACCTGCCCGACACCCCGCTCATCGACGACCTGTCGCTGGTGGCCGAGCCGGGGCAGACCGTCGCCATCGTCGGCCCCACCGGAGCCGGCAAGACGACGCTGGTGAACCTGATCCTGCGGTTCTACGAGCTGGACGGCGGCCGGATCACCCTCGACGGCGTCGACACCGCCACGATGACGCGGGAGGACCTGCGCTCGGGCATCGGCATGGTGCT
>JBBQEF010000255.1:0-8556 GCA_038320445.1 Mycobacteriales bacterium
AGCAGCGGCTCGCGGCGGCCGTCGGCGCGCTGCGTCGCGTCACGGTGCTCGCGGGCGGGCCCGGCACGGGCAAGACCACCACGGTGGCCCGGTTGCTCGCCGTGCTGGCCGAGCAGCCGGGGCCGCCGCCGCGGGTCGCGCTCGCCGCGCCCACGGGCAAGGCGGCAGCGCGGCTGCTGGAGGCGGTGCAGGGTGAGCCGGGCGCGCGGGTGCCCGAGGCGTCCACGCTGCACCGGCTGCTGGGCCGGCGGCCCGGCGGACGCTTCCGTCACGACCGCACCCAGCGGCTGCCGTTCGACGTGGTGGTGGTCGACGAGACGTCGATGGTGTCGCTCACGATGATGGCCCGGCTGCTCGACGCCGTTCGCCCCACCGCGCGGCTCGTGCTCGTCGGGGATCCCGATCAGCTCGCCTCCGTGGAGGCCGGGGCCGTGCTCGGCGACCTGGCCCGTGCCCCCGGCCGTCCCGAGCCGGAGCTCGACGCCGCGCTGGCCGCGCTCGGGCTGCCCGGGGGCGTGGTCAACGGCGTGGTCACGTTGGATCACGTCTGGCGCTTCGGCGGCAGCATCGCCGCGTTCGCCCGCGCGGTGCAGGCCGGCGACGCCGACGCCGCGATCGCCCTGCTGCGCTCGGGCGCCGCAGATCTCGCGCTGGACGGCGCCGCGGATCTGGATGCCGTCCGCGCCGATGTCGTCGGCTCCGGTGCGGCCCTCACCGCCGCGGCCCGCGAGGGCCGCACCGAGGACGCGCTGGCGGCGCTGGAACGCCACCGGGTGCTGTGCGCGCACCGTCGGGGACCCTGGGGTGTCGCGCGCTGGACCGGTGAGATCGAGCGCTGGTTGGGCGGCAGCGCGGCGGAGCCGTGGTATCCGGGCCGGCCGGTGCTGGTCACGGCCAACGACTACGACACGGGCCTGTTCAACGGCGACACCGGGGTGGTCGTACAGCGCCCCGAGGGGCTGCGGGTGGCGTTCGCGCGCGGTGGACCGCCCACGCTGTACCCGCCGTCGCGGCTCTCGGAGGTGGCCACCGTGCACGCGATGACCGTGCACCGTGGGCAGGGCAGCCAGTTCGGGCGGGTCACGGTGGTGCTGCCGCCCGCCGAGTCACCGCTGCTCACCCGCGAGCTGCTCTACACCGCCGTCACCCGCGCCCGGGAGTTCGTGCGGATCGTCGGCTCCGAGGATGCCGTGCGCGCGGCCGTCGAGCGCCCGGTCGCCCGCGCGAGCGGGCTGCGGAGACGCCTGGGAGCACCCGGCTAGTGCGGCGGCCGGACCCGGGGGTCAGGGGCGCCGGGAACCGATGCCGCGGCTCGCGTCCCAGGAACCCGTGTCGGGCCGCTGGTGCTCCGGCACGCGGGGCTCGGCGCAGCCCGCGGTGTGCACGTAGGTGTAGTTCCACGCGATGCTGCCGTCCGCGTGGGCGTCGGCGATGTGGGCGAGACGCACGACGTTCTCGTCGTCGCCGTCAACGGAGGCGAAGCACCGCTCGCACAGCATGATCATGATTGCTCCAGCCCGGCTGCTCGGCCCGTGCCGAGGACGTCAGGGGAGGGTGTTGTGGTCAGCGTCGACTCCGGACCACCCACGTACCTGGTCGATTCTCCCATCCCTCGGGGCGGAAGCGGACGTGGCGTACCCCACGATCTCGTGCGGCGCCGAGCCGTCACTCGAGGGCTGTGACCACCGCCAGTGCCGCGTCACGGACGTCGGGATCGCGGTGCGCGCGCAGTGCGCGGAGCCGGTGGCGCCACTCCGGCGTCCAGCCCGCACGCGGACCGGCCGAGCCGATCAGGGCGACGCCCAGGTGCCCGGCGCCCTCGCTCGCCGCGTCGGCCATGGCGTCCACCGCGGGGCCGACGTCGGCGGGCTCCCACTGGGGGACACCGAGCTCGCCCGCCGCGGCCCGCGCCGCCACCGGGCGGTCCGCGACGAGGGCGGCGAGGGCGCGCATGTCCTCGACGAACTCCGGGCCCGGCCACAGGAGCGCCGCGCGCAGCCGGGCCGCGAACCGCACCGCGACCGGATCTCCGGCCAGCAGGAGGGCCACGCCGAGCACCGGCCCGGGGTGGCGGCGCGCGACCGCCGCCTGCCGGCACAGGCCGTCCACCAGGTGGGAGACCCGCTGCCAGGCGGGACGGTCGCGTAGCACCTCGGCGTCGGCGACGTCGTCGACGGAGGTCAGGCGGGCCACGACACCGGGCAGCAGGTCCGGCAGCACCGTCCACACCGTCGGGGTGAGTGCGGCGGCCGCGGCGGAGCGCCACGTGGTGGTGGAGGTGAGGTCGGTGGCGGCGGCCGTCAACGTGAGCTGCACGTCGCGGGTCCACGGCACCCAGCGGGCGAGCGCGAGAAGGGCCGAGCGGGCGACGTCCGGATCGGCGTGGGCGGTGAGCCGTCGGACGAGCGCCCCGTAGCCCGCGCGGTGCGCCGGCGCGATGGCGGTCGGTCCGGTGTCGAGCACCGCGCCGGCGAGGAACCGGTCACCCCGGCACGCCTCGTCGAGCGCATCGGCCACCCGCTCGTCCCCGATCCAGGACCGCAGGGCCGCCAGCACGGCGATGCGGACGTCACGGTGCTCACCGGACCGGTGCCAGGCCTCGACCAGGGTGTCGAGTGCCCCGTCGGGCCGGTATCGCGCCTGCCAGCGGGCCAGCTCCTTGCGGGCGGTGACCTTCGCCCTCGACACGTCCGACACCGCGCCGAGCCAGGCGGGCGGCATCCGGCGCGCGCACCGGGCCGCCGCGGAGAGCGCCACCCGCGCGCGGTCGGTGTCGAGGTACGCGAGGAGCGACCGCAGCGCTTCGTAGGGCTGGTCTCCCCGGCCCAGCCCGGTCATGGTGGCCTCGCCGATGAGCACGTCCGGCGCGGCGAGCAGGTCGTCGACGGTGGTGGGGGCGAGCGTGGCGAGCGCGGTGGCGAAGGACGCGCGGGTGGCCCGCACCAGCCCCTCGTCGGCCACGCCCGCCCGCAGCAGCCCGGCGTAGGCGGCCACCTGGGCGGGGGTCCACGAGCGCACCACCTCGGGGGCGACGGTGGGGAGCCACCAGGCCCCGCGGGTGCCGTAGCGGCCCTCCAGCGGCTGCCCGGCCATGGCGAGCAGCCGCGCGGGCCGGCAGCGCGCCAGCACGGCGGTCACCCTCGGCAGCGTCACCATCGACGCATCGCGCGCCAGCAGCTCGGCGATCCGGGCGAGCCGGGTGGTGGGCGGCGCCAGCCAGACGTCCACCGCTGAGGCGGGCACCCCGTCGGCGTTGACGGTGACGGCCTCGCCGACCAGGTCCTGCAGTTGCGGCATCGCCCACGCCCGGCGGCCCAGCGAGCGCGCGACCGCCAGTACCGTCCAGGCGTCCCCGCGGCGCGCGGCCTCCGCGAGCCGTGTGCGCATGCGGGAGAACACCACGTGCTCCTGGCCGTGGGGCAGCGTGCGCAGCGCGGGCCCGAGCAGCGCGCCGTGCTGCCAGGCGCCCAGCCGGTCGATCGTGGCCAGCGCCCAGCCCGACTGCGGCGACCCGGCCGGCCACGGGTGGGCGACCAGCCCGAACACCAGCCGGTGCACCGCGTCCCGGGACGTGGCGGACGCATCCCGCGCGTCGACGGCGCCCGTCACCAGCGCGTCGAGGGCCGGCACCGCCGCGGCCTCGAACAGCTCCGGTCGAACCTGCCCGACGGCCCGCAGCACCGCCGACCGCACCGGGTCCTGCTCGTTCGGGATCCGGTCCAGCCCGGCCAGCACGTCGGTCACGGCACGCGGGTCGCCGGTCGTGGCGCCGGCGCGCACGAGCAGGGCGTACGCCGTGGCGCGCTCGTCGGCTGCGGCGCTGCGGGTGGCCGCTTCGAGCACGGGCCGGGCCTCGGCGAACGGCAGGAAGGCGCTGATCCGCACGGTGGCGGCCGTGCTGTTCAGCACGGCGGGCAGGGCCAGCATCCGCCGGGCCTCGGCGTGCCGCCGGGCGTGCGGCAGCAGGGCCACTACCTCGTCGGGGAGCACGGTGGCGGCGAGGTCACGCCCGGTGTGGGCGAGGTCGAACACCGCTGCCCGCCTGCTCGGCGGGAGCGTCCGCAGCAGGGTGGGCAGCAGCCACGGTGACGGCCCGGACGCCTGCAGCAGCGCCCCCAGCTCGTCGTCGGGCAGCGCCGCGAGCCGGGTGCGGGCGGTGCGCCCCAGGTGGCGACTCGCGATCTGGCCGATCCGGTCGGGATCAGCCATCACCAGCCCGACGACCCGGGAGGCGTCCACGGCCAGCAGCCGGTGCAGCTGCGAGAGCAGCGCCCACGGCAACGGCCCGGTGAGCCACCGCTCGGCCAGTGCCAGCACCGCGGCGGGCTGCTGAGCGGCCAGGGACCCCACGATCCGGCCGGACCAGGTCCACCACGCGGCCCGGCCCTCCACCGCCTGCGCCGCCAGCTCCGCCTCGGCGTGGGCGATGACCGCGTCCGGGTGCCGGGCGGTGAGCGCGGCCCAGCCCGACACCGCGTAGCCGAGCTCGGGCAGCGCCGCCGTGACGACCAGCTCCGAGCAGCCGGCGAGCAGGCCCGCGGCCTCGGCGTCGCCCCACCGTTCGCGCACCACCGCCAGCAGGTCGTCGACCAGGGGCTCGTGGCCGCCGCGCCGGAGCCGGGCGGCCACGAGAGCGCGATCGGCGAGCGGCCCGTCGTCGAGAACGGCGGCCAGCACCTGCTCGGCCAGGCCGGAGGCACCCAGCGCCGCGGCCCGCACCGAGGGATGGGCGGAGTGCGCGGCCACGGCCAGGTGTTCGGCGTCCCCGCCGGCCACGGCCATGACGACGGCGAGCCGCGCCGCGTAGGCGTCGCCGCGCCCCAGGTCCGCGAGCAGTGCGGCCCGCTCAGTGGCCTCCAGACCGCGGGAGACCGTGGCGACGTGCCGGACCCGCTCGCCGGGGTCGAGCGGAGCGACGTCGGCGAGCAGGCGCTCGGCAGCCGTGCCGGACGGGCTGCTCACCGGGCGCCCCCGGCACTCGTGCGCGGAAAAGCGTGCTCCAGCACCTCTTGCCGCTCACGGGTGGCGTCGCCGCTCATGGCGTGATCGTGGCAGGGGTGGTCGAACGGTCGCACCTTCGGGTGAGGAAACTGCGCATCCGACGCGACAACCGCAGGTCCGCTCTACGGTCCTCGCTCACAGGAGGTGGAGATCGTGGCCGGGTTCTGGTCGGAGGTGTTCCGGCGGGGTGAGTGGGGAACCGCCGTGTTCGAGGTGCTCCCGGGCCACCGCGCCGCGGTACGGATCTGGGCGCAGCACCAGAACGCGCCCACGGCGTCGCGCCACGAGCTGCACGTACCCGACGTCGACGCCTGGGCGGTGCTCGACGGGGGCGTCACCAGCATCCGCGGGTACGGCCTGACGTCGCTCCCGTGCGGCGTGCGGGTGGTGGGCTTCCAGGCGTTCCGGCTGCTGCTGACCGAGTTCGGCCTGACCGGCCCGGTCGTGCCGTTCCCGGGGGAGGTCGTGCTCACCACGGACGTGCTGCACCGCCGCCACCGTGGCGACGCGGCGCGGGGCGAGGCCGCCGTCGAGCAGGCCGAGCTGCTGGCCAGCTGCAGCGACGCCGTGCTGATGCGCTGGGTCGCGGCGACGTTGCTGGCCGACAGCGCCTCCGCGAGATCCGCGATGAGCGCGTCGTGATCAGGCGGCCGGCTGCGTGGCCGCCCGCCGCAGGGCCCGGTAGAGCAGGGTGGGCTCTCCCAGCCTGCGCCGCAGCGCGCGTTCCAGCCCGGCGATCGGGTAGAGGTTCTGCGGCGCGCGGGAATCCTTGTACTCGGTGGACGCGAACGCCGGGAGCGTGACCTGGCTGGTGTCGGCCAGCACCACCGCCTGGGCCACCGGCACCTCGGCGCTGCACTCGACGCGCGCGATGCCGGCCCACGGCGCCCCGGGGCCGCACGGCAGCCGCAGGTACCAGCTGTAGCGGGTGAGCATGGAGTCGGTGCCGGAGCCGCCCAACCGGAAGACGGGCGTGCGCTGCCCGGCCCGCAGCTCGGCGACGACGCCACCGACCTCGGCCGGCAGGAAGCTGCGGCTGTGGGTCTTGACGAAGCCCAGCGCGCGCGGAATCGGCTGGCGCCCGCGCAGCGAACCGTCGACGACGAGCAGGTCGTTCGTCGTGGCGTGCCCACCACGGGCCGTGGCCGCCACGAGGAGTTCGGCCTCGCCCATGTCCTTCTGCACCGCCGCGCTGAGGGCCTGGGCCGGGTCCTTGCCCCGCCCGACCTCGACCCGGACGCAGCGGTAGCCGCCCGCGGACGTCGTGACGTCCACCCCGTCGGCCGCCGTGGTGAACAGGCCGCGCCGGATCTCGGGCCGCAGCAGGTGTGCACCGCCCTCCCGGCAGCAGCAGACGACCCCGGCCGCGTAGGACGCGCACAGCGCGGGTGACGCCGTGCCGTCGGGCTCGTCGACCCACACCTGGGCATCGGTGCGCCGCACCCCGTCGACGAACATCACGGCATCGGGCACGGCGAGTGCGGGATCCGGTTCGACCGGCCCCCAGCGCTCGGCGGGCCGCTCGACATCGACCACGACCTCGACCGTGGACCGTTCGAGCTCGCCCTCGACGCTCGCCCCGTAGGACGGATCCCACGGATCCACGCTGAACCTCATGCGGGCTCCCGTACCACCGACGACGTGCGCTGATCCCGGCTCACCGCGAACCGCACAGGCACCCGCTCGGCCAGCGCGGACACGTGCGTGATCACCCCGACGACGCGGTCGCCCCGGGTGGCCAGGTTCTCCAGCGTTCCCGCGACCACGTCGAGGTTGGCCTCGTCCAGGGTGCCGAAGCCCTCGTCCAGGAAGATCGACTCCAGCTGGGCCGCCCCCCGTGCGGCGAGCCCGGACATCTGCGTCGACAGGGCCAGGGCCAGTGCCAGGCTGGCCTGGAACGTCTCGCCGCCCGAGAGCGTCTTGACCGGCCGGCGCGCATCGGCGTCGGCGTGGTCGACGACGAGGAACTCGCCGTTGTCGTGGGTGAGCTCGAACTGCCCACCGGAGAGCTCGGACAGGCTTCGGGAGGCGTCCGCGACGAGCGTGTCCAACGCGGACGCCACCAGCCAGCGCGGGAAGCCGTCCGAGCGCAGCAGGTTGCCCAGCAGCTTGGCCACCTGCTGCGCGGACTCGGCGGCGTCGCGCTCGGTCGCGATCGCGGCCGCCGCAGCCCGGCGCTCGGTGATGCGCTCCCGCCCCGCCCGGCTCCGCTCGACCGCGCCTGCCACCGCCGACGGCGCCGAGCCGGATCCGGACGCCGTGACGTCGTGGGCCGCGAGATCCTCGGCCAGCTGCCGCTCCAGGCCGTGGCGCAGGGCCCGGGCCTCGCTCGCGGCCGCGCCGGCCTCGACGAGCTGCTGCTGCCGCGCGACGGCCTCGCGGCCGGCCCAGCCGGCCAGCGCCGTCCACGCCGCGAGCAGCTCCTCCCCCGCGGCTGCGGGGGCGCCGAGCGGCACGAGCGGATCGCGCGCCGCCCGCAGCGCGTCCCACTCCATCGCCGCCTCCCGCGTGATCGCGGCGGCAGCGGTCTCGGCCGAGCGCTGCGCGGCCCGCGCCGTACGGAGGCCGGTGTCGGCGGTGCGGGCTGCGGCCTCGAGCTCGGCGAGCGCGGCCAGCGCACGCTCGGCGTCGGCATCGGTGGGAGCGCCGTCGAGGGCCGCACGCAGCACCGTGAGGCGATCCTGGACGCGGATGAGCGCCCCGGCGGCATCCTGCTCGGCGCGGGCCGCGGCGGTCTCGGCACGACGGCGCTCCTGCGCCGAGCTCTCGGCCTCGGCCATGGCCTGCTCGGCCGTGCGCAGCCCCACCTCGGCCACGGCGACGTGCTCCTGCGCGCCGGGCAGCTCGCGCTCCCGCACGGCGGCCTCGGTCGCGGCCCAGCCGACGAGCGTGGTCCATGCGGCGAGCACCTCGCCCGCCGCGCCGTCGACGGCCGGAGCGCCCAGCGGAACGAGCGGATCGCGCGCGGACCGCAGCGCCGTTGCCGCGGCAGCCGTCCGAACGCGAACCGCTTCGACCGTCCGGGCTGCGGATTCCCGCTCCCGCCTGGCCTCGCGCAGCCGGGCACCGGCGTCGTCGACGGCCGCGGCGAGAGCATCGAGCACAGCCAGCGCCGCGTCGATCGCCGCAGCGGTGGGAACGGGCGCGATCCGACGTCCGGCGTCGTCGTCCCGGGGAGGGCTCCCGGCCGCGGCGCCTGCGCCCACCGAGAACAGCTCGCCCTGCGCGAAGGGGCCACCGGCGGGCGCCCCGCCGAGCCCGTCGCTCGCTCCATCCACTCCGACCCTGGCCGACACGGCCGCCACATCGACGGCTACGGCAGCGAGCGCCTCCTCCAGCCGCCGGACCGTCGAGGAGGCCCGGTCGATCTCGTCCGATTCCCGCGCCACCGTGGCCGATGCTGCCGCCTCGGCCCGGCGGGCCTCCTCGGAGGCGGCGTCGGCCACGCGGGTGGCCTGCTCCAGGCCGTCGAGATCGGCGGCCGGCAGCGGTTCCGGCAGGTTCACGACGTCCTGCGCGCAGACGGGGCACTCGTGCCCCGCCTGCAGACCGGGG
>JBBQEF010000256.1:0-8481 GCA_038320445.1 Mycobacteriales bacterium
CGTGCGGTGGGCGTCCTGCCACGCCCGGACCTGCGCCGCGTCGGAGAAGGGCCACAGCGGCTGGTGGGCGAACGCGCCGGCGGTGGGCGCCGTGGGCGCAGTGGGCGTCGGGGTTGCCGCGACGGTGACCGACGGGGCGGCCGGCGATCCGGTCGGCGTGGCCGGGACCGGGACGTCGGCCGCGCGCCCGCAGGCCGCGAGCAGGACAACAGCCAGCAGCGCTCCGACGGCGGCGCGGCGGGTACGGGGATCGTTCATGGGTCTCCTCGGTCGCGTCACCAGTACACCTGGCGACGGCAACCGAGAACAGGGCTCTTCGGCCCGGTCCAACGGCCCAACGGGAGGTCACTCACTCCCTGCCCCTCCCAACTTATAGCGCAGCGCGGGCCTTGCGGCAAGACCCGGGTCGTCGCGCAGAATCGCCGACCGGAGCTGACGCGGGAAGGCACGACAGGGGGTTTTCATGATCGACGTGATCGTGGCCGGCGGCGGCCCGACCGGCATGATGCTGGCCGGTGAGCTCCGGCTCCACGGCGTGCGCACGCTCGCACTGGAGAAGGACGCGGAGCCGACCGAGGTGGTCCGCGGGCTCGGCCTGCACGCGCGCAGCATCGAGGTGCTGGACCAGCGCGGCCTGCTGGAGCGGTTCCTCGCGCTGGGTCAGAAGTACCCGGTCGGGGGCTTCGCCGGCATCACCACTCCGGCGCAGGAGCGGCTGGACACGGCACATCCGTACACCCTCGGCATCCCGCAGCCCACCGTCGAGCGCCTGCTGACCGAGCACGCCACGGAGCTCGGTGTGGAGATCCGGCGTGGCTGCGAGCTGGTCGGGCTCAGCCAGGACGAGGACGGGGTGACCGCCACGCTGGCCGATGGCACGCAGGTGCGCTCGCGCTACCTCGTCGGCTGCGACGGCGGCCGCAGCACGGTGCGCACGCTGCTCGGCACCGGCTTCCCCGGTGATCCTGCGAGGGTCGAGTGGCTGCTGGGTGAGGTGCAGGCGGCCGTGCCGGCGGAGACCCTGATCGCGGTGATGACCGAGTTCTCCGGGAACAACAAGGGGTACGGCGGTGCCGGGGCCCTCGGGGACGGGGTGTACCGCGTCGTGGTGCGCGCCGCGGGGGTGGCCGAGGACCGCACGGCCCCGCCGACCATCGAGGAGCTCGCTTCCCGGCTGCGGGAGCTCACCGGCACCGATCTCGGCCTGCACTCACCGCGCTGGATGTCCCGGTTCGGGGACGCCACCCGGCTGGCCGAGCGTTACCGCAGCGGCCGCGTGCTGCTGGCGGGCGACGCGGCCCACATCCACCCGCCGTTGGGCGGGCAGGGGCTCAACCTGGGGATCCAGGACGCGTTCAACCTGGGCTGGAAACTGGCCGCCGAGGTCGGCGGCTGGGCCCCGGAGGGGCTGCTGGACAGATACCACACCGAACGGCACCCGGTGGCCGCCGCCGTGCTGGACACCACCCGCGCGCAGTCCGAGCTGCTGTCCCAGGAGCCGGGCCCCCGGGCGGTGCGCCGGCTGATGTCGGAGCTGGTGGCCTTCGAGGACGTGAACCGGTACCTGATCGAGAAGATCATCGCGATCGGGATCCGCTACGACGTCGGCGCGGGGCATGCGCTGCTCGGCCGTCGGCTGCGGGACGTCGAGCTGAAGCGGGGGCGCCTCTACGAGCTGATGCACGCCGGCCGGGGGCTGCTGCTCGACCGGACCGGCCGGCTCTCGGTGGGGGGCTGGGCGGACCGGGTCGACCACGTCGTCGACGCCAGCGAGGAGCTGGACGTCGCCGCGGTCCTGTTGCGGCCCGACGGCCACGTCGTGTGGGTCGGTGACGACCAGCAGGATCTGCTCGGCCGGTTGCCCCGGTGGTTCGGCGCCGCCGTCAGCTGAGCGTGCAGGTGCGAGTGGAAGGGTGGGACGGGGGTGTCAGGCCCAGCGCGTCCATCCGGTCGGCGAGGTGGCGCCGTTCGACGTCGTTGCGGGCCGCCTCGATCGCCGCCCGGAACGCGTCGGCGGCCTCCGGGCGACGGCCGAGCTCGGCCAGCAGCTCCGCGCGCAGGGCGTGGACCAGGTGCCCGCCGTCGGGATTCGGGCCGAGGGCGGCGAGTCCGGCGTCCGGGCCCGAGGCCAGCGCCGTGGCGGCGGCACGGTTGGCCAGCACCGCCCGCGAGGGGTGGACGGCGGCGAGCCGGTCGTAGAGCGCGGCGATGACGGCGCGGTCGGGCCGCGGGGCGACGTTCGCGACAGCGATCGCGGCCTGCAGCGTCCACACGCCCGGCTCGGTACCCGAGCGCGTCAGCGCCTCGGTGGTCAGGTCGATGCCGAGGTCGAGGTCGGCGTGGCGCCACCGGGATCGGTCGGAGTCGGCGAGGCGCACCAGCCGCCCGGCGCCGTCGACGCGGGCGGCGCGGCGCGCGTCGGTGACCAGCAGCAGCCCGCGCAGCCCGATCACCTCGGGCTCGTGGGGCAGCAGCCGGTGCAGCAGCGCTGCGAGCCGCACCCCGCTGTCGCACAGGTCGGCGCGGACGAGGTCGTCACCCCGTGTCGCGGCGTGCCCCTCGGTGTAGACCAGCCCGATGACGGCGAGCACCGCCGGCAGCCGGGCGGGCAGGTCGGCGGCATCGGGCACGGCGAAGGCGATGCCGGCGTCGCGCACCTTCTTCTTGGCCCGCACCGCCCGCTGCGCGACGGTGGCCTCCGGCACGCCGAACGCGCGCGCCACCTCCTCGGTGGTGAGCCCGCACAGCAGCCGCAGCGCGAGCCCCACCTGCGCGGCGGGCGCGTTCGAGGGATGGCAGCAGGTGAACACGAGCCGCAGCAGGTCGTGGGCGGCGTCGGTGTCGCGGCCGAACGGGTCGTCCACGTCGATCTCGTCCGCGGCGCGCTCGTCGACGTACAGGACCGGCGCCTTCTCCCGCGCGGTGCGGTCGCGCCGCACGCGATCGAGCACCCGGCGGCGGGCCGCGGTCTGCAGCCACGCGGCCGGGTTGTCCGGCACCCCGTCGCGGCCCCACGACTCCACCGCCGCCGCGAACGCGTCCGCCGCGGCCTCCTCGGCGCGGTCGAGGTCCCCGGTCCATCGGGCCAGCACGGCCACCAGCCGGGCCCACTCCTGCTGGTAGGCCTGCTCGACGGCCCGTTGGACCGGGTCCCCCACCGGTTCTCAGCCCTGGCCGAGATCGACCAGCGGGCGCACCTCGATCGCACCGAACTCGGCCCCCGGGCACTTCTGCGCCCACGCCAGCGCGGTGTCGAGGTCGTCGACCTCCAGCACCCACCAGCCGCCGAAGGACTCCTTCAGCTCCGCGTACGGGCCGTCGTGCAGCAGCGACTCGCCGTCCCGGACCCGGACGGTGGTGGCGGTGGCCGTCGGGGTGAGCTGCTGGGCGTCGCGCAGGATCCCGGCCCCGGCCAGTGCCTGGGTGAACGAGATGAACCGGCCCATCCGCGCCTGCAGCTCCTCGGGCGACAACGTGGGTGCCTCGGACTCGTCGAAGTGGTTGAGCAGTGCGTAACGCATGGAGTGGCCTCCTCGGCCTCGGCGGGCGGCTCGTGCCGCCCGTTCCTCACCTCGACGTGCCGGACATCCCCGGATCGACATCGTGCCGCAGCGATTTCCCCACCGCGCGCTGACCCGGCTGGCAGGAGACGGGGACCGCGAACCGGGCCTGGAGGCCGGCCAGGGTCGCGTCGATGGCGGCACCGGCGTTGCGCGGCATCCCGATCGCGGCGACGAGTCGCGGCCCGCGCTTGGCCCAGCCGTCCCAGCTCTCGGTGACGCGGGTGCCACCGGCGACGGCGGCGAGCTCCCAACGCCAGACGTGACGGGCCCGGTGCCGCCACGCGATGCGGACGTCGGGCTCGAACTCGACCACGACGTTGTGCACGGTGTAGCGCGCTCCCGCCTTCATCCGCACCGCGAACTCGGCACCGAGCGTGAGCCGTTCGGGCGCGTCGAGGACGTCGACGAGCGTGCCGGAACCGTCGAGGGTGATGTGCTGGCGGGCGTCGGCGAGCAGCTCGAACACGGCCGACGGCGGCGCGGCCACCACGGCGCTGCGCCTGACGAGAAGTGCGGTGGACATGGGTGGACCTCCCGGTTCTGGGCGACCCGGCGGCCACCCTCCACCTCTCGACGCGTGACGGTGCCGCGGATCGACACCCGGCGCCGACCACATCCGGCCGGCCGTGCTCCCCGGTGCGTGCACGCCGTCGTGATTGTCGGTGGTCGGGTCTAGCGTCCGGAGACACAGCAGCCAACGTGATCGGGGGAACGTCCATGACCACACTCGAGGCTCGGCCACACACCGCACTCCTCGTCGTCGACGTGCAGAGCGGTGTCGTCGAGGGGGCGCACGAGCGCGATGCCGTCGTGGCCAACGTCGGCGCGCTCGTCGAGAAGGCGCGGCGGGAGCAGGTTCCGGTCGTCTGGGTCCAGCACTCCGACGAGAACACGGTCCGGGGGAGCGAGGGCTGGCGGATCGTGCCGGAGCTGGCGCCCGCCGGGGCGGAGCCGCTCGTCGAGAAGAGCTACGGCGATTCCTTCGAGGCCACCACGCTGGAGGCGGTGCTGGCGGGGTTGGGGGTCGGGAGGCTCGTTGTCGTCGGCGCCCAGACCGACGGGTGCATCCGCGCGACGCTGCACGGTGCCTTCGCCCGGGGCTACGACGCCACCCTCGTCAGCGACGCCCACACCACCGAGGACCTGAGCGGGTGGGGTGCGCCCCCACCCGCTCAGGTCATCACGCACACAAACCTGTACTGGAGCTACCACACGGCGCCGGGGCGCACGGCCGGCACCGTCGAGACCGTGGAGGTCGATTTCGCCGGCGCCTCCTGAGGCCCCCGCCGGTCCTCGCGGGCCCGGCCGGGCCGCTCAGCGCCGCCGGGGCCGGCCGACCGGATGCGTGCGGTGGCGACCCGACGCCGGTCGGCCGGCGAGAACCAGCAGCCCGGCGCCCACCGCCAGGACTGCCGCGACGCTCAGCCAGAACCGTGACAGCACGATGTCCGGCAGACCCGGTCCGGCCACCGCGGACGGAGGCATGCGGTCGGCGAGGGCCACCGCCGCCGGTCGCCGTACCCCGTCCGGTCGAGCAGACCCGTCGTGTCGGGCGAGCCGTCGGTCGCCGGCACCAGCCCGACCGGCCGGGCACCGGCAGCCGCGCGCACCCGGCGCAGCGACACCCCGAGGTCGGACGGAACGCCGCGCAACCGCAGCCCGACGACGTCGCCGAGGCCCGCCGGCGCCGGGTCCGCGGCCGCGTCGCCCCATGCCAGATGAAGGACTCCACTGCGTCGTCGGGCTCCGGTCGTGGTCGCGGGCGGTGCCGAACCCCGCGTTCGAGAGGACCTTGGTCCCTGGCTGCGGTGATCCGTCAGGGCGACGCTCGGCTGATGAACAGGTCGATGCTCAGCGCGACGACAGCCGTCATCGGTGGCGTACTGGCCATCGCGTTGACCGGGTGTGGTGGCGCCGTCCCGACGCAGGCGCGGCCGGGTCCGGGGATGATGGGTGGCGACGGAGCGGCGGGGCCCGGCATGGTCGGCGGCAACGGCGCCGGGCCGGGCTTCACCGCCTCCCGGCCGAGCTGCTCGGCCCCGGCCGCCCTGCCGGGGGCCACGGTCACCGTCCAGCTGGCCGACATGGGCATGATGTCGCCCAGCAGCGGGACCGCGCCCCTGGGAGCACCCATGACGCTGCGCGCCGACCCGGTCACCGTCGGGGCGGGCCGGGTCAGCCTCGTTGTCCGGAACGTGGGATGGCGCACCCACGAGCTGGTCGTCCTGCCGCTCGGCGCCGGGGCCTCGGTCGGCCGGCTCGTCCCCGGCGCAGACGGGAAGATCGACGAGGCGGGCAGCCTGGGCGAGGCCTCCGCCGGCTGCGCCGCCGGCAGTGGCGAGGGCATCGCCTCCGGTGCCGTCGGCTGGACCACCGTGACACTGGAACCGGGCCGCTACGAGCTGGTGTGCAACCTGACCAACCACTACGCCGACGGCATGCGCCAGGAACTCGACGTCATCCCGGCGTAGCGCACCGTCGCGGAACCCGGTCCCGGGTGTTCGCGTCGATCGGTGCTCGATCGGGTGAACGCCGACGCACCATGTCACTCAGCGTGTCCTCAGCGGGCGATGTCTACGGTGGGTCCGGTCACCCGCTGGGTGACAGCCGGGGGCGGGTTCGGAGGGGCGGGCATGACCGATGCGATCGCGGGAGGCCGGCGCTCTGCTCTGGCGCTCCTGGTCGTCGTCGGGATGATGTGCTCCCTGCTCGCCGGCTGCTGCTGCCTGGATCCGGACCACTCTCCCACCGCCGACCCCGTCGCCGTCGCCGGTCAGGCCGGCGCGTCGCACGACGACGTCACGGCCGGCAGCAACGGCGCGCACGGTGAGCAGGACTGCCGGGAGTCGGTTGCCGCGGTCGCCGTCGTGGTCGGCTCGGCGTCCGTGCCCGGCCCGCTGGTCGTCGCGGTCGCCGGTGCTCCGACGGCCGGGCACGCCGCCCTGCCGCCGCGCCCTGGAGCATCCCCGGAACCGCCGGGGCCGCACCTGCTCTGCGTGATGCGCACATAGATCGGTCCTCAACCGATCTGAGAAACCGTCCCGTTCCGCGTGACCCGCGCGCTGCCCGCCGCGCTCCGCGGTCCCCGCCGTACTCATGCACCGCAAGGACGTCCTCATGCTCTGGAGAGATGAATCGAGTGC
Organism: Mycobacteriales bacterium; assembly: GCA_038320445.1. Lineage (GTDB taxonomy): Bacteria > Actinomycetota > Actinomycetes > Mycobacteriales > Pseudonocardiaceae > Pseudonocardia. Next base: position 6,707 of record JBBQEF010000256.1, read on the forward strand.
CGGTCCCACCCAGGAACGTCACACCACTCCCTCGTCGGAGGGCGCGGGACGGGCGGCTCTGGCCGTGGTCGTGGTGGTCACCGCGCTGTCGGTGATCCGGGCATTCGCGCCGATGACCTATCCGGGCGACCTGTGGCGCCAATCCGACACGGCCACGATCGCCCGCAACTTCGCCCTGAACGGGATGAATGTGTTCTTTCCCCAGGTCAACTGGGGTGGCGCGGGTCCGGGCTACGTGGAGATGGAGTTCCCGCTGCAGCCGTGGCTCACCGCGGGGCTGTATCTCGTGTTCGGGGAGCGGGTGGTGCTGGGCCGGCTGGTGTCGCTGGCGTTCATGCTCGTCGCGACGGCCGCGTTCTGGCAGCTGGGGCGACGGTTGTTGCCACTGACCGCGGCGCGCTGGGCGCTGGTGGCGTTCGTGGTGTCACCGGTGTTCATGCGGTGGGGTACGGCGTTCATGCCGGAGGCGACGGTGCTGGCGTTCTCGTTGCTCGCGCTGCTGGCGTTCTGCCGCTGGCTGCAGGAGGACCGCCCGGTGTTCCTCGTCGGCGCTGCCGCGGCGACGTCGATGGCCGCGCTGGCCAAGCCGACGTCGCTGCACATCGGTCTGGTCATGGGCGTGTGGATGCTGATCTCCGCGCGGTCCCGGCTGCGGCGGGTGTCGGTGTACGTGGCCGGGCTGGCGGCGCTGGTCGCGCCGGCGTTGTGGCTGTGGCACGCGTCCGGTCTCTACCGGACCTACGGCAACACGTTCGGCCTGATCTCGGGCGGTGACAGCAAGTGGGGCAGCCTCGCCCTGTGGACCTCGCCCGGCTTCTACGTGGGCAACCTCCGGACCGAGGCGCTGTTCGTCTACGGCGTGGTCGGGATACCGCTGGCGCTGCTCGGCGCGGTGTGGCTGTGGCGTCGGCGCCATGACGCGGCTGCGTTCCCGTTCGTGGCGGCCGGTCTGGTCGCGCTGGTGGCCTACTACTTCGCGGTCGGCCGCTACGCCGGTTCCGATCTCGGGGTCCAGTACCACGTGTTCTCGCTGCCCTACGCCGCCGTGGCGACCGGCGCCGGACTGGCGGTGGCGGTGGAACGGGCGCGGTCCCGGCTGCCGAGAGCCGGCGTGCTCGCGCTGGTCGGGGTCACGGTGGTGGCCCTGTTCGGGCAGTCGCTCAACGTTCTCGCTCAGTCGTCGACGCGGGGGTTCGGGGCGTACGGGACGTGTGCCGAGGCGCTGGACGTCAGCGTGCCCGGCGACCTGGTGGTGGTCGGCACGGCCAGCCCGAGCCGGGACGGGGACGTCGAGAACAACTACCAGGAGCCGATCGTGTTCTTCCTGGCCGAGCGCAAGGGGTGGGCCCTGGCCGCGGACCGGTACGACCCGGCCGCGCTGGCGTCCTACCGCGACCAGGGCGCCCGGTATTTCGTCAACCCCGACCCCGATCTGCTCGCCCCGGGCAGCGCGCTGGACCGGTGGCTGGAGACCGACGCCCGTCACGTGGCGACCCAGGCTGCGAACGGGTGCGACGTGTGGGCCCTACAACCTGCTTCGTGACACCGTGGTGGCCCGGAACCGGGTGGCTCCCCGGCTCTTCGGCAGCGGTGCACCGCCGTCGGCGGCGGCCAGCAGGGCGGCGAGGTGCACCGCCCGCACCGGGCTCCGGCGCAGCCGCAGGCCGATCTGGAGCTGCAGCAGGCAGCCGGGGTTGACCGCGACGACGTAGTCCACGCCCGCCGCCTCGATCGCGTCCAGCTTCGGGCGCAGGACCCGGGCGCTGTCGCGTGGT
>JBBQEF010000257.1:0-8466 GCA_038320445.1 Mycobacteriales bacterium
GCGCCCGGGCTGCGGCCCGGGCGGCGGCGGCGCGTTCGTGCATCAGCTCGCGTTCGTAGCCGGCCAGCGCGGCGAAGATCCGCGCCAGCATCCGCCCGGTGGCGGTGGAGTAGTCGATGCCCTCGCGCAACGAGCGCAGCAGCACCCCGGCCTCGGTGAGGGTCTCGACGGTGCGGATGACCCCTGACAGCGACCGGCCGAGCCGATCCAGCGACGCCACCACGACCGTGTCGCCGGTTCTGGCGTAGTCCAGCAGTGCGGCAAGCCCGGGCCGGTCGTCGCGGATCCCGGACAGCTGGTCGCTGAGCACCCGTTCGCAGCCGGCAGCGTTGAGCGCGTCGTGCTGTTGGTCGAGGGACTGGTGGTCGGTGCTCACCCGTGCGTAGCCGAGGATCGACGCAGAACTCAGCGCATGGACAACCTCCGACACGCCGAGTTTCGTACCGACTTATGAGACGTCATGAGCTGGGCAGGCCCGGTCGCGGTGGCGTCTCATCCGGCTCGTCGCACAACCAAGGTTCTCTCCGGGTCCGGCGCGACCACAGCGGTAGATTGTTCTCGTTCTCGCAGGTCAAGCGCCGTCGGTGTCGATGTTAGCGTGGGCCACAGGTGTGGTTCTAGTGGTGGCGCCCGTTCGTGTGACTCGGGGTCGTGCGGTTGAGCTGTGTCATGAGTTCGCGGTTGGTGGCGCGCGCGGCGTCGAGTTCGTCGTCGCGGTCCGCGAGCAGCCTGCGTAGCTCTGCAGCGTGTTGTTCGAGCTCGCTGACGCGCCGCTTGAGCTGCTCGGTGGCGTCGGGGCCTCCGAGGCCGGAGTCGTGCCAGGCTTGCTCGCCGAGCGCTTCGGAAAGGCGGCTGCGGAGCTGGGAGCATTCGCGGGACAGCCGGGTGTTGCGGTCGTGGGCGTTGGCCAGGTCCGCAATCAAGGACGCCCGGCTGGCCGCGGGGCCGCCACCGCCGACGGTAGGAGGTTCAGCGGCTTTGGCCAGCACGGCTGCGTGGAGGTCGCGGTGTCGATAGAGGAAGCTGCGGTCCACGCTGGCGTGACGGGCGATCGCGGAGATGCTGATCTCCGTGCCGGTGGCGACGGCGTGGTCGAGTGCGGCCAGTACGCGCTGTCGGCATCGCAGGCTGTGGGCCTGACGCGCGGCAACGGCAGCGGCGGCGCTCATGGCCGTTCCAGACGCAGGTCGGTGTTCGGGCCGCGGGTCGAGATTCCGGGCATGCCCAGGCTGGTGATCTGGCGGCTGCGCCGAACAGCGCTGACAGCGGCGGTGATCTCGGCTCGATCGTCAACGGTGAGCTCGTCGAGGTGAGTCTCGACCCGCCGGATCAGTTCTTTGACCTTGCCGATCTCGGTGTCGGACGGTGTTGCTTCGGCCTGGGCCCAGTAGTCGAGTCCACGGGCGGCCAGCACCCGTTCGCGGTCGCGGAGCAGGTCTTGCAGGTAGGTCTTCAGTTCGGGTAGATGGGAGACGTCGGTGCGGAAGTGGTCGCAGCCGACGCACCGGAACCGGAATGGGCAGGCTCCACCGCCGGCCTGCACGTTGGAGGGCTCGCGGCAGGTCCCGTAGGGCACCGACACCTGGCCGAGGGCGTGGCGAGCGTGTTCGTGGTCGAGCAGCGCTTGGGTCTCGCGCCAGAGATGGTTGCCGTGACGATCGAACTCGTGGCGAGCCAGCCGGTCGACCGCGGCTCGGCGGCGCTTCTCGCCGACCTGCTCTGGTGCCGTCGGATATCGCAACTGTCTGAATGCCCTTCAGTGCAGGGTGTCGTGTTCGGCATCGGCGTTCTCGGTGGTCGCTGCACCGGCGCGGCGACGGCTGATGGTGGCGGCGTAGTTGGTCCAGTCGCCGTTGCTGGCTCGTTGCCAGGCGACGGCGACGCTGATGTGGATGCCGAGCATGCGGGCGAGCAGCGCGGCGGGCAGGTCGGTGGCCAGGGCGAACAGCGCTGTCGAGCGGGCCTGTCCGGGGCGCAGCCCGAGCTGGCGGAGCCGGTCGGCGAGCTGGTAGGCGCTGATCGGTCGTCCGGGTTGCCCACCAGGGAACAGCCACCGGGAGGTGCCCGGGTCGCCGAGCACCGCGTGTCCGCTGCGGGTGTTGACGATCTCGCGGACGAGCGTGGCCAGCGGTTCGGGGAGCACGACGGGTTCGGCGCCGAGACGGAGCCGGACGTCGTCCGTGCTGGCCTGGACGTGGTCGAGGGTGAGGCGGCTGATCGCCGCGGGCCATTGGGCGTAGAGCAGCACGAGCAGGCCAGCGACGCGGTCCTCGGGTCTGATGGTGTTGTCGTGGATCAGCCGGCGGGCGTGCTGCCAGCGTGTTTCGGTGTCGATTACGCCGGTCGGGCCGCCCCACCTCGAGGCGGCGAACTCCAGGCGGGTCTCCTTCTGGCGGTTGGCCCAGCGGATGAAGTTCCCGGCCTCGCGGCGGTGGGTGGCCGCGCCGGTCAGCCAGGTGTCGAGGTCGCCTTGCCTGGCGGTGGCCAGCGTGAGGTCGCGCGCGGTGAGCGCGTCGAGCAGCGTGATCGCGGCCTTGACGTGTTGCTGAACCACGACGGCTTGACCGTGCGTGGTTCCGGTGGTGTCGGTGCGGCCGCGCAGTCGGCGAAGCAGGTGCCAGACCGCGTAGCGGTGCAGCAGTTGCTTGTTGGTCGGGGTCGGCGCGTTCGGCGATGGTGCGGGCGATCCAGCGATCCAGCCGGACCAGCTGCTCGTCGCGCGCGGGGAGGGTCCCGATGGCGACCAGGACGCTGCGCAGGTGTTCGACCGGTTTGCCGGCGGGCAGCTCGTCGAGAACCTGGTGGGTGAGCGCCCGGCCGGTGTCGAGGCCGGACAGGATCGCCGGCGCTGCGCTTCGGTCGAGCCAGTTCGCCACGGTCGCCGGGCGGGGCGCCGACGCGAGGGCCTGATAGAGGACCTGCAGCTCCGGGCGGACGGCGCCGGTGGGGTCGGCGAACAGGGTGCGCAGCCGCTGATCAACCGTGCAGCGGGCGCATCGGCCGGCCCGGTGCCGACCGGGTTGCCCGCAGCCTGGGCAGTTGCGCCAGAACTCCGGGTCGGGACGGGTGCAGGTCGAGCAGAGCGGATGATCCAGGGTGCCGCCGCGGATAGGGGCGACCTCGCCGCAGCCGGTGCAGCGGACCCAGCGTTGCTTGCAGGCATGACACCACGGCATGCCGGTGGTCTGGGAGATCACGCAGGGGGCGTCCTTCCCGCAGATGCTGCAGCTCAGGATGGTGTCGGGCAGGCAGCTCGGGCAGAGCGGGCCCGCCGGAGTTCGTGTGCTGACCGGGCGTCGTCGGTCGCAGGAGATGCAGAGTTCCTGGTTGGCCGGGTCGGTGATCAAGCAGTGCGGACACAGCGGTTGGCCCAGCTCGTCCCGGGTGGCGGCCTCGCGGATGGCGCCGCAACGCGAGCACGGCTCGGCCCGGGATTTGGCCACGCAGTTGCGGCAGAGCCGCACTCCATCGCGGGGTTTGACCAGCGGGAGAACGCGTCCGCAGTGCGGACACGGGGGCCGGACGATGTTGCGTGCCCCGGCATCGCATAGCGCATCGATGAGCCGCAGCACCGACGGCGAGGGGGCGTGGGCTCCGGCTCCGGTGAGCAGCTCTGGCCGGTCGGCCAGGGCCCAACCCAGGGCGAGGCGCTGTCCGACCCTGGGGGTTGTCGCGTGCACCGCGGTGACCACCGTGTCGGGCGGCAGGCCCGGGTCGACACGGCCGACGACCTCGACGATGACGGCGACCGGATCGGGCTCCTCGTCGGGCGGGCATTGGGCGCACCGAGGCCGGCCGTGCCGGTCGCGGAAGTTCACCGGCCGGGCGTGGCCGCAGGCCGTGCAGGGTTCCCGTCGGGGCCCGCAGACCCCGCAGTACCAGTCCTGGCCGCGGCGCTGCAGGGTGCGCAGGTCCTTGCCGCAGCCGGTGCAGAGCGGCGCGGAGATGGCCACCGCACCGGCGCGGCGCAGCGCGATGAGCAGGTCCCCGACCACGCGGAGGGCCGGGGAGCGACCCTCGATGAGCACCGCGGGCCGATCGGACAGGGCTTGGGCGAGACGTCGCCGTTTCGCCCGGCCTCCCGCAACACCGATCACGACCTCGCGGATCAGCGCGGGGTCCAGCGCCGGGTCGGCCGCGGTGACCAGGTCGACGACGACGCCGACCGGGTCGGCGAGCACCGCGGAACGCACCACTGTCATCGTCGGGGTGCTCACCGGCTATCGGTCGCCTCCGGTGATCCGGGCCCGTTTCGGACGCAGGTCACCGACCCCGGCGTCCGCGCCGCCGGCGGCTCGCGACCGGCTGGCCGGGGCGGCGACGCTGATCGGCTCGACCAGCTCGTCCATCGAGCAGTCCAGGATGTCCAGCAGCGCCATCAGCACCTTCAAGCTCAACCGTTCCGGGCGTTCGGCGACCAGCCGGTAGATCTGGCTGGAGGACAGCGCGATCCCGCGCTCGGCCAACGGCTCGGACAGGTCGGTGGTGGCGAACATGCCGCGAGCGGCCATGACCTGCCGCAGATGCCACCGATAGTCCAGCTTGCGCGCCATCACGACTCCTTCCGTTGCCCGTCCGGATCACCAAGCGCCGGGGCCAGGGCATTGCGCAGGGCGGTGTTCATGAAGTCCCCGCTGACATGGGTGTAGATCGCGGTCGAGGTGTCGCAGCGATGTCCGACGGCCTCCTGGATGAACCGACGATCCACGCCGTCCTCGGTCAGGTGCGTCACATAGGAATGGCGCAGCGAGTGCGGGGACAACACCTCGGGCAGGCCCAGGGCGTCGCGGTAGGCGACGAACCGGGCGTTGATCTCGGCCGGTCTGATCCGCCCGCCGCGTTCGGTCACCCACAACGCCGGATGTTCCGCGCAGCCGAACCGGGGCCGGATATTGTCCACGTAGTCGACGACGGCCTCGACCGCCCAGCCCATGATCGAGGGCACGTTGCGCCGCCGCGGCGGCTGCCCGCGGACCGCCTTGCCGTAGCGCACGTGCAGCATCCCGTGCCGGCCGAACTCCGGCGCCGCCGGATTGCGGCCCCAGTCCACCAAGTCCAGCTTCGCGGCCTCGTTGCGCCGCAGCCCCCACCCATAGATGACCTTGAACATGGTGGCGTCCCGATAGGCGGCCAGCGCTCCCTTGCGCTTGGCCCGCACCGCCCGCTCGACCTGGTCATCGGCGAAGTCGAACAACCGCTGCAGCTCCCCGCGGCTCAACGGACGAGCCTCCGGGCGCCCCTCGTAGCCGTTGAGGTGCGTGATCGTGTTCCACTCGTGGCAGATCGGCACCGGGTGCGTGCCGAACGCCTCCTCACACGCCACCGACCAGCCGTAGCGGCCGTCGGTGATGTACTCGCTGAACAGCCGCAGGTCGGTCTGGTAGCCGCGGATCGTCGACGGCGCCAACTGCTTCTCCCCGGTCAGCGACCCGGTCCATTCGTCCACATGCGACGGACCCCATTTCCACGGGTACTCGTTGGTGAACACCAGGAACCGGCGCACCAGCCGTTCCCGCGGCTCGATGGTGTCCCCCTGCAACCCACGGGCGTTCTGCTGCGCCCGCCAGCCCGACAACATCGCCTCGACCATCGCGTCCTCCGGGCGCAGCTGCACCACACCGCCGACAAGCTCGAGATGCGCCGCACCCGCCAGATCACCCCGCCGCACGCCGCCCCCTCACGCTCAGATAGTGGGCGGATCATGCACCAGACGGGCGCCATAGATCAAATCACCAGCTCGGAGGGCACGTACGACCACGTCCACGGGACCACTGCCGAGCCGCATTCAGCAGGCGACCTGCCGCTTCTCGCCCGCCTGATGCAATTCCTGAGAGTTGTAGTAGCCCTGGGTCGAGCTCAACAGCTCGTGGCCCATCAGCTCGGCGAGCACGTCGAGCGCGACGCCGGCGTCGGCGTGGCGTTGGGCGTAGGTGTGACGGTAGGAGTAGGGCGTGATCGTGGTTGGGTCGTAGACGCTGCTGTCGGTGCGCCGCAGCGGTGTGGGTAGCGACTCGAGCCATCGGCGGTGGGCGCGCCCGATCACATGCCGGCCCATCGCGCGCTGGCCGCCGGCCCCGGGCTCGTCGCAGGGCAGCAGGATCAGATCGGTCAGGGCGTAGTCGGGGAATCGTTGCCGGGTCGCTTGCTGCTGAGCGGTGATCAGCTCGGCGGTCGCGGTGGTGATCGGCAACCGTCGGCCAGGCCTGTTGTTCTTGTGGTCGTCGTAGATCAGCACGTAGTTCTCGTCCTGGTCGCGGCCCACGCAGTCCCACGGCAGTCTCAGGATCTCGGTGGGTCGCCGACCGGTGTCGATCAACAGCTCGATCGCCACGGCCAGTGATCGAGGGGTGCGGGCGCGCAGCAGCGGCAGCGCCTCGCAGAGCTGGGTGAGGATCTCTGCAGGCAGTGCTCGACTGGGCCGCTCTCGGTCAGGACGCCGGGGGACGTCCTCGCGCCGAAGCGCGAAGTCCTCGGACAGCCCGTGCAGCGGCTCTCCCGGGCGGGCCAGACCGAGCAGGCGCATCTGACGCAGCACGTGATGGAGTTTCCGGCAGCTCATCGAGCGCAGCAGCGCGCTGATCGCGCCGGAGTGCTCCCGATAGGCGTGTCGCTGCAGGAACATCTCGATGTCCTGACGGCCGAGCTCGCCGATGACCAGTCCGTGGTCGAATCGATGCACGCGCAAGCTCTCCGACAGCGCGGCCAAAACCGCGAGGTGCGCGCGCAGCGTCCCGGTGACGGTGGCGCCCCGACGGCGCAGCAGATCGTGCACCGCCCAGCGCTTGGCCGCGCTCCGCAACCAGGGCTGGCTGATCGTGGTGAAATCCAGTCGTCCGTCGTGGCCGAACACGGCCATCGCCCAGACGTCCTGGGTCTGCTCGAGCTCTCTGCGGTCCCCGGGCGGCGGCCCGGCTTCCCCTGCCGGGGCCGCCAGCGGCGCGGTGCTCACTGGGGAGTGTCCTCTGCGGCGCCCCGGGGGCGGGTCGCACCGACGCGCTCGACCGCGGCCCGCAACCGCTGCGGCGCCGGGTGCAGATACACCTGGCTGGAGCTGATCGACTGGTGCCCGAGCAGCTCTTGGACCTCATCGACAATGCCGCCGGCGTCAAGGACGTTGCCGGCGAACCCGTGCCGCAGCGCATGCGGGTGCACCGGTCGATCCAGTTCCGCGCGTCGAGACGCCGCCGCCAGCAGCTCGTTGACCGCTTTCGGGGTCATCGGCGCGCCGACCGGGGCGCGGAACAGGTTCACGAACACGAAGTCGCTCTCTCGCGTCGCGGGCGTGCGGGCCCGCTCGACGACGTACTGGTCATGCGCCTGCACCACCAGCTCATCGACCGGAACGCAGCGGGAGTGGCGCGATTTCGCCCACGCACCGTTGATGTTCTGGCGGCGGACCACATGCAGATGCGAGCCCGGGAAACCGCACCCCAGCCTGGAGGCATCGACGAGGAAGTGAAGATCCTCGCGACGCAGCCCGACCACCTCACCGCGCCGTAGACCGGCCCGCGAAAGCATTAGCACCAGCAGCCGGTCCCGCGCCGATCGGCATACCCGTAGCAGCCCGAGGACGTCCCCGTCGCTGGCCCGCTCGGGTCGCTGCCGAGTCACTGGCACGCGATGACGGGCCTTCATCCGCAGTCTCCAGGCCCCGTCTTCCCCGCGGGCTTCCGCCGGTAGATCCCGGCTGTCGGCCAGCTCGTAGAGCTGGCCGAGCACTGCCCTCGGCGCGTGGCCACGATCGGCGGCGAACGCCAAGAACTCCCGAACACCCGCGAGCACGCAGTTGATCCGCCGCGGCCCTCGCACGGACGCCGCACCCACACCACCGGCTACCGGCCCCGGCCGGGCGGGGGCGTGACGCAGCCACAGCACAAACGACGCCATCCGCGCCGCCGCCGCACGCCAGTCCTGCTCGGTAGCCGCGCACCAACGCAGGTAGAGCGCGACCGCTCCGGCGTAGGTCCTGGTCGTGGACTCAGCAGCATCCCGCCCGAACCGGGCATGACGCAGATAGGCATCCGCGACCGGCACGACCCGAAGTTCCTCGTCGATCACCGTCCAGTACCGCACCCCAGACGGCATCCGCACCGGAAACGCTCGCATCCCTGACTCCCTCGTCGATCTCGACCGCCACAACGACGACGACCACTCGACCGACACGGGGAGAGAACACGTTGCCCACCGCAAGGATGACTGCCTTAAGCCACAGCCAGCCACACCTCGCCGGACCCGGAGGGAACCAAGAAACTGCGACGAGCGGCGGCCCACCCCCACGGATCAAGATCGTCGGAAGAGGACCCTTCGCGACCGCTACTCCTCCCGGGTCGAGATCGCATTCCTCCAAGCCCAACCAGTTCACACCTGCCACTCTGCGAGGATGATCGAGGACTTGGAGAGGGCCGATGTTGCGGTCGTCGGCGCGGGCGTGATCGGGCTGACCATCGCCGTGCGGCTGGCCGAAGC
>JBBQEF010000258.1:0-8463 GCA_038320445.1 Mycobacteriales bacterium
CCCGCTACAACCGCCGCTCCCGGCAGCCGCACCGCGCGTGGTGGGTCGCCCCCACCACCGAGGCCTTCCCGCGGCTCTCGGTGGTGGCCGCGCCCCGCGAGGGTGCGCTCGGCCCGTTCCGGTCGCGGCGCGCGGCCGTCGCCGCGGTGGAGGCGGTGCTCGACGTCGTCCCGGTCCGGCCCTGCACACAGCGCATTCCGGCCAGCGGGGCGTCCGCGGCGCCGTGCGTGCTGCACGAGCTGGGCCGCTGCGCGGCGCCGTGTGCCGGGCTGCAGACACCCGAGCAGTACGCGCCCGCCGTCGGTGCGGTGGCCCGGCTCGTCGCGGGCACCGACCGCGCGCCGCTGCTCCGGCTCGCCGCGCAGGTCGACGCGCTGGGCGAGGCGCAACGCTTCGAGGCGGCCGCGCAGCGACGCGACCGGCTGGCCGGCCTGGTGCTGGCGCTGGCACGGGCCCAGCGGCTGGCAACGCTCGCGGCGGTCGGCGAGATCGTCGGAGCCCGGCCGGACGGTCGCGGTGGCTGGGAGATCGCGGTCGTGCGGTTCGGGCGGCTCGCGGCGGCCGGGGTCGCCCGCCGTGGTGTCGCCCCGATGCCCGTCGTCGACGCACTGCGCCTCGGCGCCCAGGTCGTGCTGCCGGAGCCGGGGCCGCTGCGCGGCTCGCCCGCCGAGGAGGTGGGGCTGCTGCACCGCTGGCTGGCCTCGGGCGGGACGCGGCTCGTCCACAGCGAGCCCGCCTGGGCCGAGCCTGCGCAGAGCGCCGGCTCGTGGGCGGGATGGGCGGCGCGGGCACGGCCCGTGGAGACGGAGGTGGACGAGGACCGCCGACGGACCTCGGGCGGGGACCACTAGTCTCGAACCGCCGTGCCGGACCGACCCGAGGAGCCGTCGTGATCACCGCGATCGTCCTGGTGCACACCGTTGCCGACCGCATCCCGGAGACGGCGCAGGCCATCGCCGACCTGGACGGGGTCAGCGAGGTCTACTCCTGCGCCGGCGACGTCGACCTCATCGCCGTGGTCAAGGTGATCGAGCACGAGCAGCTCGCCGACGTCATCGCCGGCAAGCTCAGCAAGGTCGACGGCGTGCAGCGCACCGACACCCACATCGCGTTCCGCTCCTACTCGAGCGCGGACACCGACGCCACGTTCTCGGCCGGCCTGGACTGATCCGCCGCGGCGGCCGTCGCCTCGGTCTCGAGCAGGCGCACCAGCCGGCCGAGGTCCGTGCGGACGTCGGAGTGCACCCCGCTGATCCGGGCCAGATCCTGCCGCGCCTGCTCGCGCATGCCGTCCACCTCGGCCCTGGCCGTGAGCCGGATCTCGTCGGCCTCGGCCTCGGCCGCCGCGCGCATGACGTCGGCGGCGCGGACGGCGGCCTCGTGCACCCGCCGGGCCTCGTCGCGGTCGGCCTCGAGCTTGCGGGCCATCTGCTGCTCCCGCTCCGTGAGATCGGTCTCGAGCTGGGCCGCGGCCTGCTCGGCCCGTGAGACGCGCCCGATCAGCTCCTCCTCGACCTCGTGGCGGTGGGCCTCCGCCGAGGACCGGGCCGCGTCGATCATCGCCGCCGACTCGGCCGCCGCTCGGGCCCGGGCCTCCGACGCCTCGCGCTCGGCCAGCCGGAGGATCTTCTCGGCCCGTGACCCGAAGCCCGTCTCCACGGCCGGGGCCGGTTCGGCCGCGGCCCGTCGCAGCTCGGCGTTCTCCTTCTCGGCCGCGTCGACGCGTTCGGTGGCCGCGTCCAGCCGGCCCCCGGCCTCGGTGAGGGCAGTCTGCATCGCGACGACGACCTCCCGCTGGCGGGCGACGTAGGCATCGACCGTGGCACGGTCGTAGCCCCGCAGGGCGACCTCGAACCGGGGTTCGCCGGGCACGGGTCCCGTCCGCTGGGCACCGAACCTGGCACCTGTGCGTCCCACCTGGTCGGAATCGGGTGACGACCCCATGCCGAGTACCTCCTCCGCCGCCGTACGCGCCAGAAAATGTCAGCGCCCACTCGTGCCAACGTAGAGAACGTCCCGACCCGCGCCGACATCACCAACGGGCACAGGTGCAGGCGGCGGCACCGAACTCGGCCGAACGGCCCAGCCCGGGGCGGGGATCAGTGGCGCAGGGCCGTCGAGCGCTCGACCCACCGGACCAGGAGGTCGCCGGCGGCGCCGGAGTCGATCGCCCCGGCCGCTCGTTCGAGTGCGGCCGGGAAGGCCCCGGCCAGGTCGTCGGGCACCCCGTCGAACGCCACGAGCGCGCCCGCCGCGTTGAGCAGCACCGCATCGCGGACCGGACCGCGCTCCCCCGCCACCAGCGCCCGGAACGCCGCCGCGTTGACCTCGGCGGAGCCGCCGCGCAGGTCCTCCCGGGTGGCCACCGCGACGCCCAGCCGGGCCGGATCGAGGCTCTCCTGACGCACCTCACCGCCTGCCACCGCCCATACGGTGCTGCTCGTGGTGGTGGTGAGCTCGTCGAGGCCGTCGTCACCGCGCACCACCAGCACCGACGCGCCGCGGCCCGCGAAGATCTCCGCGATCACCGGGGCGAGACGGGCGTCCGCGCAGCCGACGAGCGCGGCGGCCGGCTGGGCGGGGTTGGACAGCGGCCCGAGCAGGTTCATCGCGGTCGGGACCCCCAGCTCGCGCCGCACGGGGATGGTGTGCCGCATGGCGGGATGGAAGACGGGCGCGAAGCAGAACCCGATGCCGAGCTCGGCGACGGTGGCCGCGACCCCTTCGGGCGGGAGGTCGATCGCCACCCCGAGCGCCTCCAGGACGTCGGCCGCGCCGCAGGCCGACGACGCGGCCCGGTTGCCGTGCTTCACCACCGGTGCCCCGGCCGCCGCGACGACCACGGCCGACATCGACGAGATGTTGACCGTGTGGGCCTGGTCACCACCGGTTCCCACGACGTCGACCGCGCGGACCGGGATGCTCACCCGGCGGGCGTGGCCCAGCATCGCCTCGGCCAGACCGGCGATCTCCGCTGCGGTCTCGCCCTTGCTGCGCAGCGCGATGAGGAACCCGGCCATCTGCGCCGGGGTGGCGTCGGCCCGCAGGACCTTGTCCATCACCCAGGACGTGTCGGCCGTGTCGAGGTCCTCGTGGCGCACCAGCCGGCCGAGCAGGCTCGGCCACGTGGGGGCACCGGTGTCCGCCATCGATCAGGCCCGGACCGCGGGCAGCTCGCCGTCCCGCGAGCGGCGCAGGACATCGGCAACCGTCTCGGCCGCGGTCAGGGGATCGAGCGGGTGCACCAGCACCGCGTCGGCCTGCGACCAGGTGGCGAGCCACCGGTCGTCGCGCCTGCGGACGGTGACGATGATCGGCGGGCAGTCGTCGATCTCGTTCTTGAGCTGACGTGACACGCCCATGCCGCCGGTCGGCTGCGCCTCGCCGTCGAGGATCGCCAGGTCGACGCCGCCGCCGTCGGCCGCGGCCAGCACCTCGGCGATGCCCCCGGCCTCGACGAACCGCACGCGTCCGAGATCGGGCGCCGGTCGCCGCCCGACGGCCATCGTGATGGCCTCGCGGACCTCGGGGCGGTGGCTGAAGACGAGCACGGTGAGGGTCTCGGCTGCGACAGGGCTGCTCACGTGGCGAACTGTAGTGGAACTCGGGGAGGCTCCCGACCGTTGGGGAGATCCGATCGTGACGTCCGTCCAGGTATCCCGACAGGCTGTAGAACTTGGTCGGGGGTCATAATGCCGGTGTGACGACAGCGGCTCCCAACATCAGCGGGCGGATCCATTCCCTGAACCGCCCCAACCTGGTCAGCGTAGGAACCATCATCTGGCTGTCCAGCGAGCTGATGTTCTTCGCCGGGCTGTTCGCGATCTACTTCACCGCGCGCGCCCAGAACCCGCCCACCAACACGTGGCCGCCGGAACCGACCGAGCTCAACGTGCCGTACGCGCTGGTGGTGACGATCATCTTGGTGGCCTCGTCGTTCACCTGCCAGTTCGGGGTGTTCGCCGCCGAGCGCGGGGACGTGTTCGGCCTGCGCCGGTGGTACCTGCTCACCCTGGTCATGGGCGCCGCCTTCGTGCTGGGGCAGGCGAACGAGTATCGGGTGCTGGTCACCCAGCACGAGACCACGCTGTCGTCCAGCGCCTACGGCACGGTCTTCTACATGGCCACCGGTTTCCACGCGCTGCACGTCACCGGCGGCCTGATCGCGTTCATCTACCTGCTGATCCGCACGAAGCTGAGCAAGTTCACGCCCGCACAGGCCACCGCGGCGATCGTCGTGTCGTACTACTGGCACTTCGTCGACGTGGTGTGGGTCGGCCTGTTCGCCGTCATCTACTTCATCCGATAGAGACTCCGAGAGGGCTGGAAGACGCAGACGATGACCACATCACCCCCCTCGCGTTCCTCCCGGGGACCACGCACCCGCTTCCGCCGACGGCTGGCCGGCTCGCTCGCGCTGGGCATCGGCCTGCTCACCGCGGGCGTCGGCTACGACGTGTTCCTGCCTCAGCAGCAGGTCGCCGTGGCGCAGGGCGACGCCGCGCTCACGGCGAAGGGGCAGGAGCTCTACAACGGCGCTTGCATCACCTGTCACGGCGCCAACCTGCAGGGCGTGCAGAACCACGGCCCGAGCCTGGTCGGCGTGGGCGACGCGGCGGTCTACTTCCAGGTGTCGTCGGGGCGCATGCCGCTCGCCCGTCAGGAGGCCCAGGGCGTCCGCAAACCCCCGCTGCCGACGTTCGACCCGGCGACGGAGGAGGGCCGGGCCAACCTCGACGCGCTGGGCGCCTTCGTCCAGTCCAACGGCGGTGGGCCCACCGTGCCCGCGGCCACCGGTGAGGCCCTGCGGGGTCCGGACCCGGCCCGGGGCGGCCAGCTGTTCCGGCTCAACTGCTCGTCGTGCCACAACTTCACCGGCCGCGGCGGGGCGCTGTCGTCGGGCAAGTTCGCGCCGATCCTCGACCCGGCCTCGGAGTCGCAGATCTACACGGCGATGCTGTCGGGCCCGCAGAACATGCCGAAGTTCTCCGACCGGCAGCTCGCGCCCGCGGAGAAGAAGGACATCATCGCCTACATCAAGTCCGTGAGCGGCAACAACAACAACCCCGGCGGCAACCCGCTCGGCGGTATCGGCCCGGTCTCCGAAGGACTGGTCGCCTTCATCGTCGGCCTCGCCGCCCTGATCGGCGTCACGCTGTGGCTGGGAGCGAAGACATGAGCATCTCCGAGCAGCACGGTTCCACGCCGCGCATACCGACCGACGCCGAGCTCGAGGACATGACGACCGATCAGCTCGCCCGCCTCGCGGCCGAGCTCGACGATGTCGAGGTCGTGCACAACGGCAAGAAGTTCCCGGTGCCCGGCACCCGCGCGGAGAAGCGCGCGGAGCGGGCCGTGGCGCTGTGGTTCGTGATCGCCGTCGTCTCCGGCCTCGCGTTCCTGGGCTTCTACCTGTTCTGGCCGTTCGAGTACGTCGCACCCGAGCAGCCCGGTTACCTGGCCTACGCGCTCTACACCCCGCTGGTCGGTGGCACGTTCGGGCTCTCCGTGCTGGCCCTGGGCATCGGGATCATCGCGTACGTCAAGAAGTTCTTCCCGGACGAGGTCTCGGTCCAGCAACGCCACGACGGCCGGTCCGACGAGCTCGCCCGCAAGACCGTCCTCGCGCAGCTGGCGAAGGCGGGCGAGGACACCGGCATCGCGCGTCGCTCCCTGATCAAGCGGACGGCCGGGGCCGCGGCAGGCGTGTTCGGGCTCGGCCTGGGCATCGCCGCTGTCGCGCCGCTGGTGCGCAACCCGTGGAAGGGTGGCGACAAAGCGGCGCTGTGGACCACCGGCTGGGCGCCCCAGACGGCCGGTGAGGTCGTCTTCCTGCGTCGCGACACCGGCGTTGCGAGCGAGATCTCCCTGGTCCGTCCCGGGGACCAGGACGCCGGGTCGATGGAGACGGTGTTCCCGTTCCGCGAGTCCGAGCGGGGCAACGAGGAGGCGCTGCAGGCCGCCCTGATCCGCTCCGACAACCCGGTGATGCTGATCCGCCTGCGGCCCGGCACGCCGGTGGTCCACCGGCAGGGGCAGGAGGCGCTGCACTACGGCGACTACTACGCCTACTCCAAGATCTGCACCCACCTCGGCTGCCCGACGTCGCTGTACGAGACGCAGACGCAGCGCATCCTGTGCCCGTGCCACCAGTCGCAGTTCATCGCCACCGAGTACGCCAAGCCGGTGTTCGGTCCGGCAGCGCGCGCACTCCCCCAACTTCCCATTACAGTGAACAACGAGGGTTACCTGGTGGCCAGGGGTGACTTCCTCGAACCGATCGGCCCCGCCTTCTGGGAGCTTGGGGGACAGGCATGAGTGCCATCACCACACCCACCTCGTCGAGCGGGGGGCTCCAGGCGAAGGCCGGGCAGGCCCTCGACGAGCTGGACCAGCGGTTCCACCCGGCAGCGGGAATGCGCAAGCAGTTCAACAAGGTGTTCCCGACGCACTGGTCGTTCATGCTCGGCGAGGTGGCGCTCTACAGCTTCATCGTGCTGCTGCTCACCGGCACCTACCTCGGGCTGTTCTTCGACCCCTCGATGAAGGAGGTCGTCTACGACGGTCCCTTCGAGAACCTGCGCGGCGTGGCCATGAGCCAGGCCTACAACTCCGCGCTGCACATCTCGTTCGAGGTCCGCGGCGGCCTGTTCGCCCGCCAGGTGCACCACTGGGCCGCGCTGCTGTTCGTGGCCTCGATGTTCGCGCACATGTTCCGCACGTTCTTCACCGGCGCGTTCCGCAAGCCCCGCGAGAGCAACTGGATCATCGGCATCCTGCTGATCTTCGTCGGCACGTTCGAGGGCTTCAGCGGCTACTCGCTGCCCGACGACCTGCTCTCCGGCACGGGCCTGCGCATCGCGTCGGGCATCACGCTGACCGTCCCGGTGATCGGCACCTGGACCCAGTGGGCACTGTTCGGGGGCGAGTTCCCCGGCACCGAGATCCTGCCGCGGCTCTACATCATCCACGTGCTGCTGCTGCCCGGGATCCTGCTCGCACTGATCGGCGTGCACGTCGGGCTGGTCTGGTACCAGAAGCACACGCAGTACCCCGGGCCCGGCCGCAAGGAGAGCAACGTCGTCGGCGTCCGCATCCTGCCCGCGTTCGCGGCCAAGGGCGGTGCGTTCTTCGCCGTCGCGGTCGGTGTCATGGGCCTGATGGGCGGCCTGTTCCAGATCAACCCGATCTGGAACTTCGGCCCCTACAACCCGGCCCACATCTCAGCGGGATCCCAGCCCGACTTCTACATGGGCTGGTCCGACGGCATGGC
Organism: Mycobacteriales bacterium; assembly: GCA_038320445.1. Lineage (GTDB taxonomy): Bacteria > Actinomycetota > Actinomycetes > Mycobacteriales > Pseudonocardiaceae > Pseudonocardia. The sequence goes on from JBBQEF010000258.1 coordinate 7,274, forward strand.
GCGGTTGTTCCCCGCGTGGGAGATCGTGATCGGCAACTACCGCGTCCCGGCCGCGTTCTGGGCCACCGCCGCGTTCCTGCCGATCATCTTCGTCCTCGCCGGCGCCTACCCTGCCATCGAGCGGCGGTTCACGAAGGACAACGCGCTGCACAACCTGCTGCAGCGGCCTCGTGACGTGCCGGTGCGCACGTCGCTCGGGGTGATGGCCATCGCGTTCTACATGGTGCTGCTGGTCAGCTCGGCCAACGACTGGTTCGCGTACTACTTCGACATCTCCCTCAACGCGACCACCTGGATGGGCCGCATCGGCCTGCTGGTCATCCCGCCGGTCGCCTACTGGGCCGCGTACCGGCTGTGTCTGGGCCTGCAGCGCAGCGACCGGGCGGTGCTGGAGCACGGCATCGAGACGGGCATCATCAAGCGCCTGCCGCACGGCGAGTTCATCGAGGTCCACCAGCCCCTCGCCGGGATGGACGCCCACGGTCACCCGATTCCGCTGGCCTACCAGGGCGCCCCGGTCCCCAAGCGGATGAACCAGCTCGGCATGGGGGGCGCCCCGGTCACCGGGTCGCTGCTCAAGCCCGATCCGGTCGCCGAGACCATCGCACTGGAGAAAGCGCGGACCGAGCAGCAGCGGGCGGATCTGGAGCAGCACGCGGACAACCCGGGCACGGACCGGCTCCAGTCCCGCTCCGACGAGCGGGAGGCACTGGCCGGCCGACCGGACGCGGGCCGACCGAAGGACATCACCGACTGAGTCACCGCTGGTGCGACGAGGCCCCGCCGGTCATCCGGCGGGGCCTCAGCCGTTCCGCGGCGAGCACACCCAGGAACAACACGAGGTACGTGTCGGGCAGCAGCGAGACCAGACCGGTGGACGGGATCGGGCCGACGCCGGGGCCGGGCTGCGCGGTGATCACCGCCAGCGTGGCGGCCAGCACCGCGGCCAGCGGCCACCACCACGCTCGTTCCACGAGCAGCACCACCAGCGGCGCCACCCAGACCCAGTGGTGGGACCAGGAGAACGGCGCGACCGCAGCTGAGCACAGCCCGACCAGGACGACGCCTTCCCGCTCCTCGAACGGGACCTGGACGCGCCGGGAGACGGGCCGGTCGACCGCGAGATCCCGCTCGGCGGACCCGCGGCCGTGCGCGGCCCGGGCGAGGACGAGCGTCAGGCCGACGAGCAC
>JBBQEF010000259.1:0-8382 GCA_038320445.1 Mycobacteriales bacterium
AAGGGGTCGGGGACGGCCGCCGAGCCGTTCGCCGCCGAGGGCGGGCGCTGCAGGCCGTCGCCTGCCTGCTCCGGTCGCCCGAACGCGACGGCCAGCGCGCCGGGCGGGGGCAGCGCGGACGTGATGCGTGGCGCCGGGCCCGAGGCGGCCGGCGCCGCGAAACCCCCGCGGACGCCCTCGGGCCGCCCGAACACCTGCGCCGTGCCCTCGTCGACGACGGGCCGGTCCAGCGGGCGGGGTCCGAGCCGGGGAGGTTCGGTCTCACCGCGGGCAGCGTCGGTCATCGCGGCGGGACGCTCCAGGGCACGAGTGCGGACGGGACTGACGACCAGGGTGCCTCAGGGACGGTGAAGTCCGCGTGTCGGCGTCAGCGGAGCAGGAACGAACCGGGGACGCGACGCGCATCGGCCGGGACGTCAGCGGTCGTGCCGTCTGCGGTCGTGCCTGCGGCCGGCACGAGGCGCAGCTGGGCGTCGGCGGCCGCTCCGCCGAGGACGGCGCCGTCGAACACCCCGCGCGGGGACGCGGCTGCGGGATCCGGCGCGTCGCCTGCGACAGCGGTGCCGCCCAGCGCGATGGCGCCGAGCGCGAGGCCGGACATCGCAGCTCCGGCCCCGAATCGCATCCGCCGCGACGCAGCCGGGCGCGTGGACGGCGCGGGCTCGGACCGGAGGAGAGCGATGAACTCGCCCTCGTCGGTGATGGAGAGTCCGGCGGGTGCCTCGGGAAGATCCGCGTCCTGCGGGATCGAGCACAGGCTGGTGAACAGCGAGGACGGCATGCAGGGGACCTCGGCCGACCGCAGCGCGGTGCGCGCCTGGGCCTGGGCGACCACCTGCATCGCACACTCGGGGCAGGCGTCGATGTGACGGGTGGCGCGCGAGTACGGGCCGCCGGCCAGCTCGTCGTCGACGTACGCCACGATCGCCTCCGGCGACAGGTGATCCTGCCCCCAGTCCGGCAGCGTCACCGAGAACCGTCGACCGTCGTTCGTCACCCGCGAACCTCCTCCAGCTCCGCCCTGCGGCGCTCCATCGAACCGCGCAGCGCCGCCCGGCCGCGATGGATCCTGCTCCGTACCGTACCCAGCTTCACCCCGAGCGTGGCACCGATCTCCTCGTAGGACAGGCCCTCCACGTCACAGAGGACGACGGCGGCGCGGAACTCGGGCGGCAGCTCGTCGAGAGCGGCCTGCAACATCGGGTCGAGGTGGGTGTCGGAGAACACCTGCTCGGGCTCGGGGCCCTGCCCGGGGATCCGGTCGGAGTCGTCCGGGAGGGCCTCCATGCGGATCCGGGCCCGGCGACGCACCATGTCGAGGAACAGGTTGGTGGTGATCCGGTGCAGCCAGCCCTCGAACGTGCCCGGCTTGTAGGACGACAGGGACCGGAACACCCGGACGAACGTCTCCTGCGTGAGGTCCTCGGCGTCGTGCTGGTTGCCGGTGAGCCGGTAGGCGAGGCGGTACACCCGGTCGCCGTGCTCCCGGACCACCTCGTCCCAGCTCGGCGGGGTCCACTCGGCGCCGTCACCGGGCAGCACCGTCTCGCTGGGCGCAGCTGCGTCCAGGACGGCGGCGGAAGCCTCGGTCATCGTCGGGTCTACCTCCTGCAGCGGGTCGTGCCATCGGGAGAACGGGGCACCGGATCCGAATGTTCCCGACACTCCCACCGGCCTACGACCCAGGCCGACACCACACACGATGCCGTGGCACCGTGACAGATACGTGAGAACCGTCTGAGAAGAGTCTGTGAATGCGGTCCGGGAACGCCGGGGCAGTAGCCTCCTGACCATGACCGGCCAGGACACGCTGCGCGACCACGTCGAAGGCTATCTCGCCGAGGACGACGTGATCGTCGCCGCGCGGGCCCGCGCCGCCGGTCTGGGCTGCATCCCGGTCAGCACCGGCACCGGGAGCGGCCTGCGTTTCCTCGCCGCGGCCATCGGCGCGCGGGCGGTGGTGGAGATCGGCACCGGCGCGGGCGTCAGCGGGTTGTGGCTGCTGCGCGGCATGACCGGCGACGGGACCCTGACCTCCATCGACGTCGACCCCGAGCACCAGCGGGCGGCCCGCGCCGCGTTCACCGCGGCCGGCCACGGGCCGTCGCGGCTGCGTCTGATCAACGGAATGGGGCTGGAGGTGCTGCCCCGGCTCACCGACGGCGGGTACGACCTGGTGTTCGTCGACGCCGCCGCCGCCGACTACCCCCGCTACCTCGACGAGGCGATCCGCCTGCTGCGCCCGGGCGGGGTGGTGGCGATGGCGGGCGTGCTCGCCGGCGGGGTGCTCGACCAGGACGCCGCCGACCCGGGCACCGTCGGCCTGCGGGAGGCGGCGCGGCAGGTCCGCGAGGACGAGCACCTCGTCCCGGTGCTGCTCGACCTGGGCGACGGCCTGCTGGCCGCGGTGAAGACCCGCTAGAAGGCGGTGACGCCCTTGCCCAGCACCACGACGCCGCCCTGGCTGACCGTGTAGCGGGAGCGGTCGCCGGCCAGATCGACCCCGACCAGCGCGCCGTCGGGGATCACGACGTTCTTGTCCAGGATCGCGCCACGCACCACGGCACCGCGGCCGACGCTCACGCCCGGCAGCACCACCGAGTCCGACACCTCGGCGCCCGCCTGGATGCGGACGTTCGGGCTGATCACCGACCGGCGCACGATGGCCCCGGAGATGATCGTGCCCGCGCCGACGATGGAATCCTGCGCGATGCCGCCCTCCACGAACTTCGCCGGCGGCAGCGGGGCCATGGCCGTGCGGATGGGCCAGCGTTGGTTGTACAGGTTGAAGATCGGGTGCACCGACACGAGGTCGGTGTGGGCCTCGTAGTAGGCGTCGAGCGTGCCGACGTCACGCCAGTAGCCCTTGTCGCGGTCGGTGGCGCCGGGCACCTCGTTGTCGGCGAAGTCGTAGACGTTGGCCTCACCGCGGCCCACGAGCTGCGGGATGATGTCGCCGCCCATGTCGTGGTCGGAGTCGTTGTCCTCGGCGTCGATCCGCAGCGCGTCGATCAGGGCCTCGGTGGTGAACACGTAGTTGCCCATCGACGCGAACGTGACGTCCGGGTCGTCGGGCACGTGCGGCGGGTCGGACGGCTTCTCGAGGAACTCGGTGATCTTGCCGGACTCGTCGGACGCGATGCAGCCGAACGCCTTCGCCTCCGCGCGCGGCACCCGGATACCCGCGACGGTGACGCCCGCGCCGCTCTCGATGTGCTGCGCGATCATCTGGCCCGGGTCCATGCGGTAGACGTGGTCGGCACCGAACACCGCGATGTAGTCGGGGCGCTCGTCGTAGACCAGGTTGAGGCTCTGGAAGATCGCGTCGGCGCTGCCGGTGTACCAGCGGCGGCCGAGCCGCTGCTGCGCGGGCACCGTGGTGATGTACTGCCCGAGCACGCTGGACAGCCGCCACGTCGTGGAGATGTGCCGGTCGAGCGAGTGCGACTTGTACTGCGTGAGCACGCAGATGCGGTGCAGCCCGGCGTTGACCAGGTTGGACAGGACGAAGTCGATCAGCCGGTAGTTGCCGCCGAAGGGCACTCCGGGCTTCGCGCGATCGGCGGTGAGCGGCCACAGCCGCTTGCCCTCACCGCCCGCCAGCACGATGCCCAGCACGTTGGCCGAGAAACCCCGCGGCGAGGCGGGCGAGATGCGGGCACCTGTCATGCTGGCGCCTCCGCGGGGAAGAGCACGTCGCCGGTCACCGGGCCGACCCTAGTGCTCCCGTGGCGTGCGAGGCCACAGGGACCAGGCGTACATCCGGTGAAAATCCGCGCCGCCACGGGGTTCGCCGGGCCCCGTCATGGCTTACGGTGCCGGACGTGCGCATCGGACTGCTCACCCGCGAGTACCCACCTGACGTCTACGGCGGGGCGGGGGTGCATGTCGAGCATCTGGTGCCCGCACTGCGGGCCCTCGCCGACGTCGACGTCCACTGCTTCGGCGAGCCGCGCGACGGTGCGGTCGCCCACGCATCGCCGGAGTCGCTCGCGGCGGCGAACCCGGCACTGCAGTACCTGGGCGTCGACCTGTCGATGGTGGCCGGGGTCGAGGGCGTCGACCTCGTGCACTCGCACACCTGGTACGCCAACATGGCCGGACACCTGGCGAAGGTCCTGTACGGCGTCCCGCACGTCGTCACGGCCCACTCGCTGGAGCCCAGGCGGCCGTGGAAGGCCGAGCAGCTCGGTGGCGGGTACCGCCTCTCCTCCTGGGTGGAGCGCACGGCCTACGAGGCCGCCGACGCGGTGATCGCCGTCAGCGCCGGGATGCGTGCCGACGTCCTGGACTGCTACCCCGCCCTCGACCCGGCCCGCGTGCACGTCGTGCTCAACGGCATCGACACCGGCTTCTACCGCCCGGACCCGGCCCGCGACGCGCTTCTGGCCAACGGCGTCGACCCGGATCGTCCCAGCGTGGTGTTCGTCGGACGGATCACGCGCCAGAAGGGCGTGGGGCACCTCGTCGCCGCCGCCCACCAGATCGACCCGGCCGCCCAGGTCGTGCTCTGCGCGGGCGCGCCGGACACCCCGGAGATCGCCGAGGAGACCGAGAAGGCCGTGGCCGAGCTGACCGCGGCCCGCGGGAACGTCGTGTGGGTGCGCGGGATGCTGCCGACGACCTCGGTGCGCCAGATGCTCTCCGCGGCCACCGTGTTCGTCTGCCCGTCGGTGTACGAGCCGCTGGGCATCGTGAACCTGGAGGCGATGGCGTGCGGCACGGCCGTCGTCGCGTCGGACGTGGGCGGGATCCCCGAGGTCGTGGCGGACGGCGAGACCGGCCTTCTGGTGCACTACGACGAGCACGCGATCGAGGAGTTCCGCACCGGCATCGCCGGGGCGGTCAACACCCTGCTCGCCGAACCGGCCCGCGCCGCCGCGATGGGCGCCGCGGGCCGCGTACGGGCCGAGCGCGACTTCGCCTGGCAGACGGCGGCCGCCCGGACGATGGAGATCTTCGAGTCCTTGGTGTAGGTGTCTCCAGAGGACGGCGCCCCGCTCCGGAGGGAGCGGGGCGCCGTCGCGCCTGCGGAGGGGTTCAGCCGGAGGCGGCCTTGAGGGCGTCGCCGAGGTCGCTGGCCTCCTCGGCGGACATCTCCACCACCAGGCGACCGCCACCCTCGAGAGGGACGCGCATCACGATGCCCCGGCCCTCCTTGGTCACCTCCAGGGGACCGTCGCCGGTCCGGGGCTTCATCGCCGCCATTCTCCTGCTCCCTCCATCTGCGTGGTCCGGGTCGCCGTCGTTCACGAAGCTGTCGCCGGGGATGCTGCGGAACATCTTTCCTCATCCGTCGGGCAGGAGTGAAACCGGAGCGATCAACGGGGCCCGAGCTCACCCTGGGTGCCTGTCAGGTCGCGGCGCGCCAGCAGTCCCGGATGTGGTCGTCGACGAGCCCGGCGGCCTGCATCAGCGCGTAGCAGGTGGTCGGTCCGACGAAACGCAGGCCGCGCCGTTTGAGCTCCTTGGCCATCGCGGTGGACTCCGCGCTGGTGGCGGGCACCTCGGAGAGGTCGGCCGGGCGGTGGTGCGCGGCCGGGTCCGGCGCGAACGACCACAGCAGCTCGTCGAGCGGGGTGTCCAGCTCCAGCACCTTTCGGGCATTGTGGACAGTGGCTTCGATCTTCGACCGGTTGCGCACGATGCCGGCGTCGCCGAGCAGCCTGGCCACATCGGATTCGCCGAACCGGGCGACGGCACCGGGCTCGAAACCGGCGAACGCGGATCGGAATGCGGGACGTTTGCGCAGGATCACGATCCACGACAGCCCCGACTGGAAGCCCTCCAGGCACAGCCGCTCGAACATCGCCGTGACGCCGCGCAGCGGCAGGCCCCACTCGTCGTCGTGGTAGGCGACGTACTCCGGCGCCGATCCCGCCCACCCGCATCGGACGGGCTCACCCACCTGCCGGGAACTCCTGCTCGGCCCTGAACCTCTGCTCGCAGAGCCGGGCCATCTTCCGCAGCGACTGCTCCACCCCCGCCCGGAACGCCGGCCGCACCACCGGCCAGCCGAGGCGCCCGAGCGGGCCGAGCGGGAGGTCGAGCAGCTCGGTCCAGAGGAAGCGGGCGCGTTCCGGGCCCAGCTCCAGGACCTCGAACACGCCGTCGCCTCTCACGATCTTGCCCGTGTGGCGCACCGTGCACCTCGTGGGAGGCACCCACTCCACGATCTCCATCGTGTCGGTGAACCCGAGCGGGCCGACGCCGCTGAACGCGCTCAGGGTGGCCCCGAGCCGGCGGCCGTCCCCGTCGCCGGTGACCGAGACGCGGGTGCCGAGCATCCACTCGCCCTGGCCCGCCCAGTCGGTCACGGTGTGCCATACGGCCTCCGCGGGCGCGTTGACGTCCACGGGAACGGTCAGCTGGACCCGCTGGGTCATGAGTGCTCCTTGTCCACCGAGGCCGAGGCCGGCTCCGGCTCCGCGGCCGCCTGGTGCGGCGGCACCGACTCCAGCTCGGCGACCCGGGCCAGCAACCCGTCGCGCTCCGCCCCGGTCCGGTCCAGTTCCTCGGCCAGCCGATCGAGCACCCAGTCCACCTCCGCCATCCGGTAGCCGCGCACCGCCTGCGGGAAGTGCAGGCCGCGTACGTCGTCGCCCTGCACGTCGCGCGCGGGGAGCCGCGTCGGCGTGGCGCCGGGCGCGAGCGGAGCGAGCTCCTCCCCGCGCCCGAACACGACGGCGGCGACCCCGAACAGCACGGCCGCCACCGCGACCACGACGATCAGGTACAGCAGAGCGGTCCCCACCCGACCCATCCCACCACAGGAGTCACCGGGCGCGCTCACGAACCCGCCGACCGCCACCACGGCCCCGGTCCCGGCCGCGCCACCTGTCAAGGAGCACTCGGCATCACCTCCCGCATCGGCGGGCGTTCGGCCACGACGACGGGCGTGGACGACGGCAGCCACTCGCCGCCGACCTGCACGAACTGGGTGAGAGCACCGCCGGCGTCCGCCATCCCGCATCGGGAAAGGGCCGCCGCCAGGATCTGGCGTGCCATCACGCCCAGCTGCAGCAACGATCGGTTGCGGTGCTTGCGCACGCCGAGGTTGACCTGCGCGATGGCGTCGAGGCCGTGGACCGCGTGGATGTCGAGCAGCAGCCCGATCTCGACGCCGTACCCGGCCGCGAACGGCAGCGATTCCAGCACCGCACGGGTGCCCGCGTACTCCCCGCCCAGCGGCTGCACGACGCCCGCCAGCTCGGGCCGCAGCGCGGCCAGCAGCGGCCGGACGAGAAGCTCGGTGACGCGCCCACCACCGGTGTCTGCCTCGGTGGTCTCCAGCCGCAGCGGGCGCCGGTAGAAGCCCTTGACCAGCCCGACGCCCTCCACGGCGAGCAGCGGGCCGAGCAGGGCGGGCACGAAGCCGGGATCGAAGTCGATCAGGTCGGAGTCGATGTAGCAGACGACGTCGCCGGTGGTGGCCGCGAGCGAGCGCCAGAGCACCTCACCCTTGCCGGGCAACGGTTCCAGGTCCGCGACGACGTCGGTGCGGCGCACCACGCGGGCGCCGGCGGCCGTCGCGACCTCGATCGTGCGGTCGGTGGAACCGGAGTCCATCACGACGAGCTCGTCGACCAGCGGGGAGGGACCGAGCGTGAACGGCCGGATCGCGGCCACGATCGGGCCGACCGTGGCCTCCTCGTCCAGTGCCGGGAGCACCACCGACACGCGCCTGCCCGCCTTGGCGGCCACCAGCTCGTCGACGGTCCAGGCGGGCTCCTGCCAGGTGCGGCGCGCGAACCAGTTCTCGGTGACGGGGTCCATGGTTCTCCTCGAGCTGGAAGGGGACGGCCCCGTTGCCGCTTCACGCCAGTGCGCGAACGGTGCGTGCAGGTGGGCGGGTGCCCACGATCGACGCGACCATGTCCACGGTACGTCGGGTTTGTTTCACCTGGTGGGCGCGGAACACCCGCGCGCCTGCGGCGGCGGCCAGCGCGGTGGCCGCCAGGGTGCCCTCCAGGCGCTCGGTGACCTCAGAGGTGCCCAGCGTCTCCCCGATGAAGTCCTTGTTGGACAGGGCCATCAGCACGGGCCAGCCGGTGGCGACGAGCTCGTCGCAGCGGCGCAGCAGCGTCAGGCCGTGGAACGTGTTCTTGCCGAAGTCGTGCGTGGGGTCGATGAGGATTCCCTCCTCCGGGACCCCCATGGCCACCAGCTTCTCGGCCTGGCCGCACACCTCGGCGATGACGTCGGCCACCACGTCGGCGTAACGGACGCGGTGCGGGCGCCGCCGGGGAACCGCCCCGCCGGTGTGCGAGCAGACGATCCCGGCGCCGGTCTCGGCGGCCACCTCGCCGAGCGTCGGGTCGGCGCCCGCCCAGGTGTCGTTGAGCAGGTCGGCCCCCTCGGCCACCGCGATCCGGCCGACCT
>JBBQEF010000260.1:0-8340 GCA_038320445.1 Mycobacteriales bacterium
CGTCCCGCCGCCCGGTCATGCCGAGTGGTCCTCGCCCGGCGGCGCGGCGGGAACCGGTGCCCCGGTGGTGTCCGGCGTGGGCACCGGCATCCGTCGCAGCTCCCGCTTGAGCACCTTCCCCTGCGCGTCGACCGGCAGTTCGGCGACCAGGTGCACGGCCTTCGGCACCTTGAACACCGCGAGCTGCTCGCGGCAGAACGCGATGACCGCGACCGGGTCGGGCTCCCTCCCCGGCCGCGGGACGACGAACGCCGTGACGGCCTCCGACCAGTAGGGGTCCGGACGGCCGACGACCGCGGCGCGCAGCACGTCGGGATGGCGGTGCAGCACCCGTTCGACCTCCTGCGACGAGACGTTCATGCCGCCAGACTTGATCATGTCGGTGAGCCGGTCCTGGAAGAACAGGTTGCCGTCGGCGTCAATGCGCACGATGTCGCGGGTGTGCAGCCAGCCCGAGCCGAGCGCGTCCGCAGTCTTCTCCGGGTCGCGGTGGTAGCCGAGCATCACCGAGGGCGAGCGGCAGATCAGCTCGCCGATCTCGGCGTCGTTGCCCTCGGCGTCGACGACGCGGGTCTCCAGGTGCGTCACCGGCTTGCCGATCCACGACGGGTCGCCGCCCGGGATGTCGTCGAGGGTGGCGAACCAGCCGACCGTGCCCAGCTGGGAGAGCTCCGACTGCCCCCAGTACGTCCCCCACCGGACGCCGGGTGCGGCCGCCGACCAGGCTTCGATCGCCGCAGGCGCCACCTGCCCGCCGTAGGTCATGCAGCGCCGCACGGCTCCGACGGCGTCGGCGCCGAAGCCCGGCTGGCCGGCGAGCCCGAGGTAGAAGGTGGGCGTCTGCGCGATCACGGTGACGCGCTCGCGGGCGATGATCCCGAGCGCCGACGCCGGGTCGGCGGTGGCCGGAAGCACGAGGGTGGCGCCCATCAGCGTCAGCGTGGTCATCGAACCCAGGCCGGCGATGGTGAAGAACGGCATCACGAACAGCCACGTGTCCTCCGGCCCGGTCTGCAGGCCCCAGCTCCACGCGGGTGCGGTGGAGATCAGGTAGTTGCGGTGCGGGATCAGCACGCCCTTGGGCGCCGACTCGGTGCCCGAGGTGTAGACGAGCATGGCGACGTCGTTCTCGTCGACGTCCGCGTCGGGCTCGGTGTCGGGGAGGTCCGCCGTCAGCGCGGGCCCGAACACCAGCGCTCCGCCCGGGACGAGCGGCTCGAACTCCTCGGCCGTCACCACGACCGCGGGCTGTGCGTGGTCGATCTGCTGCGCCACCTCCTGCTTGCCGAACAGCACGTTGACGACGGTCAGCGCGGCACCGACCTTGAGCGTGCCGTAGTAGAGCGCCACCACGTCGACGCCGTTGCGCGCCATCACGGCCACGACGTCGCCGCGGCCGACCCCGTGCCGCAGCAGCAGGTGCGCGAAGCGGTTCGCGGCGGCGTCCAGCTGGCCGTAGGTCGTCTCGGTCCGGTCGGGGGTGTAGGAGACGAACGCGACCTTGCCCGGCTGGTTGCGCGCGTGGCGGCGCAGCTGGTCGCCCAGCGTCGCGCGGCCGAGCGGGGACCGGTGGTGTGGCGCGGTCACCTGGCCCCCGGAGGTCGTGCGCGGTACCCCGCGGCGGGGGTCACGCGAACAGCGGCCGGTCGAAGGCCTCGGCGAACACGATCTCCTCCACGGGCGACCGGGTGAGCCTGGTCGGGAAGCCGTGGGCCGGGTACCCGATGGCGATGTGCCCCGCGGTGATGAAGCCGTCCGGGATGTGCAGCAGCTCGCGCACCGCGGGCTCCGTGATGCACAGCAGCGTGGTGAACGCGGACGCGACGCCCTGGTCGCGCAGCGCGAGGCACAGGTTCTGCACGGTCGGGTAGATCGACCCGCCGCCGACCACGGAGAGCCGGCCCAGCTCGGTGTCGGTCGGGTGCAGGCCCGCGAGCTCGGCGCAGGCCACGACGATCGCAGGCACCCCCGCGAGGTTCTCGGCGAAGGAGTCGGCGTCGGTGACCGCCTTCGGCAGCGCGCCGACGTTCACGTCGCCGGAGGCGATGCCGTCGAAGTAGGCCTTCCACAGCGGGAGGTACAGGTCGGCGAGCGCCTGCTTGGTGGTGGCGTCGCGGACGACGATCCAGCGCACCGGCTGCCGGTTGCCGCCTTGAGGCCCGAAGCGAGCGGCGTCGAACGCGGCGTGCAGCACCTCGTCGGGGACGGGGTCCGGGCTGAAGTAGCGGCACGTGCCGGTGGTCCGCATGGCGTCGGTCAGCTCCATCGCCGGCCTCCCTGTCGGTGGTCAGGTCTCCCGAACCGCTCACCGGGCCCGGGCATCGCTGCAGACGGAAGGATGCTGGGGCCGCGAACGGACGTCAAGGCTCTCGCTACCGCCGCGCCCTAACCGCAGTTAGCCTGGGTGACATGAGCGTCCTGACCGAACCCACGCCGGGTTCCCCGCCCGATCGCGAGGCGCTCACGGCGGCGCTCGAGCACGCGAACTACCCGTCCCTGGTACCGGCCCTCCACCAGCTCACCGGTGACCGGCGCTGGCTGGCCGCGCCCTACCGCCCCGCCCGCAGCCGAGGCATGGAGGACAACGACAGCGGCGGCTTCCCGGCCGACGTACAGGCCGACGTCCGCGCCGCGGTGCTCGACGCGGTGCTGGCCTGGTCCGCCGGACGGCCGGCTGCGGTCTCCTCCCCGACCGGTCCGCGGCTGCTGGAGCTGCTGGAGCTGGCCGTCGGCGAGGAGGTGCCCGCCGAGTACGCCGCGATGGTGGCTCACGACATGGGGTTCGACGCCGCCGAGCCGGTGCGCACCGTGCCCGAGGGCACCGACTTCCGGGTCGTCGTGATCGGGGCCGGCGTGTCGGGCATGCTTGCGGCGATCCGGCTGCGCGAGGCCGGGATCGAGCACGTCGTGCTGGAGAAGAACGACGACGTCGGCGGCACCTGGCTGGACAACCACTATCCGGGAGCGGGTGTCGACACCCCCAGCCACCTGTACTCGTACTCGTTCGCCCCGAGGAAGTGGTCCACCCACTTCGGCAAGCGCGACGAGGTGCTCGGCTACCTCCGCGACGTCGCCGACGCCCACGACCTGCGCAAGGTCGTCCGGTTCGGCACCGAGGCCGTCCGCGCCTCCTACGACGAGGATCGGCAGCGTTGGACCGTCACCACCGCGGGCGGGGAGGCGATCGAGGCGAACGCCGTGATCACCGCCACCGGCGTGCTGAACCGTCCGAAGATCCCCGCCCTGCCCGGCCTGGACGCCTTCGTCGGCCCGATCTTCCACTCCGCCCGCTGGCCCGACGATCTGGACGTCACCGGCAAGCGGGTGGTGATCGTCGGGACCGGGGCCAGCGCCATGCAGATCGTGCCGGCCATCGCCGGGCGTGCGGCGCAGGTGACGGTCTTCCAGCGGTCCCCCCAGTGGGCGGCCCGGAACGACGTCTACTTCGCCGGGATCGACGACGCGGTCGCGCTGCTCATGGAGCACGTGCCGTTCTACCGGCGCTGGTACCGCACCCGGCTGTCCTGGAACATCGGCGACCGCGTGCACCCGACCCTCCAGGTGGACCCCGACTGGGAGCACCCGGAGCGCTCGGTCAACGCCGCCAACGACGCCCACCGGCGCGTGTTCACCCGCTATGTCGAGGCCGAGCTGGACGGCCGGGAGGATCTGCTGGCCAAGGCCCTGCCGCAGTACCCGCCGTTCGCCAAGCGGATGCTGCTCGACAACGGCTGGTTCGCCGCGCTGCGCCGCGACGACGTCGCACTCGTCCCGGAGGCCGCGGCCGCGATCACTCCGGGCGGGGTCCGCGGCACGGGCGGCACCGAGATCGAGGCCGATGTGGTGGTGCTCTGCACCGGCTTCGAGGCCCACCAGGTGCTGCATCCGATCGACGTCCGCGGGCGGGACGGCGGCGCACTGGCGGAGCTGTGGGGGCCCGAGGACGCCGACGCCCACCTCGGCATCACCGTGGCCGGCTTCCCCAACATGTTCCTGACCTGCGGTCCGGGCACGGCACTCGGCCACGGCGGCAGCCAGTTCACGATCATCGAGTGCCAGGTGCGCTATATCGTCGAAGCGCTCACGACGATGATCGACGAGAATCTGGGTGCCGTCGAGGTCACCCCCGACACCCATGCCGACTACGTCGCCCGCCTGGACGACGCCCACTCGGCGATGATCTGGACACACCCCGGCGTGCGCAACTGGTACCGCAACGCCGCGGGCCGGGTGGTGAACACCCTGCCCTGGCGGATCGTCGACTACTGGCAGATGACCCGCCACGTGCACTGGCCCGATTTCCAGGTGGAACGACGGCACTGACCCAGGCGCATCGAGCGGGCCCGTCGTCGACCCGGGTGCCTCCGCGTCGAGATCGAGCCCGCGGAACGCGGGTTGCCGGGAGGTGAGTCCTCGCGTGATGAGCATCCCGGAGGAGGCGCGCGCCACCTCAGGGCGGCGGCGACGCGCCCGTCGACGACCGCGGCCGGAGTGGCGCGGGCCGCGGTCGTCGACGAGCGGGTGATCACCGGCGGCCCGGTGACGCGCGGAGCGCTACCGTTGCGGCATGCCTGAGGGCGACACCGTCTACCTCGCCGGGAAGCGCCTGCGGGCCGCGCTCGCCGGCCGCACGCTCGTGCGCGGGGAACTGCGGCATCCCCGGCTCGTCGAGCACGATCTCGCCGGTCGGACGGTGCTCGAGGTCGCGTCGGTGGGCAAGCACCTGTTCACCCGCTTCGACGACGGCCGGAGCCTGCACAGCCACTTCCGGATGGACGGGTCCTGGCACCTCTACCGCCCCGGGATGTCGTGGCAGCGGCCCGCGTACGAGGCGCGCGCGGTACTGGAGAACGACGAGCGCGTGGCCGTCGGGTTCGCGCTGCACGACCTGGAGCTGCTGCCGACGTCGGAGGAGAGCCGGCTGGTCGGGCACCTCGGCCCGGATCTCCTCGACCCCGCATGGTCGGACGAGCACGCGGCCGAGGCCCTGCGCAGGTTCACCGCCCGCGGGTCGTCGGAGGTGGGCCTGGTGCTGCTGGAACAGCGGGTGATGGCGGGCGTCGGCAACCTCTACAAGTCCGAGGTGTGCTTCCTGCGCGGCCTCTCGCCCTGGACGCTCACCTGCGACGTCCCCGACCCGGCCGGGGTGATCGAGTTGGCCCGCGAACTGTTGCTGCGCAACGCCGACCGGCCGCAGCAGTCCACCACCGGAGACCTGGGACGCAACCAGCACTGGGTGTTCGAGCGCGGCGGGCAACGATGCCGCCGCTGCGGGGGCCGGATCCGTGTCGGTGAGCAGGGGGACGGGGTCTACGCCCGCGTCGCCTACTGGTGCCCGCGCTGCCAGCCCGGCCCCACCCCGCCCCCGCTGCCCCGCCGCAGGTGACGGTGGCTACGGCCCCGTTGTGATCACCACACGCTGGCGGCCCCCGCCCCACCCGCCCGCGAGTCGGCACGTTCCGGTGCGCGAGTCGGCACGTTCCGGTACGCGAGTCGGCAGGCCAGAAAGCGTCACTTCGCGCACGAGAACGTACCGACTCGCGGGGGACGCGACAGCGCCGCCGGCCCCGATCGGGGCCGGCGGCGCTGGTCGTGCGTCCCGGATCAGGCCGTGCCGGGCTGCTTCTGGGTGTTGATCTGCGGCTGGGCCGGGGCCGGGACGGACTCGCCCGCCGTGACCTCGCCCGCCACCGGCGTGCCGTGCAGCGACGCCCGGATCTGCTCCAGGCGGCTGGCTCCCGCCATGTCGATGGCCGACGCCTGTACCTCCATCATGCGGCCCTGGACCGAGTTCTGTGCGAGCTCGGCCGAGCCGATGGCGTTGGCGTAGCGCTTCTCGATCTTGTCGCGGACCTCCTCCAGCGACGGGGTGTTGCCCGGCGCGGCGAGCTCGCTCATCTGCTGCAGCGATCGGGCGGCCTGCTCCTGCATCTTCGCCTGCTCCAGCTGCGACAGCAGCTTGGTGCGCTCGGCGATCTTCTGCTGGAGCATCATCGAGTTGCGCTCGACCGCCGTCTTGGCCTGACCCGCGGCCTGGATCGCCTGGTCGTGCAGCGTCTTCATGTCTTCCACCGACTGCTCGGCGTTGACCAGCTGCGCGGCGAACGCCTGAGCGGACTGCTCGTACTGCGCGGCCCTGGCCTCGTCACCCGCTGCGCGCGCCTGGTCGGCGAGCACGAGGGCCTGCCGCGCCGATGCCTGCAGCTTCTCGATGTCGCCGAGCTGGCGGTTGAGCTTCATCTCCAGCTGCCGCTGGTTGCCGATCACCGCTGCTGCCTGCTGGGACAGCGCCTGATGCTGGCGCTGCGCGTCCTCGATGGCCTGCTGGATCTGCACCTTCGGGTCGGCGTACTCGTCGACCTTGGACGAGAACAGCGCCATGAGGTACTTCCAGGCCTTCGTGAAACCGTTGGCCATCTGCTCCGCCCCTTCGACTGCGTCTACCTTCGGCCCCATCGTGGCACCGCACCGGCTCGGCTTCCACCGTGGGCCGACGATATCGGGGATCATCCGGAGGACGCCGTCGGGGCGACCCCTGAGCCGAGGCTACCGGCCCGGACGGGTCAACAGCCGACTCGACGCCCGTCGCATCGCGGCGGGCGTCGAGGGCAGGGTCCGGATCAGGCGGCTGCGCGGACGCGCGGGCCCGTGGGTGCGGGGCCGACCGGCAGCGCCGTGGGGGACACCGCGAGCGGATCGGGCGCGCCGGCGAGCCGGAGGTCCATGTGGCGCAGTCCGATGGGGCGTCGCGGCTGTGCGGCAGCCATCGCCTCGGCGATGGTGTCGGCCGCCTCCGTGAGCAGATCGGGCAAGGAGATGTCGAGCGCCTCGCAGATGGCCGCGAGCAGCTCGCTCGACGCCTCCTTGCGACCGCGTTCGACCTCGGACAGGTAGCCGAGGCTGACCCGTGCGCGCCGCGAGACGTCGCGCAACGTCCGCCTGCGCTCGGTTCGGGCCCGCCGCAGGGTGCCGCCGATCGCCTCCCGCATCAGCACCGCCATGCGAACCTCCTCGCGCTCCACCGGCAGATGCGCCGGTGAGATCACCGTACCGACTCCCGGCCCGCCGCGTCGCCGCGAACGGTGCGCGGCGGCGTCCGCCCACGGCGAACACGGTCAGGCCGACGCGGACGCCGATCGGAGCCGCGCGGCCCTCAGCACGTAGTCGAGCCCTGTGACGAGGGTGAGCACCAGCGCGGCCGCCAGCACCGTCCCGCGCACGATCTCGAGCGGACCGGGCGCGCCGAGCAGGTCCAGCGGCAACACATACAGCCCGATCGCCACCGTCTGGACCAGCGTCTTCGCCTTGCCACCCCAGCTCGCGGGGATGATCCCGCGCCGCAGGACGATGAACCGCAGGAGCGTGATCCCGACCTCGCGACCCATGATCACGATGGTGACCCACCACGGCACGAGCTGTGGGAACAGGATCGACAGCCCGATCAGCGCGGTGCCCGTGAGCGCCTTGTCGGCGATCGGGTCGGCGATCGTCCCGAAGGCGGTGACGAGACCGCGGCGCCGCGCCAGCTCGCCGTCGAAGCGGTCGGTGATGGCGGCGACGGCGAACACGCCGAACGCCGTCAGCCGCCAGCCCGGGCTGGCTCCGTCCTCGGCGAGCAGGGCTGCCAGGAACACCGGCACGAGCAGCAATCGCAGGCCGGTGAGGACGTTGGCGATGTTCAGCAGCGGCGGCGGACCCGGCGTCGAGCTCACGACAGCTCCCCGACCGGGATCGGGGTCCCGGGGTCGGTCGGCGCGGTCATCGGCCGAGCCCGCTGCGGGGGATCGTCTCCCGCGGCGCCACGATCAGGTCGGCGCCCTCGGTGCCGACGACCTCGGCGCGCACCATGTCGCCGATCCTCAGCCCGGACCCGCGCTCGACGACGCACTCGCCGTCGACCTCGGGGGCCTGGTGCGCGGCGCGCCCCGTGCACTCGAAGTCGTCGTCCTCCTCGGCCTCGACCAGCACCGTGACCTCGGTGCCGACACGGTCCTCGGCCCGCTGGCTCATCAACTCCTCGACGAGCGAGGTGATGCGCTCGGCGCGTGCGGCGATCTCCTCGGCGGGCACGTGGCCGTCGTATCCCTCGGCCTCCGTGCCGTCCTCGTCGGAGTAGCCGAACACGCCGACCGCATCCAGCCGGGCCTCGGTGAGGAACGCCTCGAGCTCGTCGACGTCCGCCTCGGTCTCCCCCGGGAACCCGACGATGACGTTGCTGCGGATGCCCGCCTCGGGAGCGAGGGCGCGGATGCGCGAACACAGGTCGAGGAAGTCCGGCCGGGAGCCGAAGCGGCGCATCCGCCGCAGGAGCGGCTCGGAGGCGTGCTGGAAGGAGATGTC
>JBBQEF010000261.1:0-8329 GCA_038320445.1 Mycobacteriales bacterium
GCGTGGCCGCCGAGGCGGCCGTCGGCCTCGAACAGCGTGACGTCGAAACGGCGCTGGAGCAGGTAGGCGGCCGTCAGGCCGGCGACGCCGGAGCCGACGACGGCGGCGGTGGGACGGGTCATCTGTGCTCCAGGTCAGTGAACGGCGGAGAGTTCGACGCGCAGGCCGCTCGGTGCGGGTTGCGCAAGGGCATTCGCAATCCCGGGGTCTTCGGGTTCGATCTCGGTGACGCCCAGCACGAAGCGCCGCACCAGCGACGTCCAGACCCCGGCGCGGCTGAGCATGAAATGCCCGGCGCCGGGCACCTCGAAGCGGGCTGTCCGGTCGGTGACGTGCTTCGCGCGCACCGCGTAGTCGAAGGACGCCCCGGGGTCGGTCCAGCGCTCGCGGTCGCCGTGCGCAATGAGCACCGTGCGCCCGGCGAGCTGCGCCACCGGGTCGGAGCCGTCGAGCCACGGGGCCAGCGCGCAGACCGCCGTGACGTTCGGCGCGCCCGCCGCCCCCAGCGCCGCGCGCCCGCCCATCGAGTGCCCGACCAGCACCACGGGCACGCCCGGGTAGGCCTTCGAGAGCTCCGCGAGCGCCCACTCGGCGTCGCGTCGGGCGTCGTTCGCGGGTGCGTTCCAGCCGCGGAAGCGGTAGCGGAGCATGAAGACGGCCAGCTCACCGTGCTTCTGCAGGTCCCGGGCGAACGGCACCATGCGGCGGTAGGTCAGGCGCTTCCGCTCGCCGCTCTCGCGGCTGTGGGCGCGGCCGCCGTGCAGGACGAGGGCCACGGAACGCGGGGAATCGGGTGTCGGACCGACGGGTTCGTAACGGGGAAGCACTGCTGACCTCTCGATGGCGAAGGTATTCGACTCCAGTGTGTGTGGTTGTTCCGTTCCGCGCGTTCGTGCGGTCGGGGTGTGCGAGCGAGGTCACACCAGCCGGGCATGATCCTCCCTGGACAGGGGATGATCCGCGAGTTCGGCGAAGGACGCTCCAGGAGGACGCATGACATCCACCCCACCACTGACGGTGCGGGAGAAGATCGCGCTGACGTTCTCGCGGCGGCGCTCGGGCTCCGGCTTCTGGTTCGGCTTCGCGATCTGGATGCTCTGGCCGTGGACCATGTTCGGCACCCGCATCGGCTGGACCGGCGGCGAGCACATCCCGCGCTCCGGGGGCGCCCTGCTGGCCATCAACCACGTGTCGTCCTCCGACCCCGTCTTCGACGTCGCGCTGATCGTCAGCCACGGACGCATGCCGCGGTTCCTGGCCAAGGCGGAGCTGTGGAAGATCCCGCTCGTGCGATCGGTGCTCGGCAAGGGCGGACACATCCCCGTCTACCGCACGTCGGCGCGGGCGGGCGACGCCTACCGCGGGGCGATCCAGGCGCTCGAGCGCGGGGAGATCGTCGCGTTCTACCCCGAGGCCACCTCCCCCGAGGACCCCGACGGCTGGCCGATGAAGGCCAAGAACGGCATCGGCCGCATCGCGCTGGTCACCGGCGCGCCGGTGATCCCCGTGGCCAACTGGGGAAGCCAGCACGTCCTGCCTCCCGGCACGGGGGTGCCCCGG
Organism: Mycobacteriales bacterium; assembly: GCA_038320445.1. Lineage (GTDB taxonomy): Bacteria > Actinomycetota > Actinomycetes > Mycobacteriales > Pseudonocardiaceae > Pseudonocardia. Next base: position 1,561 of record JBBQEF010000261.1, read on the forward strand.
CTGTTCCCGCGCAAGCGGGTCACCATCGCCGTCGGGCCGCCCGTGGACCTCTCGGCCTGGCTCGGCGGCCCCCGCACCCGCACGGCGCTGGACGGGGCCACTGCGGCGATCATGGCCGACGTGACGGCACTGGTGGCCGGCATCCGAGGGGAGGAGCCCCCCGCAGTGCCCTACGACCCCGCCGCGAAGCCGGCCGTGGAGCCCCCGTCGACGCAGGCCGGCTGACGGCGGGTGGTCGGCGGCACCCGCTCGCACCCAACTTGTGCGTCCACCCCCCCGTCGACAGGGGGTGCGGCGGCCGTGAGGGGGTGTGGCGCGGGGCCGACCCACTCACACCCCTCTTGTGCGTCCACGCCCCCCGTCGACGGGGGGCGTGGAGTCGCGAAGGGGGTGTGAGCGCGGGTCAGGTGCGCGTGGCCAGCTTCTCCAGGCGCCTGGCCGTCGGCCAGCGGACCGCGCTCGCCCAGCCCAGCTTCTCGAACGCCCAGATGACGCGCGCCGAGATGTCGATCTGTCCGCGCTGCACGCCGTGGCGGGCGCAGGTGGGGTCGGCGTGGTGCAGGTTGTGCCACGACTCGCCGAAGCTCAGGATCGCCAGCGGCCACACGTTGCGCGAGTGGTCGCGGGAGGCGAAGGGCTGGTCGCCGATCATGTGGCAGATCGAGTTGATCGACCACGTGACGTGGTGCAGCAGCCCGACACGCACCAGCCCGGCCCAGAAGAACGCCGTGAACGCGCCCCACCAGGTCATGGTCAGCAATCCGCCCAGCGCGGCGGGCACGAGCAGCGTGGCGACCGACCAGACGATGAACAGCTTGTCGACGAGCACGATGTCGCGGTCGGCCAGCAGGTCGGGGGTGAACCGCTTCTCGTTGGTCTTGTCGCGGTCGAGCAGCCACAGCGTGTGGGCGTGCAGGAAGCCCTTCGTCAGCGCGCCGACGCCGGTGCCGAACAGCCACGGGGAGTGCGGGTCGCCCACCTTGTCGCTGAACGCGTGGTGACGCCGGTGATCGGCCACCCACGTGATGACCGGGCCCTGCATCGCGAGCATGCCCGCTACCGCCAGCGCGATGCGCAGGGGCCGCTTCGCCTTGAACGACCCGTGGGTGAAGTACCGGTGGAAGCCCACGGTGATGCCCAGGCCGCTGATCACGTAGAACACGGCCGCGATGGCGACGTCGGTCCAGCCCAGACCCCAACCCCACGCGAACGGGACGGCGAGGACGATCGCGAACAGCGGGAGGATGACGAAGGCGTACACGGCGACCTGGGCCGCCATGCCGCGACGGCCGTTCAGAATCGGTGTGGCCGCGGTCGGTCCGGCCGGTCGGGTCGGGCTGTCGGCAACGGTCATGGGTGGGGCACCTCGTGGTTGTCCGGGAAGGGGTCGCCTGTGGGAACGTGTCTAGCAGGCTTTCGATGCCCGGGGGCACCACGGATCGTGTAACGAGGACTACAGGTCCAGCCCGAGGAGGGCGTTCTCCACCACTTCGGGCAGCCCGGGGTGGATCCAGTACTGCCCGCGCGCCATCTCCTGCGCCGTCAGGCCGAAGCTCATGGCCTGGATCAGCGGCTGGATGAGCGACGACGCCTGCGGCCCCATGATGTGGGCCCCGAGCAGCTTGCCGGTGCCCCGGTCGGCGATCACCTTGGCGAAGCCGGTGGAGTCCTCCATCGCCCAGCCGTACGCGACGTCGGCGTACGCCTGGATCTTCACGGCGACGTCGAGACCGCTGTCGCGGCACTCGGCCTCGGTGCGTCCGACCGAGGCGATCTGGGGGTCGGTGAACACCGCGGAGGGCACGAAGCGGTGATCGGTCGTGCGCAGGTCGTCGGGGTGCAGCAGGTTGTGCTGGACGACGCGCTGCTCGTGGTTGGCGACGTGTTTGAGCTGGTAGGGGGAGCTGACGTCGCCGAGCGCCCAGATCCCGTCGACCGGCGTGCGCTGCTGTGCGTCGACCAGGACGCGGCCGTCCGGATGGGTGGGGACGCCGGCCTCGTGCAGGTCGAGCCGGTCGCCGTTGGGGATCCGGCCGGTGGCGACGAGCAGCGTGTCGGCGTTGAGCACGGTCCCGTCGTCCAGCTCGATGACGACGTCCCCGGACACGCTCACGATCTTGTGGCGCAGGTGGGTGTCCCAGCGCCGGGCGGCGAGCGCGGTGAAGCGTTCCGACACGGTCTCGTCCTGGGTGCGCAGCAGCAGCCCGCTCCGGCCGATGATCGAGACCCGGGCGCCGAGCGCGGAGAAGACGTGCGCGAACTCGGCGGCGATGTACCCGCTGCCGACGATCACGAGATGCTCCGGCACGTCGCCGATGCGCATGATCGTGTCGGATGTGTGAAAGGGCACACCGGACTCGGCGATCACGTCCGGAACGGCCGGGCGCCCGCCGGCGGCGATCACGATGCGATCGGCGGTGAAGGGCTCGCCGCCGTCGACGCTCAGCTCCTTGGGCCCGGTGAAGCGGCCGTGTCCCTCGTAGACGGTGACGTTCGGGCAGCGCGCGACGCGGTACTCGCGACCGCCGGCCGCGATGGGGTCGATGCGGCCGAAGACGCGGTCGCGGATGTCGGCCCAGCGCACCTTGTCCAGCGTCGCGTCGACGCCCAGGCGGCCCGCGTGCCGGATGTGCTCGGCGATGTCGGCCGGGTACACGTACATCTTGGTCGGGATGCAGCCGACGTTGAGACAGGTGCCGCCGAAGACCCCGTGCTCGACGATCGCGACGTCGAGATCGTCGAAACGGTCGTCGATGATCGAGTTGCCCGAGCCGGTGCCGATGACGACGAGATCGTGATGACGCACCTGACGAGGCTAACCGCCCGGGCGGGGATGGCCCGGAGCCGTCACGGGGACGTCACACCTGCCGGGTCCGGCCGCGGTCCGTCGTCGTGCGGTCCCGGCCGCTCGTCTGGTAGAAGAGGCCGATGAGTACCGAGGCCATGGCGGCCACCGTCCACCGGGCCTGGGCGGCCGATCTCAGTGCCCCCATGCTCTACGAGCTGCTCCGGCTGCGGGTCGACGTCTTCGTCGTGGAGCAGGCCTGCCCGTACGGCGAGCTGGACGGCCGTGACCTCGAGGACCGGGCCCGCCACTACTGGCTGGGGGCCGACGCGCAGCGGCCCGGTCCGGTTCTGGGGTGCCTGCGGCTGCTGAAGGAGCCCGGCGGCGAGTACCGGGTCGGGCGGCTGTGCACGGCCCGGTCCGCGCGGGGGCTGGGGCTGGGCAGGCGGCTGATGGAGGCGGCGCTCGGTGAGATCGGGGACGGCCCGTGCGTGCTCGACGCCCAGGAGCACCTGGCCGGCTTCTACCTCGGCTACGGCTTCAGCGCCGCCGGCCCTGCCTACGACTGGGACGGCGTCGCGCACCTGCCGATGCGCCGCGAGCGCCGGGCCTAGGAGGGTCCTAGCCCGCCGCCCGCTTGCGGACGTCGGGCGGGAACGCCTTCGCGTCGACGCAGCGCTGCGACCAGCCGTCCAGCGTCGCGGTGATCTCGGCCAGCTCGGTGCCGACCGCGTCGATCAGGGCCTCCTGGGACCGGTCGGTCGCCGCCTCCAGCGCATTGCGGGTGGCGCGCCCCGCGTCGGTGATCGTGCCGCCGGCGAGCAGGCCGTCCGCCTCCAGACGGGCGACACCGGCTTGCTGGGCCTCGGCGGACCACGCACGCGTGCCGCTGTACTCGCCCACGGGATAGCCGAGCCAGACCTCCATGAGGATGCCCATCCGCACCGGGTCCAGCCCGGTCGCGATGCAGGCCGCCACGTGCCCGTCACCGCGGTGCTCGCGGACGAGATCGGCGGCGCGCCACAGCCGGCCGAACGGGTCGTCGAGGCCGGGTTGGGCGCGGAGCGCGGAGAACAGTGGCCGGCCCGTGCCGTCGACGGCGGCGACCGCGCGTTCCAGCACCCCGGCGACCCGGCCCGCCTCGGCCGCGTCCACGCCGCCGAGCACGTCGTGCAGGCTCGCGACCGTCGCGCGGTCGCGGACGGCGATCAGCTCGGTGAGCGGGAGCAGGCTGCGGCCCTCGGTCCACAGGGCGTCGACCAGGCCCGGTTCGAACACGCCGAACGCCGCCGCGACCACCGCGGAGGGCACCTCGCCGAGCGGCGCGGCCCGGCCGGTGACGTAGCCGGTGAGGAAGTTGTAGCCGTGTCCGGCGAGCGCGCCGTTGGTGGCCGCCGACCACACGGCGTGCATCGCGAGCGGCTCCAGCGCGTCACGCAACCGGCGGGCCGGGGAGGCGTCGGACACGGGTGGTGGCGGCGCCGACCCGGCTGGTGGCTCGGTGAAGAAGACGTCGAGAGCGGCCTGGTAATCCATGAGGGTCGACGCTAACCGACGGTGGTTGCTTGGAATACTGTCGGCACCGAGCGATGAAGGAGTTCCATGAGCGAGGATCCGACCCGGGCGACGCCGCTGGCGAAGGACGCGCCGATGCACGGCAACGTCGGCCCGGCCGATCCCCACGCCGACCCGTTGACCCATCCGGGTCTGCGGCGGCCCGAGCCTTCGGAGCCCGACGGCCCGGCCACGGACCCGGCCATGCGTGCGGTTCCCGCGAAGCCGGAGCCCCCCACCGTGCCCACCCCGGCGCCGCCCGCCGTCACCCGCACCCGCACCGGCGGCCTGTGGACCGGCCTGATCCTCTCCGCGATCGTCCTGGTCTTCCTGCTGGTCTTCATCCTGCAGAACCTGAACGTCGTCGCGATCGCCTTCCTCGGCTTCACGTTCTCGCTGCCGATCGGCGTGGCGATGTTGCTCGCCGCCGTGGCCGGGCTGCTGCTCGTGGCCATCCCGGGGGGCCTGCGGATCCTGCAGCTGCGCCGCGCCGCACGTCGCGCCGCCGTCCGTTGATGTTGCGCATCGGAGGCCGCCCGCTCCCGGTCGTGGGCCGTGCCCGGATGTACGTCTGCGGCATCACGCCCTACGACACCACCCACCTCGGCCACGCGTCGACGTTCGTGTGGGCCGATGTGGCCGCGCGCGTGCTGCGGCACCTGGGCGTCGACGTCGAGGTGTGCCGCAACGTCACCGACGTCGACGACGTGCTCGACGCGGCGGCGGCCCACGCCGGTGACCGCTCCGACAGCTTCGCCGCCGTGCAGAAGTTCCGCTTCGACCGCGACATGGCCGCGCTGGGCGTGCGCCCGCCCGCCCACGAGCCGCGGGCGCACAACCACGTCGCCCAGGTCGTCACGCTCGCGTCGGCGTTGCTGGAGGCCGGCGCGGCCTACGTCGTGGAGGGCACGGTCTGGTTCCGCGGACGAGACGTTCCGGCGCGGGCGAGCCTCGACGACGGCGCGGCGGCGGCGCTCGCAGCAGAGTTCGGGCAGCGGTTCGGGGCTCCGGGCGCCGAGCACCCCGCCGACGTCCCGATCTGGCGGGCCGCCGAGCCCGGCGAGGTGGCCTGGCCGAGCCCGTGGGGCGACGGGCGTCCCGGCTGGCACGCCGAATGCGCCGCGATGGCCCTGACCACGCTGGGTCCGGCCCTCGACCTGCACGTGGGCGGCGCCGACCTGCGCTTCCCCCACCACGCCTACGAGGCGGCGATGGCCGAGGCCCTCACCGGAGTCACGCCGTTCGCCCGGTCCTGGCTGCACGCCGGCACCGTGCGCGTGGGCGGCGCGAAGATGGCGAAGTCGACGGGCAACCTCGTGCTGGTGTCCGACGTCGTGGCGGAGTACCCGGCCGCGGCGCTGCGGTTGCTGCTCGTCGACCGGCCGTGGGCGGAGAGCTGGGACTACGACCCGGCGGCGCTGGAGGTGTCCACGGCGCGGTTGGAGCGGCTGTACGCGGCCGCGTCCCGGGGGATGATGGAGGACGGCACGAAGGCCGCGTCGGCGGTCACCGCCGCCCTCCTCGACGACCTCGACGTCCCCACGGCGCTGGCGATCGCGGAGGAGTCGGGCGGTGATGCCGCGCGGGTGGGCCTCTCCGTCCTGGGCCTCACCTGACCCGCCCGCGAGTCGGCACGCGGTGGCGCGCGGGTCGGGACATGCGCAGGCGCGGCACCCGTCGTGGGTGCCGCGCCTCGGTGGTGCGCGGGGTCAGGCCGCCGAGCGGCGGCCGCGGCCACCGCCGGCCCCGCCGGAACGGGTTCCGGTCGGGCGACCACCGCCCGAACGGACCGGGGCCCCGCGACGGCGGCCGCCGCTGCCGCGGGGGTTCTGCGCCGGCTTGGGCGGCTCGATGATCGGCACCCCGGACGGCTGGCGGGCGCCCGTGATCTCGATCAGCGACGCGTCACCGGGCGCGACGTCGGTGTTGGTGGCGCGAACACCGGCCAGGCGGGTGAGCCGCTCCACGTCCCGGCGCTCGGCCGAGGTGACCATCGTGACGACCGTGCCGGAGTCTCCCGCGCGCGCCGTGCGTCCTGCGCGGTGCAGGTAGTCCTTGGGGTCGGCGGGCGGGTCGACGTGGACGACGAGGCTGACGTCGTCGACGTGGATGCCACGCGCGGCGACGTCGGTGGCCACCAGGACCGGCGTGTGCCCGTCCTTGAACTCCGCGATGGCCCGGTTGCGGGCGTTCTGCGCCTTGCCGCCGTGCAGCGCGCCGGCGTTGATGCCGTCCCGCCGCAGGATCTTGACCAGGCGGTCCACGCCGTGCTTGGTGCGCACGAACAGGATCGTGCGGCCGTCGCGGGCGGCGATCTCGGTGATGACGCGCGGCTTGGACGCGGTGTCGACGTGCAGCACGTGGTGCTCCATCGTCTCCACCTGGGCCGTCGACGACGCGATCGAGCGGGTGACCGGGTCGGTCAGGTAC
>JBBQEF010000262.1:0-8296 GCA_038320445.1 Mycobacteriales bacterium
ATCAGCTCTGTGGCCGAGTAGTGCCGGAGCTTGTGAAACGTCGTGTCGATGCCCAGCCGGGTCACCATGCGGTCGTACCGCTGCGTCACGCCGTCAGGAGTCGGGAAGGTCCGGCCGTCGGCGTCGAAGGAGAACAGGAACGCATCCTCGGGCCACTGCGCACGCAGTGCAGCTACCCGGGCCGCGCACCGCGCGATGTGGTCCCGTACAACGGAGACGGTCTCGGCGTCGAGCGCGATCCGGCGCTGCTGGTGCGTCTTGAGGTCGCCCTCGCCCCAGCCGGCGCCGGGCTCGCGCCGGATCGCTCGGCGGAGCCACAGCGTCTCCCTGCCCTCCGAGAGGTCGACGGAGGAGCGGCGGAGCGCGCACAGTTCGCCGCGGCGGATGCCGGTGGTCATCGCGATCCACACGAGCGTTCCCCAGTCCGGCTCCCGCCACGACGCAGTGACGATGCGCGCGGCCTCGGCGGCCGTGGGTGGCTGCGGGTTGGGCTTCGAGGCCGGCGGGGGCTCGGCCTTCGCAGTGGGGTTCTCGGCAACCCAACCCCACCGCACGGCCCGCTTGTAGGCGCCGGAAATGATGAAGTGGATCTGGCGGATCGTCGTCGGGGCCAGCGGCCGGCAGCGGTGTGGGCGGCACTTCTCGTTGCACTCGTGGTCGCCGGTGACGCAGTGATCGGTCTGGCGCCCGCGGCCCGAGCAACGGTTGCGGCAGCGCCTCAGGACGCCGTAGAACGAGTCCAGCGTCTCGGCGTTGAGCCGGCCGGCCTTGATCTGGCCCAGGCTCGGTGAGATGTGGTTGCGGACGTGCGTCCGGTAGAGGTCGAGCGTCGTCGGCGAGCCGGCGAAGCCGTCGAGGTACTTCTCAAGCAGCTCGTCGACGGTCGCGCTCGTCATTGGCGCCCGGCGTTGCGCAACCTCCTGGAGGAAGCGCGCCCGGACGGCCTCGGCCTCGTCCCACTTCTTGCGCCCGGGATCAACAGTCTCGATCAGGTAGTGCCGCCTGCCCGTGAACGGGTCGACACCGGCGTACACGCGCACGCGGAGAGCCCCGCTGCGCAGCTCCTCGATGTTGCCGCGGGCGCGGGTTCGTCCAGTGCCGGGACGGCCACTCACGGGGGCACCGTAGCGCGGTTTCGCGCCACATGTGATGCCACGCGGACCGGCTAGGCGATCATGCCCCCAGAGTTTCCCCTGGTCAGAGGTGGAGCGGGCGACGGGAATCGAACCCGCGTAGCTAGTTTGGAAGACTAGGGCTCTACCATTGAGCTACGCCCGCGTGCCCCGTACGACCGGGGCATGTCCAGCCTAGCGGACCCGTCGCATGGCGCAGGAACGCGGTGCGGAGCGGTAGTCGCACCTACGGCCGCGTGTCGCCGCGGTTCGGCGCCGACCCGCCGCGACCAGGCCGGAACACCCAGCGGCGCAGCAGCATGAATCGCATCAGGGTGGCCAGGCCGTTCGCGGCCACGAGCAGGCCGACCTCGACGAGGGTCGGTGGCGTCGGGTTGATCGCGTGTGCCACGGCCAGCGTCGCGCTGGTCAGGGCGAGCGCGAGGCCGAAGACGATGAGGCCCTGCAGTTGGTGGCGGCCGACGCGGGTGCGGCCGCGCACGCCGAACGTGAACCGACGGTTCAGCGACGTGTTCGCGACGGCCGTGATCAGCAGTGCCACCGCGTTGGCTCCCTGCGCGTCCAGCGGCCCACGCAGCAGGAGGTACAGCAGCAGGTAGGCGAGCGTGCTCGCGACCCCCACCGCCGCGAACCGCACGATCTGGCGCGTGAGGCCGGGCGGGACGCCGGGCGTCGCCGGCTCCAGGGGGCCCCGCCCGAGCTGTTCCCGGATCTCGGCCAGCGGTAGCCGGCCGCCGGCGAACGCCCGGGCCAGCCGGACCATGCCGCGCACGTCCGCCGCCGCCGTGTCGACGATGTGCACGCTGCTGTGAGGGTCGTCGACCCAGTCGACCGGTACCTCGTGGATGCGGAGCCCACCGCGTTCGGCGAGCACCAGCAACTCGGTGTCGAAGAACCAGCCGTCGTCCTCCACCAGCGGCAACAGCGAGGCCGCGACGTCGCGGCGGATCGCCTTGAACCCGCACTGCGCGTCGGAGAAGCGCGCGGCGAGGGCGTGGCGGAGCATGAGGTTGTAGCTGCGGGAGATGAACTCCCGCTTCGACCCGCGGACCACCCGCGATCCCCGGTGCAGGCGGGTGCCGATCGCGATGTCGGAGTGGCCCGAGACGAGCGGCGCGACCAGCGGGAGCACCGCCGCGAGGTCGGTGGACAGATCGACGTCCATGTAGGCGAGCACGGCGGCGTCGGACTGTGACCACACGTGGCGCAGCGCCCGGCCGCGCCCCTTCTGCTCGAGCCGGACGACCCGCACGTCGGGCAGCTCCGCGGCGAGCGCGGCGGCGATCGCCGGGGTGGCGTCGGTGCTCGCGTTGTCCGCCACCGTGATCCGGAAGGGGAACGGCAGGCCGGAGGTCAGGTGGGCGTGCAGCCGGCGCACGGACGAGTCCAGAGCACCCGCCTCGTTGAAGACCGGGACCACGACATCGACGACGGGCGGCCGGGGCGGGGCGCCGGACGGCACCGCCGCCAGATCTGCGAGGGTCACGCGAGGACGGTAGGAGAATCGTCGGCGGTGCAGAGTCGGATCCGGCTGATATCAGTCCGCCGAGAATGGCCTGTTCCGGCTGCCGCCGTCCTTTGTTCACCCTTGTCGAGAATCCCGTCGGAAGTCCCCGCCGACAGCTCCGGGTAGCAGTCTGGACGGTTCCGGTTCACCGGTTGTTGGGTCGCTGCTTGTTACGGTCTGGCCCGCCGAACTGGAGGGTCACGTGGCCATTTCCCTGCGCTCCCGAACCGCTGCCGACCCGGCTGCGCGGCGCCGCCGCCCGTCCGTGCCGGTCGAGGTCGCGGTGCTCGCCGTCCTCGCCGCGGTGACCCGGCTCTCGGGCGTGACGAACCCGAACGCGATCGTGTTCGACGAGGTGTACTTCCGCGAGTACGCGCTGCGGTACCTCACCGGCTCGTACTACTTCGACCTCCATCCCCCGCTGGGCAAGCTGCTGATCGCCGGGTGGGCCGCGCTCTGGGGCGTGTCGACGCCGCCGGAGTCGACCGATCCCGCCGTCTGGCTCCGCGTACTGCCCGCGCTGGCCGGGACGGCCCTGGTCGTCGTGGTGTACCGGCTGCTCCGCGAGCTGTCGGCGAGCCGGAAGATCGCGACGTTCGCGGCGGCGCTGGTGCTGCTCGACAACGCGCTGCTGGTGGAGTCCCGGTTGATCCTCGTCGACAGCATGCTGCTGCTGTTCGGCATCGGGGCGATCACCTGTTACCTGGCGGCGAGCCGGGCCGAGGGCCGCCGGCACTGGGTCCTGCTCGTGGCAGCGGCCGTGCTCGGGGGCATGGCCGCTGCCACGAAGTGGACGGGGCTGGCCGCGCTGGGGGTCATCGGCGTCCTCTGGCTGGTGCGGACGCTACGCACCCGCATCGAGTGGCCGCAGATGATCGGCCGACTGGCAGTGCTCGTGGTCGTTCCCGCACTCGTGTACGTGTCGGTGTTCGCCGTCCATTTCGCCCTTCTACCGAACAGCGGCCCGGGGGACGCGTACATGAGCGAGCGGTTCCAGTCGACGCTCGTCGGGAATCCGAACTACGACCCGGCTGCCGACGAGTCTTTCCCGGAGAAGTTCGTGGAGCTCAATCGCGCGATCCCGAGCTACGAGAACAGCCTGAACACCAGCGTCCATCCCTACAGTTCGGGCTGGCTCTCGTGGCCGCTCATGAAGCGCCCGGTCTACTACTGGAACGGCGCGGGCACCGATCCGGGGACCCAGCGCTACGTGTACCTGCAGGGCAACCCGGTGATCTGGTGGGGGCTGCTGGGAGGCGTGCTGGTGATCGCGCTGGCGTGGATCCGGCGTCCCGAGCGGTTCGCACCGGTGGCGGGTGCGATGGGCACGCTGGGGCTGGCGTGGGCGGCCGACTACCTGCCGTTCGCCACGATCGAGCGCCCGATGTTCCTCTACCACTACTTCTTCGCGCTGATCTTCTGCGCGGCCGCGGTGAGCATCGGGATCGGCAGGCTCGCGGGCTGGGACGGCCCCGGCTGGACGTTCCCCGGCCGCGGGTCACTGGCGCTGTACGCGGGGCTGCTCATGGTCGTCGCGGCCGGGTTCGCGTTCTTCGCCCCGGTCTCCTACGGATTCCCGCTCACCGACGGCGGACTCTCGGACCGCCTGTGGCTGAGCACGTGGCGGTGAGCCTGATCCTGCTGGCCTCCGCTCTCCTGCTCGGTGTCGTCGCGGTCGACGCGTTGCGGCTGCGGATGCTCGCCTTCGAGGCGGTCGCGCTCGTCGTGGCGATCGGCCTGTTCGGCTGGGTGTGGCTCGCGTTCCTGCTGGCACTGGTTCTCCCCTACGCCGTGGCCGTGCCGGTCGCGGTCGTGGTCCCGGTCGTGCTCGCGGTGGCGCGTCGGGTGTGGCGGGTGCGGCCGTTGTGGCGGTCGCTGCCCGGCGGTAGCCGGGCGTGGTGGGTCTGGACGGCCGTCACCGCGACGACCGGGCTGCTGGTCGTCCCCCTGTTCTGGTCCCACAGCCTCGTGGCCGACGACACCGGCGTGTACTCGGCCGGCTCGACATGGGCCGACTTCGGCCTGCACGCGGCGATCGTGAGCCACGTCGCGCAGTTCGACCGCCTGCCGCTGGACCTGCCCGTCGCCAGCGGCGCGCGGATGACCTACCCGTTCCTCGTCGACCTGCTCTCGGGCCTGTGGCTCCGCTCGGGGTGGAGCCTGCACCTGGCGCTGTTCGTGCCGGGCGTGCTGCTGGCGCTGGCGCTGTGCCAGCTCGTGATCGCGTTCGGCCTGCGGCTCTTCGGCAGCATCACCGCGGCAGCGGGCGGCCTCGCCCTGTTCCTGCTGACGGGGACGGCGGCCGGGCTGCCCGTGGCCTACGCGGACTGGCGCGCGAGCGGCCGGAGCCTGCCGGGTTTCCTCGCCGAGCTGCCGCGGGACTACACGACCCTGTCGGACAGAGGCGGCAACGTCACGAACGTCGTCGCACACGCGTTGCTGCCCCAGCGCGGCATCCTGTTCGGGTTCGGCGTCGGGCTGGCCGTGCTGATCCTGCTCCACGAGGCCCGGGCCACCGGCTCACGTCGGCACCTCGGCGCGGCGGCGCTCCTGCTGGGGCTGCTCCCCCTCGCGCACCCGCACTCGTTCCTCGCGGTCGGGACCGTCGTGGCGGTGCTGGCGATCGAGGCCGCGGTGCGGCTCCGCCACGTCCCCTGGGACCTGTTGGCGGCGGGCCTGCTCGCATTGGCCGTCGCGACGCCGCAGCTGGTGTGGCAGCAGGTCGGCAACGGCGGCGGCACGGGCGGCCGGGTCCGGCTGGGCTGGATGGTGCGTGACGGCGAGTCGGTGTGGTCGTTCTGGTGGGCCAACTTCGGGCTGATGGGCGTGCTGTTCCTGGCCCTGCCGTTCCTGCTGACCTCGAAGGAGCGCCGGGAGCACCTGGTCTGGTACGTCCCGGCGCTGGTGATCCTCGCTGCGACGCAGCTCTACGCGTTCCAGCCGTTCGAGTACGACAACCTGAAGCTGCTCTACTGGGTCTACCTGCTCGCCGGTCTCTTCGCCGCGAACGTCGCCGTGCGCGTCGTGCACGAGCGACGCCAGGCCCTCGTGCTCGTGGTGCCGGTGGCGCTCGCGGTAGCCACCCCGGGCCTGCTCTCGCTCACCCACGAGTTCGGGCTGCGTGACCAGTTCGCCAGCACGGCCGACGTGGCCCTCGCCGATTGGGTGCGCGCCGGCACGGCCCCGGACGCCGTCTTCCTCACCACCGACCGGCCGAACCAGCCGATCGCGACGCTCGGCGGCCGGACCCTGGTCATGGGCTACACGGGCTGGCTCTACAACTTCTCGATCCCCTACGACCAGCGGCGGGCCGCGGTCACGGCCGGCTTGCAGGGCAGGCTCGACGACCCGGCCGTGCTGCGCTTCCACCCGGACTACCTCGCCGTTGCCGAGGCCGACGACCCGTCCTACCCCGCCGACCGGGCCGCACTCGGCGGGCTGCCGGTGGCCTACCGGAACGACGAGTGGACGGTGTACCGGGTACCCGGGGCGGAGCATCGCGAGGCCACGGCCGGCGGACCGTGACGGCCGCACGGGAGGGGAACCCTACGGCGGGGTGATCACCGGTTCGGTGCCATCCCGGCCATCGCTGGCCGCCTCCGCACCGTGACGGCGATCGTCGCCGGTGCAGCCCCTCCGCGGCCGGCCGGAGCACGCAAGGGTGCAGTGGTTGCGGGTCGCACCCCCACTCACTGCGCGCTGATCATCAGCCGACCGCGGGCGCCGGTGGGGTCGGGGTGGGGGTCGGCGACGGTGTGGGGGGTACCGGGGTCGGCGCAGTGGTCGGCGCGAGTGTGCGAGCCGGAGCCGGAGCCGGAAGCGGGATCCGAGTCGGGATCGGAGCCGGAGTCGGGATCGGCGCCGGAGTCGGGACCGGCGCCGGGACCGGAGCCGGAGTCGGGACCGGCGCGCGAGCGGGCGCAGACGCCGGGGCGGGCGCCGGCGCAGGCGCCGGTCTGGGAGCAGGCGCCGGTGCGGGCGGGAGCACCGCCGTGGTCACGCGGGGCACCGAGGTCGAGACGGGCGGGCCCGCCGCCCGGGCCGGGATTGGCGCCGGGGCCGCCACGCGGGGCACGGCCTGCGTTGCGCGAGGGGGTGGCGCGGCGGCCGCGACCGCGGCGGGGGGCCGCGGGGCGCCAGTGGTCACCGGGCCGGGCTGCGACGCGGTCGGTCGCACGCCCGTCGCGTAGGCGCGCATCCACGCGACCACGGTCTGGACGTAGGCGTCGGAGTGGTTGTAGCGGAAGATCGCCGCCGAGAGGTCGGCCGGCACGGCCAGGTCGCCGCCACCCGCGCACAGGTAGGCGGCGGCCGTCGCGGCGGCATCGTAGACGTTGTGCGGTCCCGCGACCGCGTCCCCGTTGCCGTCCACGGCGTAGGCGCGCCACGTCGCGGGAAGGAACTGCATCGGCCCCACTGCCCGGTCCCAGACCAGGTCGCCGTCGTAGCGGCCGCCGTCGCTGTCGCGGATGGCGGCGACGCCCGCGGAGCCGTCGAGCCGACGCCCCACGATGGCGCCCGACGTCGTACCGCGGGCGTCCACCCGGCCGCCGCGCGCGTGGCCGGACTCGATGCGCCCGATCGACGCCAGCAGGGTCCACGGCAGGTGGCAGCCGGGCCTGCGGGCGGCCGCGATGCGTGCGCCGTTCTCATACGCCGCGAGCACGGCCGCGGGGATGTCCGCCGCGGTGCCCGCGGCGACCACGGGCGCGGTGGTGGTGGCAGGGGCCGTGGTGGCGGTGGCAGGGGCCGTGGCGGTGGCGGCGGCGGGCGCGGCGGGCGCCGGGGCCACGCTCGCCGCGGCGAGGGCCTCGTCCGGGAAGACCGGCGGCACGCCGTCCGTGGGCAGCTCCCCGGACGCCCCGATGGCGTCCGGGGCGGCCGTCGTGGTGGGGAAGGCGTCCGGATCCACGACCGGTTCGCCGCGGTCGACGGCGACCACCTGCGCGTCCAGGGCGAGCGTCGTTGCGGAGCCGGCGGGCTGGTCACCGGCGCCGGCCAACCCGAGCAGCCCGGCGGCGGCCGACGCGGCCACGACCCGCAAGATCTGGCGGGACGGCACTCGGGGAGCCCTCACCCGAACCGGCCGTTGACGTAGTCGGCCGTGCGGCCGTCGGTGGGCGAGTCGAAGATCAGGTCGGTCGGCCCCTCCTCGACGATCACGCCGGGCGTGCCCTGCTCGGCGAGGAAGAACGCGCACTGCTCCGAGACCCGCCGGGCCTGCTGCATGTTGTGGGTGACGATCACGATCGTCACCTCGGCGGCCAGCTCGGCGATGGTCTGCTCGATGCGCCGGGTCGAGGTGGGGTCGAGCGCCGAGCACGGCTCGTCCATCAGCAGCACCTGCGGGCGCACCGCGAGCGACCGCGCGATGCACAGGCGCTGCTGCTGCCCGCCCGACAGCGCGCCACCGGGCTGGCGCAGCCGGTCGCGCACCTCGTTCCAGAGCCCGGCGCGGCTCAGGCACTCCTCGACGAGACCGTCGCGCTCGTCGAGCGAGACCCGCGTCCCGGTGAGCTTGAGGCCCGCGGTCACGTTGTCGTAGATCGACATCGCCGGGAACGGGTTCGGCTTCTGGAAGACCATGCCGATCGCCTTGCGCGCCTCGGTGAGCTTCCACTCGGGGTCGTAGATGTCCGAGCCGTCGATGCGGACC
>JBBQEF010000263.1:0-8210 GCA_038320445.1 Mycobacteriales bacterium
ACCCGCCGTGGACCCCTTCGGGGCCGTTCGCCTCTGCTGCCCCGTGGGGACGGCGACGACGGTGGAGACCGACACCCGAGGGGGCACCATGACATCCACCGTCGACGGTCCGGCCGGCGCAGGTGCGACCGGCACCGGTTCGAGTCCTCCGTCGCCAGTACGGGCTGCCGGGGACCTGACGACGGCCCCGAGCGTGCGGAGCGGTCCACCTGCCCCGCGTGGGTTCGCCGGGTTGTGGCGACGCCGCTGGGCGGCCGCCGGTCTGGTCGTCGCCGTGGGCGCGGTCACGGGTACGGCCTCGGCCCTGGTGATGCCCCGCGGGCCGGTGTCCGCCGGGCCGGGCGTCGCGGTCATGGTCACGGGGCTGCTGCTCGGCACCTTCGCGGGCCTGGTGCTGCGCCGGCGCCTGGCCGTCGTCCTCGTGCTGGCGGCACACGTCGCGGCGCTGGAGCTGGCCCGCCTGGCCGTCTCCGGACCGACCGTCGACGGGATCCACCTCGACACGCAGTACGGCCTCATCGGGTTCGTCACCGGCCGCCTGTTCGACGGCCTGCTCCTGGCGCTGCCCGCCCTCGTCGGCGTCGTGTACGGAGCGGGCCTGGCCCGGCGCTGGTCGGGCGGGGCGCCGGGACGGCCCTGGGCCGTCGGGATCCGCCGGGTGCTGGCCGCGGTGCTCGCCGCGGTCGTGCTCGCCGGGGCGGTGTACGTCGCGCAGCCCGCCCGCACCGACCCGATCCGGGGAACGGACGGCGCACCGCTCGCCGGCAGCATCGCCGAGCTGACCACCGCGCACGTCGGCGGTCACGACACCGGGCTGATGCTGCGCGGGCAGAGCGACACGGCGCCGGTGCTGTTGTTCCTGGCGGGCGGCCCCGGCGGCACCGAGAGGGGTTCCATGCGCCTGTTCGGGGAGTCGCTCGAACGCGACGTCGTGGTCGCCACCTGGGACCAGCGCGGCGCCGGGACGTCCTACGGCGGCCTCGACCCCACCTCGACCATCACCTTCGACCAGGCCGTCGCCGACACGATCGAGCTCACGGAGCAGTTGCGCGCCCGGTTCGGGAAGGACCGCATCTACCTCGTGGGCCAGTCCTACGGCACGCTGCTGGGCGTCCGCGCCGTGCAGCAGCGTCCGGACCTCTTCGCCGCGTACATCGGCTCCGGGCAGATGGTGAGCCCGGTCGAGACCGACCGCCTGTTCTACGACGACACGATCGCCTGGGCCACCCGCACCGGTGACGCCGCGCTGGTGGCGACCCTGCGCCGCAACGGCCCGCCGCCCTACGCGAGCGTGTTCCCCTACGAGGCCGCGCTGACCTACGAGCGCGAGTGGAATCCCTACGCCAGGGAGCCCGCCTACGCCGCGTCCGGTGAGCTGCCGGGCAACGTCCTCGTGCCCGAGTACGACCTCGTGGAGAAGGTCACCGCCATCCCGTCGTTCCTCGACCTCTTCGCCACGCTCTACCCGCAGTTGCAGGAGGTCGACTTCCGCACCCAGGCCACCCGGTTGCAGGTACCGGTCTATCTGGTGGAGGGCGAGCACGAAGCCCGCGGCCGCGCGATCCCCGCACGGGAGTGGTTCGACGCCCTCGACGCCCCCGCCAAGGCCTGGATCGACATACCGAACGCCGGCCACCGGTCCAACTTCGAGCAGCCCGCGCGCTTCGCCGATCTGATGCGCACGATCCTCGACGAAACCCGCTGAACGGAGCATCCGGTCCCGCCGCCGAGCACCACGATCCGCTTCGTCACGAGCCCGGTCTTCCAGCGTCGCGGCGCTGCACCCGGAGGCATCGTGCCCGCCACAACCAGACAGCGGACGGTACCGACGAGGGAGGGCACGGACGCCCAGGGCCGATCGGCGATCGGGTCAGGGCCTAAGTCCCTGTCTGCCCGCGGCGCACCGCCGGACCCTTCGACTATGAAGACTTTTCATCACGGAAACGACACCTCAGCAGAACTACCCGCAGCCACGGGACCAGCCGGCGCAGCGGTGACCACGGTGGGCACCGGCTGGTGGGCTGCCGGTACGCGGCCCGCCGCAGGCAGTCCACTTGCCGCGACAGTCACCGGGGCTTCCTCGTCGAACCTCATGCAATCACCTCACGGGAGATGTCATGGAAATTAACCGACGGAGCTTTATCGGAGCGAGTGCGGCAATTGGTGCGGGCCTGCTACTGCCGCTGGGCCTCACGGACACAGCGAACGCAGTCGTTCCGGCCGGCGTGCTGCCCTTCACGGAGCAACTGCCGACTCTGGCCGAGCTTGGCATGATCAACGCTACCGGCGGCACACCCGCCACGATCTCGATGGTGAACGCCACCCATCGGTTCCACAGCGCCCTCGCCGCGACACCGACCTTCGCGTACCGCGCCGCGGGCGGTACGCAGGACTACCTGGGTCCGGTTGTCGTCGCGAGGCAGGGAGTTCCGTTCAGCCTCACCACCGTGAACAACCTGGGCGCGCACCCGCTGGCCGCCGCCATCGATCCTGCGCTCGTCCCGGGCAACAACACGAACGACGCCACCGCCCCCCGCGTGTCCGTCCACCTGCACGGCGGCAACACCGCGCCGGGGAACGACGGTGATCCCACCGCCACCTTCCGGCCCGGGACGTCATCCACCTACCAGTATGCGAACTCGCAGGAGGCCGCCGGTCTCTGGTACCACGACCATGCCCTGGGGATCACCCGGCTCAACGTGTTCGCGGGGCTGGCCAGCGGCTACCTCGTCCGATCCGCAATCGGCGGCGACGACGACGGCAGTGGCACCAAGCTGCCGGCGCCGCCGTACGAGGTGCCGCTCATCATCCAGGACCGCATGTTCAATGCGGACGGCACGTTCTTCTACCCGCCCAACGTGAATCCGGGCACCGCGGGGCAGCCCTGGGCTCCGGAGTTCTTCGGTGACGTCGGAACGGTCAACGGCAAGATCTGGCCCAACCTCAACGTCGACCGGGGCAAGTACCGGTTCCGGGTGTACAACGGGTCGAACGCCCGCTTCTACAACTTCAAGTTCCAGTCCAGCACCGGGATCACCCTCAGATTCTTCCAGATCGGCTCGGACGGCGGCCTGCTCAATGCCCCCGACCGGATGAACAATCTGCTGCTCGGCCCGGGGGAACGAGCCGATCTCGTCGTCGACTTCGCCGCCCTTGCACCTGGGACCAAGGTCACGCTCACGAACAACGCGCGTGCACCGTTCCCCACCGGCCCCCGCTCCGTCAGGCGCGGCGGCATGCCTCTTCCCAACATCATGCAGTTCACGGTGGGAACCGCGGCCGGATGGACGGCTCCACTCCCGGCCACACTGCGTGCCACACCCATCGCGCGGTACACCGCCGCCCAGGCCGTGAACGCAGCGACGCCACGAACCATGACCCTGGTCGAGAACCTGAACGCCCTGGGATCCCCGGTCAGTGTCGTGCTGAACAACCGCAACTTCGAGTTCGCGGGAGCAACCACGACCGTGGGCACGAACACGCTCGAGCTGTGGGAGCTGGTCAACACCACCGTCGACGCCCACCCGATCCACCTGCACTTCACCCAGTTCCAGATCCTCAACAGGCAACCGTTCGACTCCGCGGGGTACCTCGCCGCCACCTATGGCGCCCAGCCCGTGGCAGCGAACACCGGCCCCTTCCCACCACCCTCGGTGACTCCGTTCCTGAAACGCAAGGCGGTGGCACCCGCCGCCAACGAGCTGGGCTGGAAGGACACCGCCGTGTCGACACCTGGGGAGGTCACCCGGATCCTCGTCCCCTTCGGCGCCGCCATACCCAAGGTGGGTGGTGGGGTCCTCCAGACGGCGTTCCAGAACTCCTACACCGGTGACTACGTCTGGCACTGCCACATCCTGGAGCACGAGGACAACGACATGATGCAGCGCTATGTGATCCGGTAGGGCAGCTCCGAAGGTGTGCACCCTCGCGACAGCGTGAGGGTGCACACTTCTGCGCCGAGTCCCGAGGCGCACATTCGGGACCCTTGGCGAAGGGGTGCCGACCTTCGGCCCCACGGGGCCTGCACAGGGGACGTCCACGGTGGGGACGGAACAGCCCTGACACCGATCGGCTAACGAGCCGAGCCCGGGGCCGTCCACGAGAGGGGCTCGTCCATGGGCGCCGCCACACCACAGGCCCGAACCCCGACGCCGATGAGCACGCGAACGCTGCGCAACTTCTTCATCGCGACATTCGCCGTGTCCTGGGGTGTGGGCCTGGTGGTCAGCCTGTTCCCGGACCAGGCCGAGGCGCTCTTCGGACCGATGGGCTACACCAACCCGGCCTTCATCCTGATCGTCTACACACCGGGAATCGTCGCCGTCGTGCTCGTCGCGTGGCACTTCGGGATCCGTGGCCTGGGCCGGTTCCTGCAGCGGCTGACCCTCTGGCGGATGCCCGCGATCTGGTGGCTGCTCCTGCTGGTCGGCATACCCGCCGTGTTCTACGCCGGCGCCGCGATCAAGGGCACGCTCGGTGACCCGTTCCCGTTCACCCCCTGGTACTCCGTCCTTCCGGCGCTGATCACGGCGCTGCTGATCGGCCCGATCGAGGAGCTGGGCTGGCGCGGCATCGCCCTCCCGCTGCTGCAGCGCCGCATGGCACCGCTGTGGTCGGCTCTCGTCATCGGCGTGATCTGGGCGGTGTGGCACACGCCGGCGTTCTTCCTCAGCGGCACCAAGCAGAGCGCGTGGGCGTTCGGACCGTTCTTCCTCGGCGTCGTCGCGATCAGCGTCATCCTCACCGTGATGTTCAACTCGTCGCGCGGCAGCCTGCTCGTCGCGGTCCTGTTCCACGCCCAGATCAACGGACCGGCATGGCCCGACGCGCAGCCGTGGGACATGTACCTGTTCGTCGTCGTCGCCGTGGTGGTCGTCCTGGTGAACCGCAAGGCGCTGCTGTCGCGCGACGGAGCCGCGACGGCAGTCCTGATCGACGGGAACCGCGATGACGCAGACCTCCGGTGAGCGCAGGATGGGCTGGTGGCGGACGCGGACGGCACGATGATCGCACCGGCACGCCCGTTTCAGCGGGCGCGGGTGAACCGCACCATCGCGGTGGGGTTGGTCGTCTCCGTCGCGCAGACGGTCGCTCTGGCGGTCGCCGCGGTGGTCGCCGGATCGGCCGCTCTGCGCACGCAGACCGTCACGAGCCCGGCCGACATCGCCGGCAGCGTGTTCGTGCTGATCGGAGTGCTCAGCAGCACCCGGCCACCCGATGACCGGCACCCGCTGGGCTACGGCCGGGAGCGGTTCTTCTGGTCGTTCGTCGCCGCGATAGGGATCTTCCTCGGCGGGTTCGGGGTGGCGGCGGCGGAGACCGCAGAGGCCTACCTGCACCCGCTCCCCGGCGGCGGTTACCTGCTCGGCTACACGGTGCTGGCCGTGGTCCTCGTCCTGGACGCGGTGGCGCTGGTGGTGGCGCTGCGCCCGCTGCGGGCGCGGTCGATCGAGCGGCACATCACGGTGGCGCGGCTGCTGTGGCGGGGAACGGACCCCGCGGTCACCACCGTGGTGCTCAGCAGCGCCGCCGGCGTCGCCGGGGGTGCGCTGGCGGCGGTGGGGCTGGCCGGGCGGCAGGTGAGCGGGCAGGCGGTCTGGGACACGGCGGCGAGCGCGCTCATCGCCCTGGTGCTGCTCGCCACGTCCGCCGTCCTGCTGCACACCAACCGTGATCTGCTCACCGGCCGCGGCCTGTCGCCGTCGCAGGTCGACCGGCTGCGCGCGGTCGTGGGCAGCCAGCCCGGGGTGGTGGCGGTCCCCGACATCTTCGGGGTCGTCGTGGGTCCGGCCAGCATGATCGTCGACGGTGACGTCGTCTTCGACGACGACCTCGACGTCCCCACGGTCGAAGCCGTGATCGTCGCGGCGGCCGCCGCGCTGCGGGCCGAGCTACCCGCCATCACCTTCGTCTACCTCAACCCGGTCGCGGCGCGACGCCCCCGGCAGGCCCCGGCCCGGAAAGGTGCGACATGAGGACCTGGATCGTGGAGCACCCCGGCCCCGTCGACAGCCATCCCCTGCGGCGGATCGACCGTGCCGACCCGCAGCCCGGCCCCGGCCGGCTTCGGGTCCGGGTGAGCTGCTGCGGCGTGTGCCGCACCGACCTGCACCTGGCCGAGGGCGACCTGACGCCCCGGCGCCCGCACGTCGCGCCCGGGCACGAGGTCGTCGGCGTCGTCGACGCGCTCGGGCCCGGTGCGCACCGGTTCGCGGTCGGTGAGCGGGTCGGCGTGGCGTGGCTGGCCCGGACCGACGGGTCGTGCCGGTTCTGCCGGGCCGGGCGGGAGAACCTCTGCGTCGAGCCCCGGTTCACCGGCTGGGACGTCGACGGCGGCTACGCGGACGCCTGCCTGGCCGACGAGGCCTACGTCTACCGCCTTCCCGACGCCCTCGACGACGAGCACGCCGCTCCCCTGCTGTGCGCCGGCATCATCGGCTACCGCTCCCTGCTCTGCGCCGCGGTACCGCCGGGCGGGAGCCTCGGCATCTACGGGTTCGGCGCCAGCGCGCACATCACGGCGCAGATCGCCCTGCACCAGGGCCTGCGGGTGCACGTGCTGACCCGCGGCGAGGGCAACCGGGCACTGGCCACCGAACTCGGCGTCGACTCCGTCGGCGAGGCCGCCGACGCCCCGCCCGAACCGCTCGACGGCGCGATCCTCTTCGCGCCGGCCGGCGAGCTCGTCCCGGTGGCGCTGCGCGCCCTCGACCGCGGCGCGACCCTCGCGGTGGCCGGGATCTGGCTCTCCGACATCCCCGTCCTCGACTACACCCGCGAGCTGTTTCAGGAACGCACGCTGCGCAGCGTCACCGCGAACACCCGCAGCGACGGCGAGGCGCTCCTGAGGATCGCGGAGCGCTTCGCCATCACCGCCACGACCACCGCCTACCCGATGGCGGAGGCGTCGCGGGCACTGACCGATCTCGCCCACGGCCGCTACAGCGGCGCGGCGGTGCTGCACAACTGACGGTTCACCCCACGTACGCGTTGAGACCGACGAGCAGCTCGCCCAGCGCCGCCTTGGCGTCGCCGAAGAGCATCGCGGTCTTCGGGTCGGTGTAGAGCTCGTTGTCGATGCCCGCGTAGCCGTGCCCGAGCGACCGCTTGATCACGATGACGCTGCGGGCCTTGTCGACGTCGAGGATCGGCATGCCGGAGACGGCGTTGCCGGGGCGGCGCGCGGCCGGGTTGGTGACGTCGTTGGCGCCGACGACGAGGACCACATCGGTGTTGGCGAACTGCGGGTTGATCTCTTCGAGGTCCTTGAGCTGGGTGTAGGGGGCGTTGGCCTCGGCGAGCAGCACGTTCATGTGTCCGGGCATGCGGCCGGCGACCGGGTGGATGCCGTAACTGACGTCCACGCCGTGGTCGGCGAGGGCCTGCGCGAGCTCGACCAGCTCGTGCTGGCCCTGGGCGGCAGCGAGGCCGTACCCCGGGACGATGACGACCTTGTGGGAGTAGGCCAGCTGCAGCGCGGCGTCGTCGACGGTGACCTCGCGGACCGTGCCGCCACCCGCCGCCGTGGCCGCGCCCGCCTGCTCGTCGCCGGTGCCGAAGCCGCCCGCGATGATGCTGAGCAGCGACCGGTTCATCGCATCCGCCATGAGCTTGGTCAGGATGCCGCCCGCCGCCCCGACGAGCGCGCCACCGATGATCAGCGGGGTGCTGTCGATCACGAACCCGGCCATCGCGACAGCGGTGCCGGTGAACGCGTTGAGCAGCGAGATCACCACGGGCATGTCGGCACCACCGATCGGCAGCGTGCCGAGCACGCCGAGACCCAGCGCGGCCACCGTCAGCACGCACAGCACGGGCACGCCGCCGTGGCCGGTCGTGTAGACCACCGCGGAGGCGACGGCCACCACCGCGAGGACCACGTTGAGCGCCCGCGCCCCGGGGAAGCTCAGCGGCCGGCCCGGGATGCGCCCGGCGAGCTTGGCGCCGGCGATGAGCGAGCCGGAGAACGTGATCCCGCCGATGAGCAGGTCGAGCGAGGTGGTGAGAGTGGTGCTGACCGGCTGGCCGGCGAGCGGCAAGGAGCCCGCGTGCCCGATGGCGTCGCCGAACGCGATGAGCGCGGCCGCGCCGCCACCGACGGCGTTGAAGACGCTGACCAGCTGCGGCATCGCGGTCATCTTCACCCGGCGGGCGCCGAGCAGCCCGGCGCCCGAGCCGACGAGCAGGCCGGCGGCCAGCACGACCGCGCC
>JBBQEF010000264.1:0-8208 GCA_038320445.1 Mycobacteriales bacterium
CGGGTGTGGTCGGGGGCGTCGGTGGCGAGCATCGACGGGGGTTCGGCCGGGCCGAGCGGACCGCTCCCGCCCGCCTTGATCGCGTACCGGAACACGGCCGGGGTGCGCCCGCCCGGCCCGCCGACCACACCGAAATCGGGACTGCGCAGAACGGCGGTGCCGACGTCGTGATGGGCGGTGCTGAGCACCAGGTGGCCGTGGACCAGCCGGCCCTGGGCGCGCAGCTCGTCGTACAGCGGGTACGGGTCCGCAGCCACGGCCGGATCCACCATCAGGCGGGCGGAGAGGTCGCCTGCCGCGGCCTGCCGCCCGATGGCCCGTTTGAACAGCGCGTGCCGCAGGGCCCACCGGATACCGCGCCGCACGTACGCCATACCCGCCATCGCCGGGCCTCCGCTCTACTTACCCGTGGTAACCATCGCCCAAGCTACCGGCGGCAGCCCGGATCGGCCACCCTCTCCTGTACGACTGGGTGCGTGACCGATCCACGGCTGCTGGCCGTCAGCGACCTCCACGTGCGGTACCCGGAGAACCGGGCGATCGCGGACGGGCTGCGCCCCGCCTCCGACGGCGACTGGCTGATCGTCGCCGGGGACGTCGCCGAGCAGACCGGCGACGTGGCAGCGGTGCTGGGGTCGCTGCGCGAGCGGTTCGCCCGGGTGATCTGGGTGCCGGGCAACCACGAGCTGTGGACGCGCACGAAGGACCCGGTGTCGCTGCGCGGCGAGCACCGCTACCGCCATCTGGTCGCGGCCTGCCGCGACATCGGCGTCCTGACCCCGGAGGACGAGTTCCCGGTGTGGGAGGGCGCCGGCGGGCCGGTGGTCGTCGCGCCGCTGTTCCTGCTCTACGACTACACGTTCCTGCCCGCGGGGACCACGACGTCCGACGAGGGGCTGGCGGCCGCCTACCGCGCCGGGGTGGTGTGCACCGACGAGCACCTGCTGTTCCCGGATCCCCATCCCACCCGTGCCGAGTGGTGCCGGACGCGGGTGGCCGAGAGCGAGCGGCGGCTCGACGCGATCGACCCCGACCTGCCCACCGTGCTGGTGAACCACTGGCCGCTCACCCGGCTCCCGACGCGCGTGCTGCGCCACCCCGAGTTCGCGCTGTGGTGCGGCACCGAGGCCACGGCCGACTGGCACGTCCGCTACCGCGCCGCGGCGGTGGTCTACGGGCACCTGCACATCCCGCGCGTGATCATCGAGGACGGGGTGCGGTTCGTGGAGGCGTCGCTGGGCTATCCGCGTGAGTGGAGGTCGCGGGAGGCGCGGTACGGAAGGGTCACCGATCTCCTGCCGCGGGTAGTGCTGCCCGGGTGACGGGAACGCGGCGGCGGGGCGTGCGGCGTGCCGTCACCGCGAAGTAGCCGACCCAGACCGCGGGCCCGGTGGCCAGCAGGATGCCCGTGGCCAGCCAGCCCTGGCGGTAGAGCGCCCCGGCCACGATCCAGCCGGCGATCCAGACCGCCATCAGCACGAGCCGGGCGCGCATCATCCGCCGGTGCACGACGATCAGCGGCTCCCGCAGATCGGTGACGACAACCGGCTCGGGCACCCACCGAGGCTACCGGTGGCGGTGGCGCGCACGTTCACGTCGGCGCTGCTGCTCGTCACCGTCGATGGCGTGCCCGTCCGTCAGGTGACCGTCCCCCTCGTCGGCGGCTACGCGGCCGCCCGGACGATCCTGGCGACCGTCCACGGTGAGCTGGGTCGTGACGTCCTGGCCGCGCCCCCCGCTGCGCTCCGTCGGCCGGGGCCTGACCGTGGTCGTCGCCACCCGCAGCCGTTCGGTGAGCCTCGGCCGGTGCCTGCGCAGCCTGTTGCGCAGTGAGCACCCGCGGCTGTCGGTGCTGGTCGTGGACAACGACCCCGACGCCGACACCGCCGCCGCCGTGCAGGTGCTGGACGACCCGCGCGTCGAGTAGCTGCTGCAACGGCGTCGCGGCACCGCTCGTGGCGTCACCCGAGCAGGCCGCGCAGCTCGGCCCATGACCCCGCGGCCCGGTCCCGCTCGCTGACGACCGTCGGCGGCTGCGGCCAGGCGATGGCCAGGTCCGGGTCGTCCCACCGCACCCCGACGTCCTCGGCCGGGTCGTGCTCGGCGTCGATCCGGTAGCACGCGTCGGCCACCTCGGTGAGGGCCTGGAACCCGTGCAGGAACCCGCGCGGGATGTAGAGCGTGTGCAGCGTCTCGTCGTCGAGCCGGAACGACTGCCAGCGCCCGAACGTGGGCGAGTCCGGCCGGATGTCCACCACGACGTCCTGGATCGCGCCGTGGGCGCAGCGCACGAGCTTCGCCTCGCCGCGGCCGCGGCGCCCGTGCATCCCGCGGATCACGCCGCCGCGGCTGCGCGACTGCGAGTCCTGGAGGAAGGCGTCCGGGTCGATCCCGGCCGACCGGGCCGTGGCGGCGTCGAACGTGCGGGAGAAGAAGCCGCGGTCGTCGCGGTGCGGGGTGGGGACGAGGAGCTGGAGCCCGGGGAGCTCGGTGGGGAGAACCTGCACCGCGGGAAGCTACCGTCCCTCCCGGCCGCCGGGGTGAGCAGCCGCGCCCTAGAGTCCCGAGCGTGATCGTGTGCCGCTTCTGCCGCTCCTCCGACGGCGCGCTCGTGCTCGACCTCGGCGCGCAGCCGTCGTCGGAGTTCTTCCCGCCCGTCACCGATCCCGGTCCGGACGCGCGGTTCGTCCTGCGGCTGTGGCTGTGTGCCGCGTGCGGGCTCGCGCAGCTCGCCGACGACGACGTCGTCCCGGAGGACGCGCTCGGCGACGAGCCCGCAGCGCTCACCGAGCAGCGCCGTGACGCGGTCGAGGCGCTGGTCAAGGCCGGGGTGCTGCCCGCGTCGGGACCCGTCGTGGAGTTCCCCAGCCCGCACGGCGGCACGTGGGTGGACCTGCTGGCCGAGCACGGCCTGCACAGCGGGACCGGTGGCGAGCCGGCCGCGGTGGTGGTGGACGGCTGCTTCGGCGTGATGCACGAGACCGACCAGCGTGCCGCGCTCCAGGCCCGCGCCGACGCCCTCGCGCCCGACGGCGTGCTGGTCGTCCAGTACCACTCGCTCGCCGCCATCCTCGCCGGCTCGCAGTGGAACGCGGTGCGCTCGGGCCACTACGCCTACTACTCGACACCGGCGATGGTCGACATGCTCGCCGCCGTCGGCCTCACCGCCACCTCGGCCCAGCGCTTCGACCTCTACGGCGGCACGGTCGCGGTGACGGCGTCGCGCGGCGGCACGGCCGATCCGTCCGTCCGCGAGATCTGCGACGCCGAGCGCGCGGTGGGCGTGTTGCGGGCCGACGCGTTCGCCGACCTGCAGGACTCCGTGCGTCGCACCGCCGACGGGCTGCGCGACCGGCTCGCGCAGCTCGCCGCTCAGGGCAGGCGGGTGTACGGCTACAGCGCCGCGTCGCGGGCCGTGGCGCTGCTCAGCCTGGCCGGCGCGAACGCGGGCGTGCTGGCCGGAGTGGCGGATGCGTCGGCGTCGAAGCAGGGCAAGCGGATGCCCGGCACCGACGTCCCGATCGTCGGGACCGACGCACTGGTGGCGGCGGAGCCGGACGTGGTGCTGCTCTTCGTCTCGGACCTGATGGACGAGGTGCGGCGGGCGCTGCCGCAGATCCCCGCCGCCGCATGGGTGGACGCGGGTTCGGGCCGCTGACGGTCCGATCGCGGAGACCGTGCGGGGGGTGCTCGACCCGAGCCTGCCGTCCACCGGGCTCATCGCGGCGGCCGGCACCTGAGCGCGGCCTCGGACGCGACCAGGTCGACGACCTGCCGCTCGACCTGCGCGGCGACCTCACCGTCGTCGACGCCCAGCCAGGCGAGGGTGGTGGCGACGGCCTCGTGGACGGTGCCCACCGCCAGTGCCGTGACCTCGTCCGCGTGGGCGTCCGTGACCGGTACGCCGTGGCCGCGCAGGTGCGCGACCCAGGCGGCGAGGAGGCGGGTCACACCCTCGGGCAGGCTCCCGGCCGCGCGCTCCGCGAGCAGCACCGGCAGGGCCCGGATCGGCACCTTCTGGGAGCCGTCGGCGGCGATCTGGGCGAGCAGATGGCGGATCTGCGGGTTGGAGAACCGGCCGAGCAACGCCCGGCGGTACGCCTCGACGTCCGCGGCGGGGAGCGTCAGGTGGCGTGCGGCCGCGTCCCACCATTCCTCGACCCAGCCGGCGACCTCCGGGTCGGCGATCGCGTCGGCGACCGTGACGTGGCCGCGGATCGAGCCGGCGTAGGCCATGATCGAGTGGGCCCCGTTGAGGAGCCACAGCTTCCGCGTCTCGAACGGCCGGACGTCGTCGACGTACCGCGCATCCCACGCGGGACGGCCGCCGGGGAAGTCGCCGGCCAGCACCCACTCGGCGAACGGTTCGGTGGCGACGGCCAGCTGGTCGCCCGCCTCGGCCACGTCGTCGTCGGTGGTGCGCGGTGTGATCCGGTCCACCGTCGTGGTCACGAACGACACGTGGTCGTCGATCCATCCCACGAGGCCGGCGTCGACCCGCGTCGCCAGCCCGGTCACGATGCGGTGGACCATCGCCCCGTTGTCTCCGACGTTGTCGCACGGCACGACGGCGATCGGCCCGGCACCGGCCGCCCGCCGCGCCAGCAGGCCCGCCACCAGCCGGCCGGGGGTCGTGCCCACCTCGCCGCCGAGGGGGTCCCCGGCGAGCGCCGCGATGTCGGCCGCGACGGCGGGGGCTGCGGTGTCGAGCCCACCGTTGCCGTCGCGGCAGTACCCGGCCTCGGTCACCGTGATCGTCACGACGGCGACGGCGGAGGAGGAGAAGTACCGCCGGAGCGCGTCGAGGTCGCCGGCGGCGTGCACCGCGCTGATGCTCGACACGACCTCCGTCCTGGTGCCCCCCGCTCCCCGGACGAGCAGCGTGTAGAGCCCGTCCTGCGCGCGCAGGCGCGCGGCGAGCCCGGGGGAGCGGCCGGTGAACGCCGCGATCCCCCACTCGTCGGAGTCGGGGGCGTGCTCGGTGTACCACGCCTGGTGGGCGCGGAAGAAGTTGCCGAGCCCGAGGTGGACGGCGCGCACCGGCGCCGCGGGGCGCCCTTCGGTCGCACGGGACGGCGTCACGGCTGCTCCGGGACCGTCGTGACGCCGCGCATGGCGGCATCGTAGGTGCACCCGACCTTGCCCTGGGCCGAGGCGCGGCGTCACAGTGGCGGCATGACCGGGACCGCCACCGCGACCAGGCTCGGCGGGCCCGACGGCGTGCTCGCCCCGGACGAGGTGGAGACGTTCGTCCGCGAGCAGCTCGCGGCCCGCGATCTCGACGGCCGGAGCGTCTGCATCCTCGTGCCCGACGGCACCCGCAGCTGCCCGCTCCCGCTGCTCCTGCGCGCCGTCCACGGGGCGTTGCACGGGCGGGCCTCGGCGATGACCGTGATCGTCGCGCTGGGCACCCACACCCCGATGGACGACGAGGCGCTCGCCCGCCACCTCGGCTACGCGCCGGGCCGGATCGGGGCGACCTATCCCGGCCTGACCGTCCGCAACCACGAGTGGTGGGAGCCGTCCACGTTCGCCGATCTCGGCGTCGTCGCGGCGGAGCGGGTGTGCGAGCTGTCGGAGGGACGGCTCGACCAGGACGTGCGGGTGCGGCTCAACCGGGCCGTGGTCGAGCACGACGTCGCCGTCGTGGTCGGGCCGGTGCTGCCCCACGAGGTCGTCGGCATCTCCGGGGGCAACAAGTACTTCGTCCCGGGTGTCGCGGGCCAGGAGATCATCGACATCTCCCACTGGCTCGGCGCCCTCATCACCTCCGCGGAGATCATCGGCACCACGGCGGTCACGCCGGTGCGGGCGCTCATCGACGAGGCCGCCGCGCTCATCCCGGCCGAGCGGCTGGCGTTCTGCGTCGTGGGGGAGGCCGGCACCACCGCGCTGCACGCGGTGTCGTTCGGCGACCCGGTCGCGTCGTGGGCCTCGGCGGCCGAGGTCTGCGCGGCCACCCACGTCACCTACCTCGACCGTCCCGTCCACCGCGTCCTCTCGCTGGTCCCGACGATGTACGACGACATCTGGACCGGCGCCAAGGGGTTCTACAAGGTCGAACCCGTCGTCGCCGACGGCGGTGAGGTGATCCTCTACGCGCCGCACATCACCGGGTTCTCGGCCACGCACCACGAGATCGCGGAGATCGGCTACCACTGCCGCGACTACTTCACCGCGCAGTGGGACCGCTTCCGCCACCTCCACTGGGCCGTGCTCGCACACTCGACGCACCTGCGCGGCGCCGGGACCTACGACGCCGCGACGGGGGTCGAGGAGCTGCGCGTGCGGGTCACCCTGGCCACCGGCATCCCGGAGCAGGTGTGCCGCGCGGCGAACCTGGGCTACCTCGATCCGGCGGGAGTCGACGTCGGTGCCTGCGAGGCCGACCCCGCCACGCTCGTCGTCCCGCGGGCGGGGGAGGTCCTCTTCAGGCTGCGCTGAACAACACGGAAGGCGGCTCCAGCCGTGACCGAAGGTACGACCGTCCCCGACGCGCTCACCGGCATGGGGGAGCTGCTCCGCGGCGTCGACCGCCTGGGGGTGGCGTTCTCCGGCGGCGTCGACTCGACGCTGGTGCTCGCGCTGGCCGTCCGGGTGCTGGGTGCGGGCCGCGTCGTCGCGGTGCTGGGCGTCTCGCCGAGCCTCGCCGCCGACGAGCGCGTCGCCGCGCACGACGTCGCCGCCGCCGTCGGGGCGTCCCTCGTCGAGGTCCCGACCCGCGAAGGTGACGTCCCGGCGTACCGGGCGAACGGGCCGGACCGGTGCTTCCACTGCAAGGACGAGCTGTTCACCCGGATCTCCGCCGACGTGGTCTCGGCGCACGGGTTGTCTGCCGTGGCGTACGGCGAGAACGCCGACGACGCACGCCGGCCGGACCGGCCCGGCGCCCGTGCGGCGACGGAGCACCGGGTCCTACGGCCGCTGGCGGACGCCGACCTGGACAAGCTCGCCGTGCGCCAGATGGCCCGTGCGTTCGGCCTGCCCTGCGCCGAGAAACCGGCGGCGCCCTGCCTGGCGTCGCGGATCCCCCACTTCAGCGAGGTCGACCCGGTCAAGCTCCGGCAGGTCGAGTCCGCCGAGGCCGCAGTGCGGCGGCTCGGTTTCGACGACGTGCGGGTGCGGCACCACGGCGAGATCGCCCGGCTGGAGCTGCCGTTGGCAGACCTCGCCCGCGCGGCGGGTGACCCTGCCCGCGCCGAGCTGCTCGGCGCGGTCCGGGCCGCTGGGTTCCGGTACGTCGCCCTCGACCTTGCTGGGATGCAGTCGGGAGCATTCACGCTGCGCGCCCTCCGCTCCAGCGACGCGCCCGCCCATGGGTGAGGACTGGTCACCGCCGGCAGCCGTGTCGTCGTTCCTGGATCTGGACCATGACCGGGCAGCCCGCAGGGGCTACCCCGAGGCGATCTACTGCGAGGGCAAGAGCGCCGACCAGGTTGCGGCCGTCGCCGCACAGCTGCGCCGGCGCGGGACGCCGGCGCTGTTCACCCGGGCCGCACCCGACCACGTCGTCGCCATCCTGGAGGAGCTGCCGGACGGCGTCCACTACGCCGACGCGCGCCTGGTCGCCTGGCCGGCCGACCCACCGACACCTACCGGGGGGCTGGTCGCCGTGCTCTGCGCCGGGACTTCGGACCTTCCGGTGGCTCGTGAGGCCGCCCTGACGGCAGCCCACCTCGGGCGGCCCACGGAGCTGGTGGTCGACGTCGGCGTCGCCGGGCTGCACCGGGTCCTGGGAAGGCTGGAGCTGCTCCGGTCGGCGCGGGTCGTCGTCGTCGTCGCCGGGATGGACGGTGCGCTGCCCAGCGTGGTCGCCGGGCTGTCACCCAGACCGGTCATCGCCTGCCCGACCTCGGTCGGGTACGGCGCGGCGTTCGGTGGCATCGCCGCGCTGCTGGCGATGCTCAACTCGTGCGCACCCGGCGTGGGCGTGGTCAACATCGACAACGGGTACGGCGCGGGCCACCTCGCCGCCCAGATCGCCGCCCCGGTCCGCACCTGACTCCACTGCCCCAGTCATCCGGGAGCAGGCGCCCCGGGAACCAGGCCCGCGCCGACCGCCGCGGCGACGGCGTCCTCGAGGACGTCGCGCACGGGGCGATCGCTCGTCGCGGCGACCGAGGCGGCGTCGTCGAACTCCGGTGTCGCGTGGACGATGCCACCGTCGCTCAGGGCGACCTTGACCCGGACCAAGCCCCCCGTCACGGG
>JBBQEF010000265.1:0-8161 GCA_038320445.1 Mycobacteriales bacterium
TTCTCGCCCCAGGACGGGCAGCAGCTCGGTCTGCGCGGGATGATCAACCTGATGATCCGGGAATGCGACGTCGACCTGGCGGCCACCCCGCCGACCCGCGGCGTCGACGCTCGGGCCAGCACGCGACCCTCGTTCGACGGGCTGTTCACCGGAGAGCCGGCCACCCTGGCCCGTGCCCTGACGCTCGCCGAGACCGGACGGCTGCCCGCGGGGCTCGATCTGACGCCGCGCCGCCAGGTCCCCGTGCTGGGCATCACCGGCACCGGCGGGTCGGGCAAGTCGTCGCTCACCGACGAGCTCGTGCGCCGCTTCCGCCTCGACCAGGAGGACAAGCTCCGCATCGCCGTGCTCGCCGTGGACCCGACCCGGCGCAGGGGCGGCGGCGCGCTGCTCGGGGACCGGATCCGGATGAACTCCCTCGCCGGTGACCAGGTGTTCTTCCGCTCGATGGCCACCCGCTCCGACGACGGGCACCTCCCGCAGCAGCTCGCCGACGTCCTCGCGGTGCTCAAGGCCGGCGCCTTCGACCTGGTGATCGTCGAGACCCCCGGCATCGGGCAGGGCGACGCCGCGATCGTGCCGTTCGTCGACCGCTCGCTGTACGTGATGACACCCGAGTTCGGTGCCGCGTCCCAGCTCGAGAAGATCGACATGCTGGACTTCGCGGACGCCGTCGCGATCAACAAGTTCGAGCGCCGCGGGGCCGAGGACGCCCGCCGCGACGTCGGCCGCCAGCTCGTGCGCAACCGCGAGGCGTTCGGGTCCACGTGGGAGGACATGCCGGTCTACGGCACGAGCGCCGCCACGTTCAACGACGACGGCGTCACCGCGCTCTACCAGTACCTCGTCGCGATCCTCGGCGAGAACGGGCTGGTGACGGGCGAGGGGCGGCTCCCGCGCACCGACCGGAAGACCTCGTCGGAGCACGCCGCGGTGATCCCGTCCCACAGGACCCGCTACCTCTCCGACATCGCCGCCACCGTCCGCGACTACCACGAGGCGACCGAGAAGGCCGTCGCCGCCGCGCGCACGCGTCAGCACCTGCGCACGGCCAGGCAGCTGGTGGGCGAGGCCGTCGACGAGGCCCTCGCGACCGCCGAGAAGGCGCTGGCATCGGAGGCCGCCGAGCTGCTCGACACCTGGCCCGAGGTCGTCGAGGACTACTCCGGCGACGAGCTGGTGGTGAAGATCCGTGACAGGGAGCTGCGCACGCAGCTCACCCGCGAGACCCTCTCCGGCTCCAAGATCCGCCGGGTGGCGCTGCCGCGGTTCACCGAGGACGCCGACCTGATGCGCTTCCTGCGCGACGAGAACCTGCCCGGGAGGTTCCCGTTCACGGCAGGGGTGTTCCCGTTCAAGCGCGAGGGCGAGGACCCGGCCCGGATGTTCGCCGGCGAGGGCGACGCGTTCCGCACCAACCGGCGCTTCCAGCTCCTGTCCGCCGACTCCGACGCGAAACGCCTGTCCACCGCGTTCGACTCCGTCACGCTCTACGGCCGTGACCCGGACACGCGCCCGGACGTCTACGGCAAGGTCGGGACGTCCGGCGTCTCGATCGCGACGCTCGAGGACATGAAGGTGCTCTACGGCGGGTTCGACCTCACCTCGCCCACCACCTCGGTGTCGATGACGATCAACGGCCCGGCGCCGACGATCCTCGCCTACTACCTCAACACCGCGATCGACCAGCAGATCGAGCGCTTCCGCGACGAGGAGGGCCGCGAGCCCGACGGGGCCGAGCGCGAGGAGCTGACAGCGTTCGCGCTGGCGAACGTGCGCGGCACCGTCCAGGCCGACATCCTCAAGGAGGACCAGGGCCAGAACACCTGCATCTTCTCCACGGAGTTCTCGCTGCGGATGATGGCCGACATCCAGGAGTGGTTCATCCGCCACAAGGTGCGGAACTTCTACTCCGTCTCGATCTCCGGCTACCACATCGCCGAGGCCGGGGCGAACCCGATCAGCCAGCTCGCATTCACGCTCTCCAACGGCTTCACCTACGTGGAGAGCTACCTCGCGCGCGGCATGGACATCGACGACTTCGCGCCGAACCTGTCGTTCTTCTTCTCCAACGGCATGGACGCCGAGTACTCCGTGATCGGACGGGTGGCGCGGCGGATCTGGGCCGTGGCGATGAGGGAACGCTACGGTGCAGGAGAGCGGAGCCAGAAGCTCAAGTACCACGTGCAGACCTCCGGCCGGTCGCTGCACGCGCAGGAGATGAACTTCAACGACATCCGCACCACGCTGCAGGCGCTCTGCGCGCTCTACGACAACGCCAACTCGTTGCACACCAACGCCTACGACGAGGCGGTCACCACGCCCACCGAGGAGTCCGTGCGCCGCGCAATGGCCATCCAGCTGATCATCAACCGCGAGTGGGGGCTGTCGATGAACGAGAACCCGCTACAGGGGTCGTTCGTCATCGACGAGCTCACCGACCTCGTCGAGGCGGCCGTGCTGGCCGAGTTCGACCGGATCGGCGAGCGCGGCGGCGTACTGGGCGCGATGGAGACCGGCTACCAGCGCGGCCGGATCCAGGACGAGTCGATGCTCTACGAGCACCGCAAGCACGACGGCTCGCTGCCGATCGTCGGGGTCAACACATTCACCAAGCCCGAGTCCGACGAGCCGCCCCACGAGATCGAGCTGGCCCGCGCCACCGAGGCGGAGAAGCAGAGCCAGCTCGACCGGCTCGCCGACTTCCAGGCCCGGCACAAGGGCGAGGCGCAGGAGTCGATCCGGCGCCTGCAGGACGTGGCGACGGGCGACGGCAACGTGTTCGACGAGCTGATGACGGCCGCCCGCGTGTGCTCGCTGGGGCAGCTGACCGACGCGTTCTTCGAGGTCGGGGGCCAGTACCGGCGCAACATGTAGCCGGGCGGCGCGTTCGCTGAACCGTTCTCCTGTGGATT
Source organism: Mycobacteriales bacterium (assembly GCA_038320445.1). Taxonomy (GTDB): domain Bacteria; phylum Actinomycetota; class Actinomycetes; order Mycobacteriales; family Pseudonocardiaceae; genus Pseudonocardia. The sequence continues at coordinate 2,916 of JBBQEF010000265.1, forward strand.
CCGTGTCCCTCGTGCCGACACAAACCGGCCGGAGGGAGGCGCTGTGGTCGGCCCGGCCGGCGTTCTGTACATCCCCGGCGACAGGGCGGCGCTCGCGGACCACGCCGACGCGATCCGTGCCGCCGGAGCCGGCTTCGCCGCGACCGGCGAACGGATCAACACAACGTGGCAGGGCCTGGCGGCGGTCTACCGGGCACCCGAGGCGGACCAGCTCCTGGCCGCGACCGGTGCGGTGAAGGCGGTGTCGGCCTCAGCCGGTGAGGACATGCAGGCCGCGGCTGCCGCCCTCGCGGAATACGCGGCCGACGTCGCGGCGATCCAGGCCCGCCCGGATGATCTGCGGGCCCGAGCCACAGCCCTTCATTGCGACATCGCGACCGCAACAGCGACCGCTGTCGACGAGGGCATCACGACGGACCCGACGCCGACGCGCGCAAGACGGAGCTGGCCGGTTCGATCGCCAACGAGGCCGCCGCCTGGGAAGCAGCCCAGCGACGGTGCGACGAGCTCGGACCGCACTTCGAGGAACTGGCCCGATCGGTCGCAGCCTGCCGGCGTGGAGTTCTGGCCGACGCCTTCCCGGGCCGCTCGTTCGTCGTGTCGTCCGAGACCGAGGAAGACGGGGTGTACGGGCCCGGAGTGACGTTCTTCAGCGCGTAGCCGACCCCAGGTGCTCGACGAACCAGTCCCGCGCCGGGGCGCTGGCCTCCTCGAACCCGTCGATGTAGGCGTCGAAGTGCCCGCCGGGCACGATCACCAGCTTCTTGGGCTCGCGTGCGTTCTCGTAGGCGTCGATCGCCAGGTGTGCGGGCGTGAGGTGGTCCTCGCGGGCCACCACCATCAACAGCGGCGTCGGGCTGATCCGCCCGATGTAGCCGCCGGGCTCGTACTCCCCCAGCATCTCGACGGTGCGCAGCGTCACCTCGTTGCGCCACGACGGCGCGCGGAGCTTGCCGGTCTCGGTGAACCAGGTCCAGGAGTCCGGGGTGGGCAGGGCGGAGGGCGCCAGCGGGTCCTCGTCGACGACAGGCACCATCGCGGGTGGGTCGCCGGCGTACCGCGCGGCGCGGTCGGCGTCGAACATCGCCCGGAAGCCGGCGCGGAAATCGGCGCGGACGAGCTCACCGATGTTCGCCGAGCCGCTGACCAGGGGAACCTGCGCCACGACGGCCTTGACCCTGCGGTCGATCGCGCCCACCACCAGCACGTGCCCGCCGGAGTAGCTGCTGCCCCACACCCCGATCCGGGTGGCGTCGACCTCGTCGAGGGTGCTCGCGTAGGTGATCGCGTGGCGATAGTCGCGCACCTGCGCCCACGGGTCGAGCTCCTGACGCGGCTCACCATCGCTCGCGCCGCAGTTGCGGTTGTCGTAGACCAGCGCGTTCAGCCCGGCGGCGGCGAACGCGTCGGCGAACGCGTCGAGGTACATCTCCTTCACGGCCGAGAAGCCGTGCGCCATGACCACGGTGGGAGCGCGGCCGGACGCGCCGTCCGCACGGTAGAACCACCCCCGCAACGTCACGCCCTCGGCGTCGAACTCGATGTCGCTGCGACTCATGGCCACTCCCGTCGTCGGATCCTGTACAGCGACCCTAGGTGGCCCGCGTCACTCCCGGCGCCGCCGATCGGAGGGTTTGCGCCGTGGCCGGAGCCGCCGGTCGTCCCCGCGCTCGACCGCACGTGTTCCGGTCGGTCCCTCCACCCACTACCGTTACGCCCAGTAGCGGATGTGGTCTGCCCGATTCCTCCGCCGGACCGTGAAGGGGACCCGCGAGATGAGGGCCGCACGCCATGGTGTCGGGGATCGGCCCGTCATGGTGGGCCTCGGCGGGAGCGGCGGGGGCGGATTCCGGGTCGAGGGCAACGGCATCAACATCATCGTCGACGCCGAGCGCCGCGGCAGCCCCCGGCAGCTGTTCTGGCCCTGGTTCGGCGCGAACGTGTCGGTACTGGGGCTGTCCTACGGAGCGTTCGCGCTCGGCTTCGGCATCTCGTTCTGGCAGGCCCTGATCGCCGGTGTCGTCGGCGTCGTGGTCTCGTTCCTGCTGTGCGGGTTCGTCGCACTGGCCGGCAAGCGCGGATCGGCGCCGACGATGGTTCTCTCGCGAGCCGCGTTCGGTGTCCGCGGCAACCGGTTACCCGCTGTGATCTCATGGCTGCTCACAGTCGGCTGGGAGACGGTGCTGACCGTCACCGCCACGCTCGCCACCGCCACCGTCTTCGACCGCCTCGGCTGGGGTGGCGGCCCGACCACTCAGGCGGTCGCGCTCGCCGTGGTCGCCACGATGATCGTCACCTCCGGGGTGCTCGGCTTCGACGTGATCATGAAGCTCCAGACGATCATCACCGTGGTCACGGCCGCGCTCACGGCTGTGTACGTCGTGCTGGTGGCCCCCACGGTGAACTGGGACGCGGTGCTCGCCGTTCCGGCCGGGACCGCGCAGGAGGTGATCGGCGCCGTCGTCTTCCTGGTGACCGGGTTCGGGCTCGGCTGGGTCAACGTCGCCGCCGACTACTCCCGCTACCTGCCGCGCACCGCGTCCAGCCGCGGGGTGGTCGGCTGGACGGCCTTCGGGGCGTCGCTCGCCCCGGTGGTGCTGCTCGGGTTCGGGCTGATGCTCGCGGCGTCCTCGGCCGAGTTCTGCGCGGCCATCGTCACGGATCCGGTCGGCGCGCTGGCCATGGCACTGCCGACGTGGTTCCTCGTGCCGTTCGCGCTGGTGGCGGTGCTGGGCCTGATCGGTGGCGCGGTGCTGGACATCTACTCGTCCGGCCTGGCGCTGCTCGCCGCCGGGGTGCGGGTGCCGCGGCCGGCCGCCGCTCTCATCGACGGCGTGATCATGGTGCTGGGGACGGTCTACGTCGTGTTCGTCAGCGGGAGCTTCCTGCCCCAGTTCACCGGGTTCCTCATCACGCTCGGCGTGCCCGTGGCCGCCTGGTGCGGGGTGATCCTCGCCGACCTGGCCCTGCGGCGGCGCGACTACGACGAGAACGACCTGTTCCGCCTGGCCGGCCGCTACGGCGACGTGCGGCCGTTCCCCATCGCGGTCGTGCTGGTGAGCACCGCGCTCGGGTGGGGCCTCGTCACCAACACGAGCGCCGGCTGGCTGTCCTGGCAGGGCTACCTCCTCGGCCCGTTGGACCTCGGCGGCACGACCGGTCCGTGGGCCTCCGCGAACCTGGGGGTGCTGGTGGCCATCGTGGTGGCGTTCGTCGCCACGGCGCTGGCCGGCGGCACCCGGTTCGGTTCACCTGACCAGAGGACACCATGACCAGGGCGAACCGTCCGCAGGACAAGCTCGCCGCCCGGATCTTCCTGATCCTGCACGACCCGTTCAGCGGCAAGGCCGCGGTCGGGCCCACCGCGATGCGGTGCGCGATCGTCGGTGCGGAGCTGGCGGAGCTGATCCTCGCCGATCGCATCACCATGGAGAACGACCTGGTCGTGATGGGCCGGGCCGGGGTGCCCGGCAGCGACGAGATCTCGGCGTTCGTCGTCGACAGCATCAGCCGCCAGTCCGGCTCCTACGGGGTGCCGACCTGGCTGGCCGCCATCGGGGACGCCCTTTACGAGCTCGTCGCGGCCCGGCTGGTCGGGTCCGGCATCCTGGTGCGCTCCCGCGGCCTCGTCGGCCGCACCCACCGCTACCCCGCCGCGAACCTGCTGGCCGCAGCGGGGCCGCGCGTGCGGCTCGAGCACATGGTGCGCAAGCCGCGCGAGTGCGACGTCCCCGGCGCCGTCTGCGCGGCGCTGCTCGGAGCGGTCGGCGCCACCGGTGCGCTCGAGATCGACGGGGGGCGCCGGTCGATGCGCCGCACGCTGGCCGCGATCGCCGAGACCCTGCCGGCCGACCTGCGCAGCATGGTCATGAGCGTCGAGGTCGCCCACGAGTCGGGGACGCTGCCGCCGTCACTGCGGCTGCGGCCGAGTACCGCCTGACACCGGAACCGTGAGTGCCACCCCGACGAGGATGAGCACGCCACCGAGCAACTGGACGGGCGCGGGAACCTGCCCCAGCAGCAGCCAGGACGCGACGGCCGACGCCACCACCTCCAGCAGCGCCACGAGCGAGCCCCGGGCCGCGCCGATCCGAGAGATCGCGGCGATCCCGGTGAGGTACGCGACCACGGACGCCACGACCACGAGCAGCGTCGCCGCCACCGGCCAGCCGACGTCGACCCCGCCGAGCACCACCCCGGTCGCCGCGGTGTCGATCACGATGGGCAGCACGCCCGCCAGGCCCAGGGCCGCGACGACGGCCGCACCGACCGTCATGCCGACCCCGGCCAGCACCAGCGGCGGAGTGGCGCTGCCGACGCGGTCGGCCATGAGGAAGTACGAGGCCTGGCAGACGGCGGCGGTGAGTCCCCACAGCAGGCCCGGCGTGCTCAGCCCGATCCCGGACCACAGCTGCACGACGAGGGTGAGCCCGACCAGCGCCACGGCGGCACCGAGGACGGTGCGACCGCTCGGCGGCTGGTGGCGCACCAGCCACACCCAGACGATCACCAGGATCGGGCCGAGGTACTCCAGCAACAGGGCCACGGCCACCGGCAGGTACTGCAGCGCGTTGACGAACGCCACCTGCACCCCGGCCGCCGCGACCACGCCGTAGAGGGCGAGCGCGGGACCGTCGGCCCGGATCGCGGCGAACACCCCGGGGCGCAGGACGGCCAGCACCACCAGCAGGATCGTCGCGGCGCCGGCGAGCCGGACGAGCACCGTCCCCGATGCCGACCAGCCCGCTTCCGTCAGAGCCTTCGCGAACGGGCCCGACAGCCCGAACGTGACGGCCGAGACCAACGCGAGGACCAGCCCCGCGCTGGTCCGGTCTGCCGTGAGCGGTGCCATCAGCTCGGGATGACCTACTCGGCTCCGGTCTGGGCCACCAGCTGCGCCGCCGCGATGCCCGCGAGCGCCGCAGCCTCGTCGTTGAGCGAGGCGTCGCCCGTGACGCCGACGGCCCCGAGCAGCACCCCGTCGGCGTCCCGCACGAAGACACCGCCGGGTACCGAGAGGATCTTGCCCCCGGCGAGTGCGGCGACCGAGGTGAAGAACTCCGGGGAGTCGGCTGCCCGCGCGGCGATCGCCCGGTTCGTCATGCCCAGTGCGAGCACACCGGACGCCTTCGCGACGGCCAGATCGGGCCGCAGGAAACCCGAGCCGTCCTGGCGGCCGAGCGCCACGAGCGCACCACCCGGGTCGAGCACCGCGACCGTCAACGGGTTGAACCCCTGTTCGGTGC
>JBBQEF010000266.1:0-7999 GCA_038320445.1 Mycobacteriales bacterium
ACGGCTCCGGCCCGCTCGGTGACCTGGCCCGCCGCGCCCTGGCCGAGGAGGGCATCGAGGTGGTGCTCCCGCCGCGGCCGGACCGCGACACCGGGCTGGTGGTGGGGCTGGTCGACGGCGAGGGCGAGCGCACGTTCGTCAGCGGGCAGGGGGCCGAGACCACCCTCACCGATGCCGACCTGCACGATCTGCACCCGGCGGCCGGGGACGTCGTCCTCGTGTCGGGGTACGGGCTGCTGCGCCCCACGGCTCCGGCGGCGTGGATCCGCGACCTGCCCGCTGACGTCCTCGTGGCGCTGGACCCCGGACCGCTCGCCACCGCCGCCGACCTCGCGGAGGTGCGCGGGCGCGTCGACTGGTTCACGGCCAACGCCACCGAGGCGACGGCGCTCACCGGGTGCGCGGATCCCGGGGCGGCCGCGGTGGCGTTGGTGGGACGGGTGGGAGCGGTGGTGCGGACCGGTCCGGACGGCTGCGTCGTGGCGTGCCGCGAGGGCCGTCGGCGGTCGGGGGCGGGGGCCGCCGGCCGGTCGCCGGACACCCGGCGCTCGACGCGAGCTGCCGCCGTCCGGGTGCCGGGGTTCCCGGTGGTCGCCGTGGACACCAACGGGGCCGGTGACGCGCACACCGGCGTGTTCCTGGCCGCTCTCGCCCGCGGTGCGGACCCGCTGGACGCGGCCCGGCACGCCAACGCCGCGGCGGCGCTGTCGGTGACCCGCCGGGGCCCGGCCACGAGCCCGGACGGCGCCGAGCTGGCCGCCTTCCTCGCCGCCAGGGCGGTTACATGATCGCGATGATCAGCCGGTGGTGGCCGGGGTCAGGCGGAAGCCCTCGTAACCGTTCTGCGCGATCTCCGCGCAGTGCTTGCGGTACTCGCCGACCCCGCCGATGTAGGCCATGAACACGCGCGGCTTGCCCGGCACGTTGGAGCCCATGTACCAGGAGTCGGCCGTGGGGAAGAGGGTGTAGTTGCCGACCTCCTCCACGTGGGCGACCCAGCCGTCCTCCGCCTCGACGGTCGGTTCGATCGCCGCCGTGCCCTGCTCATGCAGGTGCGCGATGGCGTCGGTGATCCAGTCCACGTGCTGCTCGATCGACACCATCATGTTGCTCAGCACCGAAGGGCTCGACGGCCCGGTGATCGTGAACAGGTTCGGGAACCCGGCGATCGCCAGGCCCAGGTACGTGCGCGGGCCCTCGCTCCACTTCTCCTTCAGGACCGCCCCGTCGCGGCCGCGGATGTCGATGGCCGTGAGCGCTCCCGTCATGGCGTCGAAGCCGGTGGCGAACACGATCGCGTCGAACTCGTACTCCCGGTCCGAGGTGCGCACGCCCTTCTCGGTGATCCTCACCAGAGGGGTTCTGCGCAGGTCGACGAGGTGGACGTTCTCCTTGTTGAACGTGTCGTAGTAGCCGGTGTCGAGGCACGGGCGCTTCGTGCCGAACGGGAAGCTGCGTGGTGACAGCGCCTCGGCGAGCGCAGGGTCCCGCACCGTCTCCCGGATCTTCTCCCGGATGAACTCGGCCGCGGTGTCGTTGGCCGCCTTGTCGACCAGGGTGTCGGTGTAGGCACCCAGGATCGCCACGAGGTTGCCCTGCTCCCAACCGGCCTGGTAGCGCGCCGTGCGCTCCTGCTCGGAGACGTCGTGCGCAGACTGGGTGGCCACCTCCACCGGCACGCCGAAGCCGGACGTGCGCTGGGCCTCGCGCCACTCCCGGTAGTGGGCCTTCATCTGCGCGGTCTCGGCCTCGGACAGCGGGCGGTTACCGGCGGGCATCGAGAAGTTCGGGGTGCGCTGGAAGACGGTCGTGTCCGCGGCCTGCGCCGCCATGATCGGGATCGACTGGATGCCGGAGCTGCCGGTGCCGATCACCCCGAGCCGCATCCCCGTGAAGTCAACGCCCTCGTGCGGCCAGTGGCCCGTGTGGTAGGTCGGGCCGTGGAAGGTGTCGATCCCGGGCACCTCAGGGGTCTTGGACGCCGACAGGCACCCCGTCGCCATGATCACGAACTGGGCGGAGACGGTGTCGCCCTGCTCCGTCGTGACCAGCCAGCGCCGGGCGGACTCGTCCCAGACCGCGCTGCGTACCCGCGTCGAGAACCGGATGTCGCGCCGCAGGTCGAAGCGGTCGGCCACGTGGTTGACGTAGGCGAGGATCTCCGGCTGCGTCGGGTACTTCTCCGTCCAGTTCCACTCCTGTTCGAGCTCCGGGGAGAACGAGTAGGAGTACGACAGGCTCTCGACGTCGCACCGGGCCCCGGGGTAGCGGTTCCAGTACCAGGTGCCCCCGACCCCGTCGGCGGCCTCGAACACCCGGGCGTTCAGCCCGAGCCCGCGCAGCGTGTGGAGCTGGTAGAGCCCGGCCAGCCCGGCCCCCACGATCACGGCATCCAGGTCCTCGGTCATCGTTGCTCCCTCGCTCCGGCCGGCTGGGCGGACAGGTGCCGGTCGACCTGCGCGGCCACGTACGCCGTCCCGGCCGCTGCCAACGGCAGCACGGTGACCATGGAGAAGAAGCCGTGCATCTGGCCGTCGAAACGCCGGTGCTCGACGGGCACGCCTGCGTCGCGGAGCCGCTGCGCGTACGCCTCGCCCTCGTCGCGCAGCGGATCGTGTTCGGCGGTCAGGACGACGGCGGGCGGCCGGCCCGCGAGGTCGGCCGCCTGCAGCGGGGACGCGCCGGCGTTGCGCCGAGCGCCCGACTCCGCCCTCTGCGTCAGGAATCCTGCGGTTGCCTCGTCGAGCGCCATGAACCACCTCGCCGTTGGGGTTCTCTCGACGTTAGGAGCGCAACGACGCAGAAGTCAACGTGTCCGTTCAGGCGCGGGCGGCCTTGCCCAGCGCGCCGCGGGCGAGGATGACCTGCTGGATCTGGCTGGTGCCCTCGTAGATCCGGAAGAGCCGGGCGTCGCGGTAGAACCGCTCCACCGCGACCCCGCGGATGTAGCCGGCACCGCCGTGGATCTGCACCGCCCGGTCGGCCACCCGCCCCACCATCTCGGACGCGAAGTACTTGGCCGCGGACGGTCCCTGCACCGTGTCGGTGCCCGCGTCGTAGGCGCGCGCGACGTCGAGCACGAGGGCGCGGCCGGCGTAGTGGTCGGTGACGGAATCGGCGATCAGGCCCTGGATCAGCTGGAACGCTGCGATGGGCCGGCCACCCTGCTCGCGGGTGATCGCGAACTCCACGGACTCCTGCACGAGCCGCCCGGCCATGCCCACGCAGAGCGCGGCGATGTGGGCGCGGCCGTGCGCGAGACACCTGGCGGCGGTCTGGAAGCCCACGTCCAGGCCGTCCGCGCCACCGACCAGCGCGTCGGCCGGCACGCGCACGTCGTCCAGGTGGACGTCGGCGGTCCAGGTTCCGGCCTGTCCCATCTTGCGGTCCTTCGGGCCGATCGACAGGCCCGGCGTCCCGGCGCGCACCAGGAACGTCGAGATGCCCTTGTTGCCCACCGCGTCGGGGTTGGTGCGGGCGAAGATCATGATCACGTCGGCGACGGGCGCGTTGGTGATGTAGCGCTTGGAGCCGTTGATCACCCAGTCGCTGCCGTCGCGCCTCGCGCTGGTGGCCAGGCCCGACGGATCCGAGCCCGCGTCGGCCTCGGTGAGCCCGAACGACGCCGTGACCTCGCCGGACGCCAGCCGCGGCAGCCACGACGCCTTCTGCTCCTCGGTGCCGCCCTTGATCAGCACCTGGCCGGCGATGCCGTTGTTGGTGCCGAACAGCGACCGCAGCGCGGGAGTGGTCCACCCCAGCTCGAACGCGAGCTTCGACTCCTCCTCCAGCGTCATGCCCAGCCCGCCGTAGGACTCCGGGATGGCGAAGCCGTAGAGCCCCATGTCCTTGCAGGCCGCGATGATCGCGTCGGGGATGCGATCCTCGGTGTCGATCTGCTCCTCGAGCGGGACGACCTCGGCACGGACGAACTCACGCACCGAGGCGAGGATGGCGGTCAGGTCGGAGGCGTCCACGTCGATCTCCCTCGGCAGCAGGTGGTGACCGGAGTATCCGGTGTGACGGTGGGGATCCGCACGGTGGCGCCCGTGCCGATCATGGCGCTTCCAGTCCCAGCTCGCGGAGGATCGCGTCGGTGTGCTGGCCCAGGCCGGGCACCGGGTCCATCCGGTTGTCCCAGGCGGGGGATTCGACCGGCGGGAGCAGGGCGGGTACCGGGCCGTTCGGCGTGCCGACGTCGCGCCAGCGGCCCCGGGCCGCCAGGTGCGGGTGGACCAGCACCTCGGACGCGGTGTTGTAGCGGGAGTTGCCGATGCCCGCGGCGTCGGCGGCCTTCTGGATCGTCGCGAGGTCGGTGCGGGCGCAGAAGTCGGCCACGGCGCCGTGCAGCTCGGCGCGATGGGCGACGCGTCCGGTGCCGGAGCGGTAGCGGGGGTCGTCGGCCAGGTCGGGCCGGCCGAGCACCTCACGGGCCAGGCGCGACCACTCCGCGTCGTTGGTGGTGCCGAGGACGACCGTGCGGCCGTCGGCCGTGGGGAAGGCGCCGTACGGGACGACGGCGGGGGAGCCCAGACCCTGCGGTTGCTGCTCCACACCGGTGTGGCGGGTGTAGTGCAGCGTGTAGCCCATCAGCTCGACCATCACGTCGAACATCGCCACGTGGGCGGGCCCGCCCGTCCCGCCCGCCTGCCGCCGGTACAGCCCGGCGAGCACCGCGATCGCCGCGTACAGGCCGCTGGAGGTATCGGCCATCGGGGGACCGGCCTTCGCCGGAGCGCCCTCCCAACCGGTGATCGACGCCGCTCCGGACTCGGCCTGCACCAGCAGGTCGTAGGCCCGTTTCGCCGACAGCGGGCCGCCCGGCCCGTATCCGGAGATCTCGACGCTGACCAGGTGCGGGTGGCGCTCCGCGAGCCGTGCCGGCCCGACGCCGAGCCGCTCGGTGGCGCCCGGTGCGAGGTTGGAGACCAGCGCGTCGGCGACGGCCAGCAGCCGGTGCAGCACCTCGAGGCCGCGCGGGTCCTTGAGATCGAGGGTGATCGACTCCTTGCTCCGGTTGACCCAGACGAAGTGCGCCGCCATCCCGTTGACGACATCGTCGTAGTGCCGGGCGAAGTCGCCCCCGCGCGGGTTCTCGACCTTGATCACCCGCGCGCCGAGATCGGCCAGGGTGCGCGTGGCGAGCGGTGCCGACACCGCCTGCTCCAGCGCCACGACGGTGAGGCCGGCCAGCGGTCCGGGACGGGGTGCGCTCATCGGTCCGACGCTACTGTGCCGCGCCGGCGGCGGAGCTCAGGACGCCTGCCGGCCGGCCACCTGATCGCGCCCGCCCGCGGCCCGCAGCAGCACCGCGACCCACGTGCGGAACGGCCGCCACCCCTCGGCGATGCGGGCCAGATCAGCCGCGGACGCCGGCCCCGGCAGGCCGTAGAGCCGCCCGACCGTCGCGGCGAGCCGTGGCTCCTGCTCGACCGGCACGTCGCACACGCCGGATCCGCGGATGAGGATCAGCGACGCGGAGAACGGCCCGATGCCCGGGATGCGGCGCAGCCCGGCCATCGCTTCGCCGGGATCGTCGTGCCGCAGCCGCTCGGCGTCGAGCTCGCCGTTGGCCGCCGCCCGGGCCACGCCGTGCAGCCGTTCGAGCTTGACCTCGGGGATCCCGGGGAACGACCCGACCGCGAGCAACTGCTCCGGCGTCGGGAAAGCGGCCATCCGATCGCCGGCCACATCGAGCTCGCGGCCGTGGGCGCGTGCGAGGCGTTCGCGGACGGCGCCGGCCTGCCGCGCGTTCCACCGCAGCGACAGCACGCACCAGGCCGCCGCCTCGTAGGGCGAGTGGAACAGCGGCGGGCGCAGGCCGGGGGCGGTGGCCAGCACTCGGGCCACGACGGGATCGCGGGCCGCCACCGCCTCGTAACCGCGGGCGTCGGCGTCGAGGGAGAGCATCCGGGCGGTCTGCGCCCGCACCGCCTCGACCGGCGCGGTGCCGGTGGCCACGCCGTGCACGCCGCGCTCGTCCTGGGTGAGGGCGACGCCGGCGTGCTCGCGGTAACCGTCGACGCAGAACGCCAGCCGCATGGTGCCGTCGAACGCGGCGCCTTCGCGCTGGCCGAAGCCGAACTCGGCGCTCTCGCGCAGGGAGAAAGCGCCATCGGGGTGGAGCGTGAATGTCGTCATGGCGGCAGTGTGCACGGGGGGACCGACAGTATCGGGCCGCGTGGACGCCGGTCCCGGTACGTGCGCGGGGGTCAGGGAACCGCCCTCGGGTCGAGGCGGAGCTCACCCGCAGCGCCCGGCACCAGCCGTACCGGGATGTCCCAGTCCTGCTGGTAGCGATGGCAGGCGGCGAACACCCCGTCGCCCTCGTCGCACGCCGCAGCCGCCAGGCTCACCTCAAGCACGCCCTCGGCGATGTCGCCGAACACGAGCCGCCGGGTGAGCCCTGGCGCGGTCCCCGACCCGGTCCGGAGCAGCTCCGGCGGCGAGGCCGCCACGGTGAGCTGCGTGGGGTCGCCGAAGCGGGCGTCGAGGTGCTGGCCGGTGGGCGGGACGAACACGGCGCGCAGCTGCACCGGGCCGGGTGCGAGGTCGGTGCGGGCGCGCCGGACGCGGTGCGCTGCCCCCGCGACCGTGGTCGACGCGGGGATCGGCACGCGCACCAGCCGGTGGGCCGCCGACTCGACGACGATCAGCGTGTCGCCGTCCACGAGCAGGCCGCTGGGCTCGGCCAGGTCGCGGGCCAGCGTGCCGACCGTCCGGGTCGCGGGGTCGTAGCGACGGACCGCGCCGTTGTAGGTGTCGGCGATCGCCACCGAACCGTCGGGCAGGACGGCGACGGCGAGCGGGTGCTGCAGCAGCGCGCGTCCGGCGTCGCCGTCGCGGTGGCCGAAGTCGAACAGGCCCTGCCCGACGGCGGTCGTGACGGCGGCGCCGACCGCAGGGGAGGCGGTCATCGAGCGGAGCGCCGACGTCTCGGAGTCCGCGATCCACAGCACCGCACCGGCCGCCGCGACGCCGGAGGGCTGGGCGAAGAAGGCGTCCTCCGGCGGGCCGTCGCGCAGGCCCTCGTTCATCGTGCCGGCCAGGACCCGCGTCGCTCCGGTCGCCGGGTCGAACGTCCAGAGCTGGTGGCAGCCGGCCATCGCGACGACCACCCGGTCCTGCCACCAGGCCACGTCCCACGGCGTCGACAGTTCCACCGCCGTGCCACCGACCTCCACCCGCGTCCGGAGCTGGGTGCCGGTGCCGGCGACGGTCGTCACGGTGCCGTCGGCGAGGTGTACGCGGCGCAGGGCGTGGTTGACGCTGTCGGCCACGACCACGTCGGTGCCGCCGGGCAGCAGCACGAGCCCCTGCGGCTCGGAGAACCGCCCGTTCGCGCCGTCGACGAGCCCTCGTGATCCCGTTCCGATCCGCCGACGCTCCGTGACGAGGTCCGCCTCCAGCTCGACGAGCTGGTGGTGAGCGGTGTCGGACACGAGGAAGGTGCCGCCCGGCAGGCCGATCACCGTGCCGGCATGACGGGCGGGGCCTCGCCGCCGCGCCGACACCCCTCGTTCGTCCCGACACACGCCGTCGACGGGGGGTCCGCGGGAGGAAGGGGGGTGCCCGGGCGGAGCGTGGCGGGGGCCTGGCGCTCACACCCCTCGTTCGTTCTGACACCCCCCGTCGACGGGGGGTGCGCGAGAGGAAGGGGGGTGCCGGGTGCTCAGAGGGGGCGGAACATGCGGTGGAGGCGGTCGGCGACGGGTGCGAAGTCGTCGAGTTCGCCCCAGACCCAGCGGACGACACCCTCGCCCGCGGCGCGCACCGCGTCCTCACGGACCTTCTCGGCGAACACCACGTCATCCGGTGCCTGGCCCGGTTCGAGGTTCCGTCCGTACTTGATGCGGCCGTCGAACTCGCCGACGGTGCGGAGCGCGGGCCAGCCGAAGTCGGATTCGGCGATCACCCGGCCGCGGTCCCGAACCTGGTACTGCAGCTCCGGCTCGGGCAGGCCGAACCGCTGGATCGCGAGCCTGCTCCGCGACTCCCC
>JBBQEF010000267.1:0-7976 GCA_038320445.1 Mycobacteriales bacterium
GTGGTCCCGTCCCGCCCGACGAGGCCCGGGTCCACGGCCGGAGAGCTGCGGGCGCACGGCCCCAGGACGGGGGCCGTTCGACCCTCCGGCCGCAGCCGGGCCGGCACCGGCCCGACGGCCCGGCAAACGGGGCCGTCCGGCACTGTCCGTGCGCAGGCCGGACCGACACTCTCGTTCGGGACGCCGGCGGTCGCCGGTCCGACCACGCGGACGAAGGCACAGGGCCATGGCCGAGCACACGCTGCTGACAGTGATCCGGGGCGGGGACGGGCCCGATCAGGACACGATGGTCGCCGCCCAGGTGCGGGACGTGCGGGGTTCGCTGCTCCGGGACGGCGCCGCCGCCGGGGCCGACCTCGCCGTGATCGACGCGGCGATCGACCGGGCCGTCGCCGCCTACGCGCACTGTCCCGTTCGCTCGTTCGTCGGTGTGCTCGTCGAGCGCAGCGTGCGCGAGCAGCTCGCCCTCCGGCGCCGGTCTCTCTGATCGAGGTCGGGCACGTCGTGGAGCGAGCGTCACCGGATCCGATCGAGAAGGAGAACCCCATGACCACGGACCGCAGGACCGCAGTCGACCACCACGGCGTCCGCATCGGGACCGTCCGCGCCGACGGCGAGGTCGAGACCGACGGCGGCGTCCACATCGGCGCGGCGGACGCCGACGGCGCCGTCCGCGACTTCGGTGGCGTCCACATCGGCGCGGCGCCGGTGCAGGACGCGCGTCGGTAGGTCCGGATCCGGCAACGGCACCGGCACCGGCACGACGTCGGCGCGCGTTCACGAGCCCGGCGACGAGCAGCCCGACCATGCGACGGGCGTCGTAGCGCGAGTCGCTGCCGACCCCGACACACGTTGTCGATCCACATCGCCGGCGCGGCACGCGGCGTGTCGCTGCTCGCCAGCAGGGCCGGAGCGGCGGCGGCGCAGGCCTCGACCTGGTGTCGGTAGACGGCGATGACGAGGTCCGCGACATCGCCCAGCGCAGCGCACCGGCGGGGGCGCGCGACTGGGCGGGCGTGCTCGCGCCGCACCTCGGATCGCGGTGGACCCACCGGACGCTCACGGTCAACCACCGGACGCCCGCCGAGATCATGGAGCCGGCCGGGGTCGGCGGGCCTGGGCAGCGTCGTGGTGCCGGAGTTCCGGCCACGTCACCCGACGGATCGACCGCCGTGGCGCGGGTCCCAGGCGTGGCGGTGTGCGGTGGCGAAGTGGTGGAAGTCGGTGGCGGGGTGGCCGAGGACGCGGGGGATGTCCTCGGTGACGGCGGCGCCGACACCGAACCGGGCCAGGGTGTAGAGGGTCGAGGTGACGAGGGTGGTGGGAAGCCCCATCCCGGTGCGGCCGGCGTGGAGCCAGTAGCGGGGCAGGCTGGGGCGGGTGTAGCGGATCGTGCGCCCGAGCACGGTGGTGAGGACGGCGGCGATCTCGGTGTGGGTGATCGCGGCGGGCCCGGTCGGGGCGTAGGCGTGCGCGACCGGTGCGTCCTCGTGCAGGGCGCGGGCGGCGATCGCGGCGACGTCGGCGGCATCGACGTAGGACATCGCGGCGTTCCCGGCGGGGACGACGAGGGTGTCGTGGTCGCGGATGTCGGCGCCGTGCACCCCGATCAGGTTCTGCATGAAGTTCCCGGCCCGGATGTGGGTGACCTGCATCCCGGAGGTGTCGAGCCAGCGCTCGACGACCCGGTGGGGCAGCAGCGGGTTGCGTTGCGCGCCCAGCACCGACAGGAACACCACCCGCCGCACCCCGGCGTCGCGGGCGGCGGACAGGGCGGGCAGCATGTCGCGGCGCACGTTGCCGATCCTCGGCGGCCGCATCAGGAACATGCTGTGCACGCCCGCGAACGCGGCGGGCCAGCTGTCCGGGTCGGTGAACGAGAACGGCACCGACTCCACCCCGGGTGTGGCGGCCCCGTCGGGTACGCGGCGCGCGGCGGCGCGCACCGGGATCGCGGCCGCGACCAGCTCGCGCACCACCCCGCTGCCGACCGTCCCGCTGGCCCCCGTGACCAGCACCGGGTTCACGAGATCATCTCCATCGCTCCGTCGTCGACCCGGGACGTCGGGACCGGCCGGGACCGGGCCCGCGCGGCGGCGGGGCTCATGGGGCGACCGCCACATCGTAGGCCAGGGAGGTGAGCTCGAACTCGCCGTAGGTCCAGGCGCCGGCGTCGGGGTGCCATCGCACCTCGGCCCTGGTGGGGACCCGGGCGGGCCCGACCTCGGCGTAGTCGCGCAGGGGGGTCGACCAGCGCAGGGGGGTGCAGGATCGACCGTCGGTGGACGTGGCGTTCCGGTCGTCGGAGACGAAGTCGACGAGGTCCCCGTTGTCGTCGAAGCGCAGTTCGGCGGCGATGGTGTTGATCCCGAGCGTGAAGTGCGCGGTGGCGGCGTGCGCGTCGATCGGTTCCCAGCGGATGCCGGGCGCGGCCAGCGCACTGGGGGCGTAGCAGCACAGGTCGTTGAACAGCGTGACGGTCTCGGCGCGGGTCAGCGGGTCACCCTTCGCGTCGACCATCGAGCGGACCGACAGCAACCTGACCCGCATCGTCGCGCCGCCGTCGTCGAACACGTGCAGGACGTCGACGGGCAGGCCCTTCATCCGGGCGTCCATCATGAACAGCCGCTGCGCGGTGTCCACGACGTCGAGCTGGTCGGCGGTGAACGTCATCCAGGGGTCGTCGGGACCGCTGCGGATCCGGCCGGTCCAGGTCGCGCGGAAGTCGTGCACCGGCGGCCGCCCGACCACGCCGGCCCGGCGGAGGTAGCGCCGGACCGGGTCGGGCAGCGCCGCGAGGTCGGACTCCGTGACGGCCGCGCGCGGTGGGGACGCCGGGGACGTCCGGGCCCGGCTCACATCGTGCTCGAACTCGGCTCGCAGGCTCAGCGGGCCGCGGGAGGCGAACCCGTACAGCACGCCGACGAGCAGCACCACGTTCGCGACGGTGCCCACCGCGGCGTCCGCCCAGGACCACACGATGACGACCTGCGACACCAGTACCGCGAGCCCGCCGAGCGCCCACCACCACCGCGGAGCCGCGAACAGGGCCACCGCGGAGGCGACGCAGAGCAGCGCCGCGGCCAGCCACAGCACTCCCGTCAGCGGCGGGATGGGCACGCTGAAGGGCACGCTCGCGAGACCGAAGGCCCCGACGACGCCGAGCAGGTGGATCAGGCCGTGCAGCACGAACAGCACAGCGACGGCGGCACGGATCACGGGGCGCGCGCCACGAGGCCGTCGGCCGGCCGCGTGTCCGCAACGGCGGGCGGCGTCTCCGCGAACACCCTGGCCAGCGCCATGCAGGTGAGCGGGAAGACCAGGACGTAGCCGGCAATCCCGATCGCTCGCCAGGCGATCACGTCGGTCGCAGGTCCGAGCAACCCGAGCAGGCACATCGCGCCGCTGAGCAGGAACCCCCGGCGCACCGTCGCGTACCCGACCCCGGTGAACACGGCCGCGGCGGACAGCAGCGACAGCCCGAGCAGCAGATCCCACGCGACGACGTCGACGGAGTACAGCATCGACGGCCAGGCGAAGTCGAACAGCCGGGGGAACCCGGGGACCGAGGCCGGGTCGATGCGGCGTGCGACGGTCAGCTCGACGACGTGCACCATCATCGTCAGCCCGCCGGCGAGCAGCATCCACCCGAACGCCGTCAGGCCGAACAGCCTCCTGCGCACCGGGGCGCACACGTGGACCACGGCCATCAGCGTCACCATGGCCGGCGCCAGTACCAGGATCATCAGCTCGGCGATCGCCAGGTAGGGGTCCGGCAACGGGTCGGTGAGGTTCCCGATCGAGGCGAACCCGGCCACCATCACCACCGCGTACGCCAGGCTGACCACCACGATCACCCGCGTCGACCAGATGCCGATGCGGAGCTCGTCGCGGCTGCCGGCGAGCGCCCCGTGCCCGGGCCTGCGCGAGGACGCCGCCGCTCCCGATGCGTCATTCGTCATGCCCGCACTGTGTGCGGCGCGCACCTGCACCGGCCAGTGCCGAACGACCCCGCCGACACGGGCACGTCCGGGTGGTCGTCGGGCGGTCAGGAGGCGTTCGGTTCGTCCAGCAACCAGGCCAGCGCCGCGGGCTCGGAGGTGAAGAAGCGGGTCGGTACGGGAAATCCGCCGGTGCGGCCGCCGGGGGCGAAGCTCGCACGGACCCGGTCGACGGGCGATGCGCCCAACAGGGCGATCCGGGAGGCCGTGCACCGGCGTCCGAAGTACTCGCGCGCCTCGATGGTCGGCGAGTCGGCGCCCGCCATCTCCACCAGCAGTGGCCGCTCCCGGACCCCGTTCAGCGCGTCGATCGCAGCCATCGCCTCGCCCACGAGGGCGGCGGTGATGACCAGACCCGGCGTCCAGCGCAGCCGTACGACACCGTACGGAGTGACGGATACCCGAAACGTCTGGTCGGGTGTTGCTTCAGCGGCCATCGCCACCATCGTAACGGGACCGTCCCCGCGTCTGAACGGGCGACTGGCGGGTGCATTCGCGGTCGCATCAGGTACACCTGAAAACGGGTGGATCCACGGGGAGGTTCATGTGTGGTGGCGCCGTGTGTTGGCCGTCCCGCACGTCATCCGGCTCAGCCGGCGGGCGCCGAGCGGGATGACGGATCGCTGGGACCACTTCTGGTCGTCCGTCACGGCGACCGGCGACGGCGGGGACGTGCTGTGGGACGCCAGCGGCACCGAGGAGGTACGCCACTACCTGGACCTCCTCACCGCCCATGCCGACCGGCGACGACCGGTCGTCGACGTCGGCTGCGGCAACGGACGGTTCACCCGGGCGCTGGCCACCCACTTCCCGAGAGCGCTCGGCGTCGACCGCTCGCCCGCGGCCATCGAGCGGGCCCGGTCCGAGACCGCGGGCAGCGCGTCCGCGGCGGTCACGTTCCAGGCGCTCGACATGACCGAGCCCGGCACCGGCGCCGCGGTGCGGTGCGAGCTCGGAGAGGACGCCCACGTGTTCGTCCGCGGCGTCTTCCACGTCCTGGATGCCGCCGCCCGGCGGGCGGCGGCGGCGAACGCCGCCGCGCTGGTCGGCGAGCGCGGCGTCGTCCTGATCGCCGAGACCAACCATCGCGGCAATCGTCTGGGCTACCTCGAACGCCTGGGCGCGGGTCCCCGCGGGATCCCGCCGGCGCTCGCGAGAGCCATCGGCTCGGGCATTCCCGCGCCGCTGCCCTTCGGCGAGGCCGAACTCGATGACTGCTTCCCGCCGGAGCGGTGGCGTCGGACGGTGATCGAGACCGACGCGACCATCATCACCGTCCCGTCGAGCACGTCCGGTGTCGGGGACCGGCTCCCGGGGCTCGTCGCCCTTCTCACCCCCCGCCACGCCACCCCCGCGCCGGGGAGCTGACGGGGAGGGAGACCGGGCCGGGTCAGGTCGTCTCGTGTTCCCGCAACCACGTCAGGGCCACGGGCAGTGAGGTGAAGTACCGCGCCGGGATGTCGATGACGCCGACCCGGAGCCCGAAGTTGGCGATCACCTTGTCGACGGCGGACGTGCCCACGATCGCCATCTGCGACACCTGGCAGTCACGCCCGAAGGCCCCCCGCGCATCGCGGGTCAGAGTGGCGGTGCCGGTCATGTCGACCAGCAGGGGCCGCTTGTGGTCACCGTTGAGCCGGTCCACCGCGTCCATCGCCTCGGCCGCCAGCCGGCCGGAGATGTTGGCCCCCGGCGTCCAGCGCAGCAGGACCACCCCGGCGTCGACGTCCAACGAGAACACGGGGACGCCGTCCGCCGAACGGGTCACCGCGGCACATCCGAACCGTTCATCATGCGGAGTGTAGGTGGATCACTCCGGTCGCGATGGTCCGCCACGTGCAGCCGCGAGCGAGCGGGCCCCGAGGTCGCCGCTCCGCTCAGAACCCCTGCGTAACGTTGCCTGATCACGGATCGAAACCCGGGGTGTCCTGCCCACCCGAGACGAGGGGCACCGGTGCCCGACTTCATCGTGATCAAGTCCCAGGACTGCACGTCCGACCAGGAGTCGGACATCACGGTATCCCTGATCTACAACGGCGGGGCGACCGTCACGCTGATGCTCGACGCGGTCGGGGCCGTGCTGAGCGGCACGGACGCGGACGTCGACACCGCGCGGTCCTATGTCGGCAACGGGCTGGACCAGGTGGTCGTCGCCGCGGACGAGGCGCTGGCCGGCTGGGCGGGCGAGGACGTGCTCGACGTGCTGTGGGGCGCCCAGGCCCTGCTCGATCCGGCGACTGCCGCGGCGTACGCGGATCCCCCGGGTGTCGACCCGGACTGGCGGTTCGGCGGCGACTGCACCGCGGGGACGTCGTGAAGCCGCTGCGGCCGCTGCTCGGCCGTGTCTACGTGGTCCTGGTGTTCGTCGAGGGCCCCGGTTCCGCCGCGATGGACGAGACCACCCGGATCGGGGCCTACACCGAGTGCGCCGCCGGACAGGGCGTACTGGGCAACCTCGGCGCCATCTGGGGCGCCCGGCAGAGCCCGCCCGTCCCCCAGCCGTGCACGTTAGCGCTCGGCGGCAGGCGGGTGCAGATCGGTGTGGATCCCCGGTCGCTGCCCGCGCGCTCCGGGAACAGGCAGCTCGACTGGCCGCGGATCGACCGGGTCTGGCTGGACGCGGCGCTCACCGCGCTCGGTGTGCCGTTCGGCGGGGACTTCGACGACCGGATGCGCCAGGTGGCGGCCGGGCTCGCCGTCGCCGGCTGGGCCTGGCTGAACATCGACGACGTCGTACCGGTGTTCGTGACCAACTACCCGACCCACTGGCTCGCTTACGCCGACGGGCGCGGGCGCTACGCCACGATCAACGCGTCCGAGGTCTGGTCGGCCTTCCCGTCGACCCGACATCGGGTGTTCGCTCACGAGCTCGGACACGTGTTCGGCGCTCTCGACGAGTACCCGGACTCCACGTGCACCGTGGCCGAGACGGCCGGGCCGTTCGACACCCCGAACGCCAACTGTTCGTTCCTCACCCGGGTGCCGCCGGTCCCCAACCCGCTCAGCGGAGACTGCCTGATGAACCACAACAGCGGCGTGGTGTGCGCGTCCACCGAGGTCACGTGGGGCTGGCTGGACTCCGACTCCGACGGCGAGACCGATCTCGCCGGCTACCCCACGGTCACCGACGTGGAGCCCCGCGGTGTGCAGGCCGGGCAGCCGATCACGCTGACCGGGCGCAACCTCTGGGACGTCACCCAGGTCGACTTCAACGGCACCGTCACCTCGGACATCAACTACGTCGCACTCAACGGCAGCCTCGACCCGCTCGAGGCCGCCGATCCCACGAAGAAGTACCACCTCGACCAGATCGCGGTGACCGTCCCGCCCTCGCTGGACGGGATCGCGCAGGTCCGGGTGCGCGCCCGCGGCGGCTGGTCGCCCGAGGCACCACAGGACGCCTGGGTGATCGTGGCGCGGCCGGGGTCCGCGCCTTCGGTGCTCACCGATCCCGCGGTGCTGCTGCTGGACCCCACCTCCGGCCCGCCCGGGACGAGCGTGACGATCACCGGCGCGAACCTGACCGACACCACGGACGTGACGGTGGGCGGGGTGCCTGCCACGGACGTCGAGCCGCTCACCGACCAGTGGGTCACGTTCACGGTGCCACCGCTCTCACCGGGCCCGGCGGACGTGGTGGCGACCACGCCGGTGGGCTCGTCGTCGCCCTGGCTGTTCTCGTCGTTCGCCGTGACGTGAACCTGCTCGACGCCGTCGGTGCCGGCGCACCGGGGGTCGCCGTGTCGACGCCGCTGCGCGAGCTGCTCGCGGCGCTGGAGATCCACGGCGAGAGCGTCACCGGGCACGTCGACCGGATGCCGTTCGGGCTGCTGCACCTGGATCTGGCGCCCGGCGGGCCTGCGGTGCCCTTCCGGCTGGTCACGGCGGGCGGCGGGTTCACCCTGGACCTGCTGCTGAGCCGGATCGAGCCGCTGCCGGCGGCGCTGACCGATCCCACGGGCGTCCTGCGGCCCG
>JBBQEF010000268.1:0-7968 GCA_038320445.1 Mycobacteriales bacterium
CCGGCCATCGGCGTGGTCACCGCGGTGATCGGCGTCTACATCACCCGCACCCGCGAGGGCGAGGGCAGCCTCACCACGATCAACCGCAGCTTCTACATCTCCGCGGTGATCTCGGCCGTGCTGTGTGCGGTCGCGGCCTACGTCTACCTCCCGGGCACGTTCGCCCAGCTCGGCAGGCCCGACGGCACGGGCGCTCCGACCGACCCCACGGTCGTGGCCGCCATGGCCGGCAGCGACCCGCGGTTCATCGCGACGGTCGGCGTCATCATCGGCATCGTGCTGGCCGGGGTCATCCTGTGGCTCACCGGCTACTTCACCGGCACCGAGGACAAGCCCGTCAAGACGGTCGGCGAGTCCTCGCTCACCGGTGCGGCCACGGTCATCCTGGCCGGCATCTCGATCGGCTTCGAGTCGGCCGTCTACACCGCGCTCGTGATCGGGGCCGCGGTGTTCGGCGCGTTCGCGCTGGCCACCGGCTCGGTCACGGTGTCGCTGTTCGCGGTGGCCATGGCCGGCACCGGCCTGCTCACCACGGTCGGCGTCATCGTCGCGATGGACACCTTCGGCCCGGTCGCCGACAACGCCCAGGGCATCGCCGAGATGTCGGGCGACGTCGAGGGCGCGGGCGTCGGCATCCTCACCGAGCTCGACGCGGTGGGCAACACCACCAAGGCCATCACCAAGGGCATCGCGATCGCGACGGCCGTGCTCGCGGCCACGGCGCTGTTCGGCTCCTACCGCGACGCGATCAGCACCACCCTGGCCGGCGCGGACGTGTCGCAGCTGACCGCGTTCAACTACCAGGTGTTCTCTCCGAACACCCTGGTCGGCGTGATCATCGGGGCCTCGGTCGTGTTCATGTTCTCCGGGCTCGCCATCAACGCGGTCACGCGCGCGGCGGGAGCCATCGTGTTCGAGGTGCGGCGCCAGTTCCGCGAGCACCCCGGGATCATGGACTACACCGAGAAGCCGGAGTACGGCCGCGTCGTGGACATCTGCACCCGTGACTCGCTGCGCGAGCTGGCCACGCCCGGCCTGCTCGCGGTGCTGGCCCCGATCGCCGTCGGCTTCGGCCTCGGCGTCGGCCCGCTCGCCGGTTACCTGGCGGGCGCCATCGCCACCGGCACCCTGATGGCGATCTTCCTCGCCAACTCGGGTGGGGCGTGGGACAACGCGAAGAAGCTCGTCGAGGACGGCAAACACGGTGGCAAGGGATCGCCCGCCCACGAGGCGACGATCATCGGTGACACCGTCGGTGACCCGTTCAAGGACACCGCCGGCCCGTCGATCAACCCGCTGATCAAGGTGATGAACCTGGTCTCGGTGCTCATCGCGCCCGCCATCGTGGGCCTCTCGGTGGGCGAGTCGGCGAACACGCCGGTCCGCATCGCGATCGCACTCGTCGCGGCCGCGATCATCGTGGCGGCGGTCGTCGTGTCGAAGCGGCGCTCGACGTCGATCACCGACACCCCCGCGGAGGCGTCGGTCGGCTGACCCCGGCTCCCGCAATCGGCCGAGGCCGCTCACCCGTCGGGTGGGCGGCTTCGGCCGTCTCACAGCGACGAACCGGACGAACGGCCGCCGACGTCGCCGAACGGCCCGTGTCGACGCCCGCCGACCTGCACACTGGCCGGCGGTATCGGAAACACGCCCATCGGCCCAGAAGGCACGCGCATGCACCGCACTCTCCGCCCGGCCCTGCTCGCGATCACCGCCACCGCGCTGCTCACCACCGGCTGCGCGAGCACCGTCACGGGCACCGCCGAACCGGTCGGCGCGGCCGCGCCGTTGAGCGCGGCCGCACCCCCGCCTGCGACCCAGACCGACGCGGTGGCGTGGGTCGACGGGGTGTGCGGCTCGCTGCTGCCGTTCGTCAAGGCGGCGTCGACCGAGCCGGCGATCGACCCGTCCGATCCGAAAGCGGCCATCAAGGGCCTGAGCACCTATCTCGGCAAGGCCGTCAGCACCCTCGACACGGCGCTGACCGGTCTGAAGAAGGCCGGACCCGCCCCCGTCGACGGCGGGGACCAGGTGGTGGCGACGCTCACCGGCGCGCTCACGAAGTTCCGGACGTCGTTCCAGGACGCGAAGACCAAGATCGACGCGGTGGACCCGACCGATCTCGCCCAGGTCGCGTCCGCCCTCCCGGCCGCCGTCCAGCCGCTGCAGGAACTCTCGAACCTGCCCGACCCGACAGCCGACCTGAAGAGCACGCCCGAGCTCGACCGGGCCGCGCAGAAGGCTCCGAACTGCAAGTCGCTGCCGGGCGCCGGAGGCTGACGTCCGGCGCTGATCCCGGCGCCGTCCAGCGAGTCGCGCACCCATCGGTCGAACATGTGTTCTACGGTTTCGCCCGTGTCGCAGCTGTCGCTGTTCTCCGCCGAAGCCAGGCCGGCCCGGCTGGCCGATCTCGCCGGCCTGCTGTGCGGCCCCGGGCAGATCACCCGGTTCGGCGGGGGCGACCAGGCTCGGCTCTCGGTCGTGCTCCCCGACGCCTCGCGTGCCCCCGCCGTCGTCGCCGCCTGTGCAGGTGTGGGGATCGCGGCGCAACCGGTGGTCACCGAGAGCGGCACGGTCTCGGTCCGCACCGCGTTCCGCTGTGACCTGGTCGAGCTGGCCCGCGGCTGGGCGTGCGGCGCCGTCAAGGCGGTGCCGCCGGACTGGCAGCTCGACGGGGCGGCGCTGCGGATGTGGGCGCTGGCGGCCGGATGGCCCGACGACCGGGGCGGGTACCTCCTCGCGCTGGACCAGAACGCCCCCCAGACCCACCAGCCGCTGATCGCTGCGGCGACCCGGGCCGGCATCCCGCCGGCACGGGTCGGCGGCGGCGCGGCGTTTCGGATCAGCGGCACGCGGCGGGTCCAGCGGCTCGTCGAGCTCGTGGGCCCGGTGCCGTGCAAGCTGGCCGCGGAGCACTGGCCGAGGTACTGGGGCCGCCAAGCGTCTTGACAGCTGTGGTTACGCTCTCGCGGCGCAGCAAGCACGTCGCTGGCGTGCAATCGGGTGGCACTGCGAAGCGTGATGACATCAACACGGTGAGTGGTGTGCGACCGTGGGCTCACGGCACAGTCCGGAGCCGAGGACGCATACTCGGGGTTCGGGCCGTTGCGCATCCGGCGTGGCAGCCCGCGGCACGGCCGGGCTCGACCCGGCCGTGGGGATGGAGTAGGACCAGGTGACAACCGGAACGACGAGCTCGACGCCCGCGACCGACGAGGGCGCCCCGGCGCGCAGGACGGGTGGCGGTAGCAGGCGATCCGGCACGCCCGCGGCCACCACTGCGGGCCGGCCCACGCGACGGCTGGTGATCGTCGAGTCCGGCACCAAGGCCAAGAAGATCCAGCAGTACCTGGGCAAGGACTACGTGGTGGAGGCGTCCGTCGGCCACATCCGTGATCTCCCGCGCGGCGCCGCCGACGTCCCGGCCAAGCACAAGGGCGAGGCATGGGCGCGCCTGGGCGTCGACGTCGACAACGAGTTCGCCCCGCTCTACATCATCACGCCGGAGAAGCGCAGCAAGGTCGCCGAGCTCAAGGAGGCGCTCAAGTCCGTCGACGAGCTCCTGCTCGCCACGGACCACGACCGCGAGGGCGAGGCCATCGCCTGGCACCTGCTGGAGACGCTCAAGCCCAAGGTGCCCGTCCGCCGGATGGTCTTCCACGAGATCACCGAACCGGCCATCCGCGCCGCCGTGGAGAACCTGCGCGACCTCGACCAGGACATGGTCGACGCCCAGGAGACCCGCCGGATCCTCGACCGCCTCTACGGCTACGAGGTCTCCCCCGTGCTGTGGAAGAAGGTCATGCCGAAGCTCTCGGCGGGCCGGGTGCAGTCGGTCGCCACGCGCATCATCGTGACCCGCGAGCGCGAGCGCATGGCGTTCGTCTCGGCGTCGTACTGGGACATCGCCGCGCAGCTGGACGCCGGCGCCGACGCGACACCGCGCCAGTTCGGCTCGCGCCTCGTCGCGATCGACGGCGCCAGGGTCGCCACGGGCCGCGACTTCGGCCCGGACGGCCGCCTGAAGGGCGAGGCGCGCGCGCTCGACGAGGCGTCCGCGCGACGGCTCGCCGAGGGGCTCGAAGGCCGCGACCTCGCCGTCGAGTCGGTGGAGTCCAAGCCGTACACGCGCAAGCCCTACGCGCCGTTCATGACCTCCACGCTCCAGCAGGAGGCCGGCCGCAAGCTGCGCTTCTCCGCCGACCGCACCATGCGCAGCGCGCAGCGGCTCTACGAGAACGGCCACATCACCTACCTGCGCACCGACTCCACCACGCTGTCGCCCTCCGCCGTCGAGGCCGCTCGGAGCCAGGCGCGCGAGCTCTACGGCGACGCCTACGTGCCCGCGCAGCCCCGGCAGTACACGCGGAAGTCGAAGAACGCGCAGGAGGCCCACGAGGCCATCAGGCCCGCGGGCGACACGTTCCGCACGCCGGGTGACATCGCCCGCGAGGTCGACGGCGACGACTTCCGGCTCTACGAGCTGATCTGGCAGCGCACGGTGGCGTCGCAGATGGCCGATGCCCGCGGCACGACGGTCAGCGTCCGCATCGGCGGATCGGCCGCCACCGGCGAGGCCGTCACGTTCGCCTCGTCCGGGCGCACGATCACCTTCCCCGGCTTCCTCAAGGCCTACGTCGAGACCGTCGACGACCAGGCGGGCGGCGAGGCCGACGACGCCGAGTCGCGGCTGCCCGAGCTCACGAAGGGGCAGGCGCTCACCGCGGCGTCGCTCACGCCGGAGGGGCACTCCACCAACCCGCCGTCGCGCTTCACCGAGCCCAGCCTGATCAAGCAGCTGGAGGACCTCGGCATCGGCCGTCCGTCCACCTACGCGTCGATCATCAAGACGATCCAGGACCGCGGCTACGTGTGGAAGAAGGGCCAGGCGCTGGTCCCGTCGTGGATCGCGTTCGCCGTGATCGGGCTGCTGGAGCACCACTTCGGCCGGCTCGTCGACTACGACTTCACCGCCGCGATGGAGGACGAGCTCGACGCCATCGCACAGGGCACCCAGCACCGCACCGACTGGCTCACCGCCTTCTACTTCGGCGGCAGCCAGGGCACCGAGGGCTCGGTGGCGCGCGCGGGCGGGCTGAAGAAGCTCGTCGGCGTCAACCTGGAGGAGATCGACGCCCGGGAGATCAACTCGGTCCCGGTGTTCGACGACGTCGTGGTGCGGGTCGGGCGCTACGGGCCGTACCTGGAGCGGATGCGCGACGGGGCGAGCCAGCGGGCGAACCTGCCCGACGACCTGCCGCCCGACGAGCTCACCCGCGAGATCGCCGAGCAGCTGTTCTCGGTGCCGCAGGAGGGCCGCTCGCTGGGCGTCGACCCGGTGACGGGCCATGAGGTCGTCGCCAAGGAGGGCCGCTACGGGCCGTATGTGACGGAGATCCTGCCCGACGAGCCCGCTCCGGACGGAGCTGCGCCGAAGAAGAAGGCCCCGGCCAAGCCCAAGCCCCGCACCGGCTCGCTGTTCAAGGGCATGACCACCGAGTCGATCACGCTGGACGAGGCGCTGCGGCTGCTGTCGCTGCCCCGGCTCGTCGGCACCGATCCGGGGAGCGGCGACGAGATCACCGCCCAGAACGGCCGCTACGGCCCGTACCTGAAGAAAGGCACGGACTCGCGGTCGCTCACGTCCGAGGAGCAGATGTTCACGGTCACCCTCGACGAGGCGCTGGCCATCTACGCCCAGCCCAAGCAGCGAGGACGGCAGGCGGCCGCGGCCACCCCGCCGCTGCGCGAGCTGGGCGAGGACAGCGCCACGAAGAAGCCGATGGTGATCAAGGACGGACGCTTCGGGCCGTACGTCACCGACGGTGAGACCAACGCGAGCCTGCGCAAGGGCGACAGCGTGGAACAGCTCACCGACGAGCGCGCGTCCGAACTGCTGGCCGAGCGCCGCTCCCGCGCCCCGGCCCCGAAGAAGGCGCCCGCGGCCCGGAAGCCGGCAGCGACGCGCAAACCGGCGGCGAAGAAGAAGCCGGCGGCGCGGAAGGCACCCGCGACGTAGCACCCCGTTCCACAGCAGGGTGGTTCAGGGGGCCAGGAGCGCCTTCACGGCTGCTGCCACGCGGCCGCCGTCCGCTCGGCCCGCTGCTGCGGCATTGGCCCTCTTCATGACCTGGCCCATCTGCCGCGGGCCGGGCTTCTCGCCCAGCTCGGCCGCGGTCTCCTCGACAGCCGTTGCCGCGATGGCCGCCAGCTCGCCGTCGGAGAGCTGGGTGGGGAGGTAGCGGTCGAGCACCTCGCCCTCGGCGCGCTCCTGCGCCGCCAGCTCCGCGCGCCCGGCCGCGGCGAAGGCCTCGGCCGACTCGGCCCGCTTCTTCGCCTCCTTGGCGATCACCTTGAGCACCTCGTCGTCGGAGAGTTCGCGAGCCTCGGTGCCCGCGACCTCGGCGGTGCCGATCGCGGTCAAGGTCATCCGCAAGGTGGACTTGACCAGCTCGTCCCGGGCCTTCATCGCCGCGGTCAGATCCGTCCGCAGCTGTGCTTTGAGGGTGCTCACGGCGTCGGACGCTACTCTGAGGCCGTGAAGAGCTGGGCTCGGATCGCGCTGGGCGCGACCACCACGGGGGCGGCCACGGTCGCCTACGCCTCCGGAATCGAGCGGCGGCACTGGACGTTGCGCGAGACCACCCTGCCCGTGCTGGCGCCCGGTGCCCGGCCACTGCGGGTGCTGCACGTCTCGGACCTGCACATCACGCCCGGCCAGCGGAGCAAGCAGAAGTGGGTCGCCGCCCTCGCGGAGCTGCGGCCCGATCTCGTCGTCAACACCGGCGACAACCTCGCCCACCCCAGCGCCGTCCCCACGGCCGTGGCGGCGCTCGGGCCGCTCCTCGAACTGCCCGGCCTCTTCGTCTTCGGCAGCAACGACTACTTCGGTCCCACCCCGAAGAACCCGGCCCGCTATCTGATCAAGAGCAAGAAGCGCAACAGCGGCGAGCCGCTGCCGTGGCGCGACCTGCGCGCCGCCATGCTCGAACACGGCTGGCTGGACGCCACGCACGCCCGCGTCACTCTGGACGTCGACGGCGTCACGGTCGCCGCTGGCGGCGTCGACGACCCCCACCTCGGCCTCGACCGCTACGACCGCATCGCCGGCCGCCCTGCCGGCGAGCCCGCCCTGCGCCTGGGCCTCACCCACTCCCCCGAGCCCCGCGTCCTCGACGCGTTCGCCGCCGACGGCTACGACCTCGTCCTCGCCGGCCACACCCACGGCGGCCAGCTCCGCCTGCCCGGCTACGGCGCGATCGTCACCAACTGCGGCATCGACCGCTCCCGTGCCCGCGGTGCGTCGCGGTGGGGGGTGCACACCCGGCTGCACGTCTCGGCCGGGCTGGGCACGTCGCCGTGGGCCCCGGTGCGCTTCGCCTGCCCGCCGGAGGCGAGCCTGCTGACGCTGGTGCCCCGCCCGACCGCGGCCGTCGGGGCGGGGGCCACCCCCGAGAACGCGGTGGCGGACGTCAGGTAGTCTTCTCCACGGCTCGCAGCACGATCGCGAGCCATCGGGGTGTGGCGCAGCTTGGTAGCGCGCTTCGTTCGGGACGAAGAGGTCGCAGGTTCAAATCCTGTCACCCCGACCAACAAACGGCCTGGTCAGGAGCTTCTAGCGGAGTTCGGGACCGGGCCGTTGTCGTCTCTGGGGATGCTCCGAGGGCCCAACTGAAGGCCTATCTCGGCGGCCCGGGAACATCCGGTTCATGGCGGTCGCACCGTCGTCGATGACAGGTCGAAGCTGCTTGCGGTAGACGGTCTCTGTGACCGCGGAGCCGCCGGCGTGGCCGACGAGGCGGGCGATCAGCTCCAGGGGCACCCCGTCGTCGGACAGCAGCGAGACGAAGCTGTGCCGCAGCTCCCGCGGGGTCCACAGTTCGGCATCCAAGCTCGCCGCGGCGAGGATGCGCCGGAACCCGCGGCGGACGTTGGCCGCGTCCAGCTCGGTGCCGGTCTCGGACGCGA
>JBBQEF010000269.1:0-7967 GCA_038320445.1 Mycobacteriales bacterium
CTCGTCCGTGCGGCGCCGCAGCGGCGGGAGGGTGAGGGTGGGGGCACCGATGCGGTCGACGAGCCGGTCGGGGCCGTTCGCCGTGACGGCGAGCCGGTCGCCCGCGAGCGCGGCCACCGTGGCCGCCGCCTCGTCGGTGAGCAGCTCGACGTGGCGCACGACCACCGGTCCGGCTCCGGCCAGCCGCCGGGCCCACACCGGCAGCCCCTCGACGGCGCAGGTGGCGGCGTCGAGCACCACCGCGTCGGGCAGGACGGCCGCGAGCAGCGTCGCCTTGCCCGTGCCCGGCTCCCCGCGGACGGCGAGCGGGCCACGCGCGACGAGCGCGCGGGCCTGCGCCTCCAGCCCCTGCCACCGGTCCGGCGTGGCCGGGCGGCGGCGCGACGCGGTTTCGGTGACCGTGAGGACGGCGCCCGTGGTGCTCGGGCCGTCGCGCACCAGCCGCACGCGGGCCGTGAGGTCCGAGGGCAGCGCCACCGTCGCACCGTCCGCGTGGCCCCGCAGCTCGGCCCAGAGGTCCTGGTGGTCGAGGCCCAGCTCCTGGGCCGCCCCGTTGGCGATCACGACGTCGTCGCCGACGGTGATCACGGGACCTGTCGCCCCGCGCTGGGCGACGAGGAAGGCGTCCAGCAGCCGCCGCTCCCGCACGCTCGACTCCTGCAGCAGCGCGACCTGGATCTCGTCGACGAGCTTGCGCACCACCACCGTCAGCAACGGGTTGGTGTGCTCGGCCCGGCAGGTGAGGTTGACGGCGCCGACCGTGCGGCGCGTGATCGGGTGCCGCACCGGCGCGGCGACGCAGGTGAACTCGTGGAACCGGTGCACGAAGTGCTCCGAACCGCGCACCACCGCGATCGCCCCGGTCTCCAGCGCGGTGCCCAGCCCGTTCGTGCCGACCAGCTCCTCGTCCCAGCAGAAGCCCTCGGCGACCGAGAGCCGGTCGAGCGTGGTGCGCAGCATCGGTTCCGACACCCACCGCCACGTGACGCTGCCGTGGGGATCGGCCAGCGCGAGGCAGGACCGGTCGCCGACGAGCAACGTCGCCATCCCCTCCATGATGGGCGTGGCCACTCGGGTGAAGTGCGTGTCGAGGTCGGTCTCCACGTAGGGGACGTCGGCGTGCTCGGGGTCCACGCCGCTGAACCGCGAGCGCCGCCACGAGGTCAGCACCTCGCCGCGGACCCCGCGCGGCTCCTGACCGGCGTGGAACTGCTCCCACGCGGTGGCGGTGTCCATCGGCGCTCCCCCCGCCCGGGACGGCGCTGCCCCGTCGGCGTTCACCCCTGACGTTCGCACGCCGACGGGTGTGATGTCAGCCCTTCTCCTTCAGCTCCTGCTCGTACTTGGCCGCCATGTGCTCCACGGCCGACAGCTGGGAGGCCGAGTGGGCCTCGCGTGTCGAGCCGGCCCGCTGCGCGGCGGCGACGGTGCTGGCGGCCTGGTCCTGGAAGTCCGGGAACACGTGCTGGGCGATCAGCTCGTAGGACCGTCGCGTGGCCTCCGGGTCGGCCCAGTCGTGGCCCAGCAGCAGCATCGCGCCGAACCCGCCGTTGCTCTGGTCCACCAGGCGCTGCACCTGCGCGCGGGCGTCGTCGACGGTGCCGATCGCGCCGATGCCGGCCTCGTTGATGAAGTCGATCATGCCCTTGACGTCCTCGCTGTCACCCACCGCCATCTGCGGGAACGCGGCGATCTTCTGGAAGTAGTTGAACCAGTGCGCGATGCCGTGCTCGACGTCGCGGTAGGCCTGCTCCTTCGTCTCGGCGATGTGCATCAGGCCGACCAGCCGCCACTTCGAGCGGTCCGGCGTCGGCTGGCCGTAGTGCGCCGCGCGCTCCTCGACCACGCTCCAGTGGTGCGCGAGCGCGTCGAACCCGTCCTGGGTGAGCGTGGCGCCGATGGACAGCAGGCCGATGCCGTGCTGCCCGGCCATCCGCGGGCCGGTCGGTGAGGCGACGGCGGCGACCGCCACGTCGAAGTCGGAGTAGGGCCGCAGCTGCAGCTGGGCGTCGACCAGGTTGTGGGTCCTCGTCTGCCGCGTGACCGACTCGCCGCGCAGCAGCCGCATGATGATGTCGAGGTTGACCTCGAGCAGCTCGCGGGTGTCGGTGGGGTTCAACCCGATCATCGACGAGTCCGTGGGCAGCGATCCGGGGCCGACGCCGAGCATGATGCGGCCCCGCGTCAGGTGGTCGAGCAGCACCATGCGGTCGGCCACCCACAGCGGGTTGTGATAGCTGACCGACGTGACGCCGGTGCCCAGCTTGATGTTCCGGGTGCGCTCCGCCGCGGCCGCGATGAAGATCTCCGGCGACGCGATGATCTCGCTGCCGGCCGAGTGGTGCTCGCCGATCCAGGCCTCGTCGTAACCCAGTGCGTCGAGGTGCTCGACGAACTTCAGGTCGCGCTGCAGGGCCAGCGTCGGGTTCTGGCCGGGCGCGTGGAACGGGGCGAGGAAGGTGCCGAAGCGCAGTCTGCTCATACAGGCAGCATGACCTGCGTCATGCCCGCCGGAGTGTGCGGAAAGTTGACACACTGCCTCCCGTGGCGGTCCTGCGCGGCACGGTGATCACGGGTGGCACCCGGATCGACGGCGGCGTGGTGGAGATCGACGGGGACCGGATCGTCCGGGTCGGACGCGACGGTGCCGGCGCGTCCGGAACGCTCCTGCTGCCCGGTCTCGTCGACGTCCACTGCCACGGCGGCGCGGGACACGGCTTCCCCGACGCGGGCGTCGACGGGGTCCGTGCCGCGGCCGCGCACCACCTCGCGCACGGCACGACGACGCTGCTGGCCAGCCTGGTCTCGGCACCGGCGGAGACGCTGCTGGAGCGGGTGCGCCTGCTCGCCCCGGTCGACGGCCTGGCCGGGATCCACCTGGAGGGCCCGTTCCTGTCGGTGGCGCGCTGCGGTGCGCAGGACCCGTCGGCGATCGTGCCGGGCGACCCGGGCCTCCTGGAGCGGCTGCTCGACGCGGGGCCCGTCGCCACGATGACGCTCGCTCCCGAGACGCCGCGCTACGCGGAACTGCTGGCCCTGATGGACCGCCACGATGTGGTCCCCGGCCTCGGCCACACCGACGCCGGCGCGGCGGCCACCACCGCCGCCATCGCGCGGGCCGGGGGCCGCCCGCTCAGCGCCACCCACCTGTTCAACGCCATGCGACCGATGCACCATCGCGACCCCGGCCCGGTGGCGGCCTGCCTCGCGGCGGCGGGGCGGGGGGAGATGGTGCTGGAGCTGGTGGCCGACGGCGTGCACCTGGCCGACGAGACCGTCGCGATGGTGTTCGACCTCGTCGGCCCGGAGCGGGTCGCGCTGGTCACCGACGCGATGGCCGCCGCAGGGGCGGGCGATGGGCGCTACCGGCTGGGTGCGCGGGACGTGGACGTGACGGGCGGGGTGGCCCGGCTCCCCGGCGGCGCGCTGGCCGGGGGCACGACCCGGCTGATCGACGTCGTCCGCCGCGTCGTCGGGCACGCCGGGGTGGCGCTGCCGGCGGCGGTGCAGGCCGCGACGGCCACCCCGGCGCGGCTGCTCGGCCTCACCGGGATCGGCGAGCTCGCGCCCGGCTTCCGCGCGGACGTCCTCGTGACCGACGCCCACCTGGTGCCGCGGGCGGTGTTCCGCGCGGGTCGCCGGGTCGGGTGACGACCGTTCGTGATCGCCGCGAGGCGCGCAGCATGGCCCCTGCCGGGGCGCTCCTGTGGTCTTCGCGCCGATCATCGACGCCGATGTCAGGCCGACAGCAGCGGCAGCGTCGAGCGCCCGGGGCCGAGCACCGGGGCGGGGTCGGCTCCGAGCACGCCCGCCAGCAGCGTCGCGTAGACGTCGCGGAAGTCGGTCGTGGGCACCAGGTCGCCGTTGTCCAGGTCGGTGAGGCCGGGCTGCTCGCCCACGAACCCTCCCCTCACCCCGGAACCCGCGACGAACACCGGGCCCGCGGTGCCGTGGTCGGTGCCCTGGTTGGCGTTGGCGGCCACCCGGCGCCCGAACTCCGAGTAGGCCATCAGCACCACGTGCTTCCCGCGGTCGGTGCCGGCCATGCGGGTCAGGAAGCCGGAGACGGCGGCGTCGACCTCGCCGAGCAGGCGTTGCTGGGTGTCGCGCTCGTCGGCGTGGGTGTCGAACCCGCCGAGGCTCACGGAGTAGACGCGGCTGGGCGCGCCCCTCTCGACGCACCGGGCCACCACGTCCAGCTGCGCGGCCAGCGCGCCCGCGGCCTTCTTCCCCGACCCACCGTCGACGGCCGGGCCCAGCGTCGCGACCGTCCGGTGCAGGTCGGTGATCGCCCGGGCGGCGAACGCCTGCGGGCCGCCCTCGGCGGTGTCGCCCATCGCCGCGAACGCCGTGCCGAGCGCGCCCGTCGGCAGCGCGAGGCCGCTCAGCGGCAGCGCGGCACCCGCGGTGGTCGCGCCCGCCAGCAGCGGCGGGAGCACCGGCTCCAGCGAGACCGCCAGCAGTGGATCGCGGCCCGCACCGTCGAGCCAGCGGCCGAGCCAGCCCGTCGAGGCAGGGTGGTCGGGGGACGCGGTCTGCCAGATGTCCATGGACCGGAAGTGGCTGTGGTCGGGTTTCGGGTAGCTGACCCCGCGCACGACCGCCAGCGTGCCCGCGTCCCACTGCGCCTTGAGCCCGGTCATCCCGGGGTTGAGGCCGAGCCCCTCGCCGAGGTCGAGCACCTCGTGCTCGGCGTAGGCGAGGTCGGGCCGCGCGGACCGGTACACCGCGTCGGCGGCCGGGATCACGGTGTTCAGGCCGTCGTTGCCGCCGTACAGCGTGACGACCACGAGCACCCCCGTGCCCGGCGGCAGCGGGTCGGTGCGGGTCCGGTCGGCCAGCTCCTTCCAGCCGATCCCGCCCGCGGTGGCCGCGACGGCCGCGGCGCCGGAGTAGGCGAGGAACCGGCGTCGGGTCAGGGTCCTCATGCGCTCACCGAGTTCTCGGGGCTGGCCAGCGCCGCCGCCACCAGCTGGGGTGGGGGCAGCGGTGTCAGTGCCGCGGCCGTGCGCGGGGTGAACGCGGGGAGCCCGAGCAGGGCGCGCGCCGCCTCCACCCGCTGCGCAGGCGCGGCGTCGGCGACGGGGGAGATGTCGCCCGCGGCCGCCAGCGCCTGGGCCAGCTTCAGCCGCGCCAGCGCGGCGGCGGTGGTGAGCCACGGCGTCCCGGCGGGCCAGCCGCCGACGTTCGGCGGGTCGAACGGGACCTGGCCCAGCCCGGTCAGCCCCGCCCGCAGCGCGGCTGCAGGCACCGTCGACGCCGGCAGCTTCAGCGCCCGCAACGCCCCGACCAGCCATTCGACCGGCTGGCGGACGAGCACGGAGGCCGGGTCGCGGAACGCGGGGCTCGTGACGGCCGCACGCACCAGTGCCGTCACGTCGTGGTCGCGCCCGTACGCGGCCACGAGCGCGTCGAGCGTCGCGGGATCGGGTGGGGTGTCGGAGACGAACCGGGTCCACACCCGCCCGGCGAGGAAGTGCGGCGACGCGGGCCGGGTCACCAGCAGGTCCACCAGGCTCGACGCGTCGTAGGACGCGGTGGCGCCGAGCACGGTCTCCGGGCCGCCGTCGTGGTTGCGCGGGTTGACCGAGGCCGAGCCGCCGGTGACGTCGATCCGCCAGCCCGTGAGCGCCCGGGCGGACTCCCGCACATCGGTCTCCGTGTAGTTCCCGACGCCCAGGGTGAACAGCTCCATGAACTCCCGGGCCAGGTTCTCGTTCGGCTTCCCGACCTTGTTCCCGCCGCCGTCGAGCCACACCAGCATCGCCGGGTCGACGGCCATCGCCTGCGCGAGCGCCCGGAAGTCGCCGCCGCCGAGCCGTCGCTGCGTCGCGTTCTGGTCGTACATCAGCGTCGCGTACCTGACCTTCTGGATGCTCGTGGCGAAGTGCCCGTGCCAGAACCACGCCAGGCGCTCGGGGAACGGAGCGCTGACGGCGGCCATCCGGTCGAGCCACCACGCCACCAGCAGGCGGCCCTGCTCCGCCTGCTGCTGGCGCTGCGCCTTCCGGGCGGCGACGTCGTTCGTGGCGGCCCGCTCGGGCGGCGGTGGGAAGGACGGCGCCGCGAGGGCGTCGGGCGGGCCGGTGACCAGCCGATCCAGCACCGCGTCGAAGCCGGCCGCCGACTCCAGCTCGCCCGGGCGTGGCCCCAGCCCGACGCGCTGCACGACGCGCCGCACCGCGTCGGCGTCCGAGATCATGACGGCCACGATGTCCGGCGGAGGTCAACGCACGGTGTGGGCGATGTTCGGGTCAGGTAAGCACCGCCCGCTCCAGCACGTCGAGGACCGTCGCGCGCAGCAGCGGGAGCTTGTACGCGGTCTGCTCCAGCGGCCGGAAGCCGTCGGTCGCGGCCTCGGCCGCCGTCGCGAGCACGGCGGGGTCGGGCCGCCGGCCGATCAGCCGCGCCTCCACCGCCGCCAGCCGCAGCGGCACCGGAGCCACCCCGCCCGCTCCCACACCGGCCGCGACGATCCGCCCGTCCGCCACGACGATCCGCGCCACGGCCTCCACCAGCGGCCACTCGGCGAACCGGCGGCTGGTGGCGCGCTCGTACGCGGCTCGCTCGCCGGGCACCGCCGGGGGCAGCACGACGGCGGTGAGGATCTCGCCCTCGCCGAGCCCGTGGTGGGAGGAGCCGTCTCCGAACACGGACGCGACGTCGCGCGGCGGCCCGTCGCCCACCTCGACGGTCGCGTCCTGGGCCAGCAACGCCATCCCGATCGACGACGGGTGCGGCGCCACGCAGGGCCCGCGGTCGTCGGCCACGCCGTTCTGGGCCAGCCCGTCGCGGGCCGGGCAGCCCGTGCCGCCCGACTTCAGGCAGCTGAACGCGGGATTGCGGTAGTAGGCGCAGCGGGTGTGCTGCACGAGGTTGCCGCCCACCGTCGCCATCGTGCGGATCTCCGGTGTGGCGAGCGCGGCGGCCGTCGCGGCCAGTGCGGGGTACGCCGCCAGCTCGCGTGCCACCTGCTCGACGGTGACGAGCGCGCCGATCCGCACGCCGCCGCCGGGCGTGGCCGTGATCTCGGTGAGACCGGTGAGCCCGGTCAGGTCGGCGATGTCGACGACCGGGCCGCTGCTGCGCCCGGAGCGCCGCCGCTCGGAGAGGTCGGTGCCACCGGCGCGGAACTCGTTCACGGTGCCAGCCCTTCCAGGACGCGGTCGGGACGGATCGGCAGCTCGGTGGGCCGCCAGCCGGTGGCGTGGTGCACGGCGTTGCCGACCGACGCCGCGACGGCGATCGTCGCCACCTCGCCGAGCCCGATGCCGCCGCCCGGGACGTGCTCCCAGCCCCGCTCGTGGAAGTACACGTCGATCTCCGGGGTGTCACCGATGCCGGAGATGCGGTAGTCCTCCAGGTTGGCGGTGAGGATCTCCCCGGTGGTGGGGTCGTGCAGGCGCTGCTCGTGGAGCGCGAACCCGATGCCCTGGATCACCGAGCCCTCGGCCTGGTTGCGGGCCAGCCGGGGCGCCCAGATGCGGCCCACCGACAGCCCCGTCCAGGCGCGCAGCACCCGCGTGGTGCCGAGCGCCGTGTCCACCTCGACCTCGGTGACGTGCACGGCGCCGGACATCCCGCGTCCGATCCGCATGTGGTTCATCGAGAGGCCCGGCACCAGGAACCCGCGCCGGTCGCGTCCACGCTCCCCGGTGACCTGCTCCCCGTCGCATGCGGCGAGCACGTCGGACCACGGCCGGAGCCCGGACGCGGTGCGCACCCCGTCGGCGTCCGCGGCGGTTCCGCCGAGCCGTTCCCGCAGCTTCTCCCGCAGGGCCGCGGCCGCGGCCATCGCGGCCGGCGCGATCGACGGCGTGGTGCGGCTACCGCCCGACATCGGGCCGTGCGGGCCGTCGCCGTGCCCGACCTCGACCTCCACGTCCACGCCGCCGAACACCTCGCGGACCGCGGTCGCGATCACCGTCCGGCTGCCCGTGCCCATGTCCTGCACCGCGCAGCGGGCC
>JBBQEF010000270.1:0-7940 GCA_038320445.1 Mycobacteriales bacterium
TCGGCCACCAGCACCATCCCCACGGCGGCT
Source organism: Mycobacteriales bacterium (assembly GCA_038320445.1). Lineage (GTDB taxonomy): Bacteria > Actinomycetota > Actinomycetes > Mycobacteriales > Pseudonocardiaceae > Pseudonocardia. Next base: position 31 of record JBBQEF010000270.1, read on the forward strand.
CCGGCGCCGATCACGGCGCCGATCGTGACCGCCGTCCACGCCGCGGACCTGCCCACCGTGCAGGTGCCGAAGATCGTCAGTGAGGCGACCGCCACAGCCAAGGCCCTCGCCACCCGGGAACAGGCCGCCCGCACCGCAGCGGCCCGGCGGACGGCCGCGACGGCCGCACCGACCCACGCACCGGCATCGAAGGCACCTTCCGCCCACGCCCCGCAGAAGGCGGCGGCCGGCTCGGGTGTCGGGGCCGCAGCGGTGTCGGCGGCGATGACCAAGCTCGGCAAGCCCTACGTCTGGGGCGCCGTCGGTCCGAACTCGTTCGACTGCTCCGGGCTGGTGGTCTGGGCGTTCCAGCAGGCCGGGGTGTCGCTCCCCCGCACGTCATCGGCACAGAGCACGGCGGGCACGGCGGTGGCGAAGGGCGACCTGCAACCCGGCGACCTGGTCTTCTTCTACTCCCCGGTGAGCCACGTCGGCATCTACATCGGCGGCGGCAAGATCATCAACGCCACCGAGTCCGGCGAGCCGGTGCAGGTCACCAACATGGCCTACCTCCCGTTCCACAACGCGCGCCGCGTCTGATCCGGACGTCGGGGCGCCACGGCCGGCGTCGGCACCGCAGGGCGACCGCCGTCCGGCAGCAGGTAACCGTTCGGAAACAGGTCGCAACGCAGCGATGTTCCGGATGAAACAGCTCGGCAATCCGACCTCGCTTCACTGGGTGGCATCGACAGCACGCCGCACCCCGGATCGAGGCGACACGTGCCCGGCTCCAGCGCTCCGCCCCCGCACTGGCCCGACGGATCGGACGCCGCGCACCGCGCCGTCGTCGTGATCGGCGGTGGCCAGGCGGGTCTGTCGATGAGCTGGTGGCTCACCGACCGGGGCATCGACCACGTCGTGCTCGAGCGTGACCGGGTGGCCACCGAGTGGCGCAACCGCCGCTGGGACTCCTTCTGCCTGGTCACCCCCAACTGGCAGTGCCGGCTCCCGGGCGTCGGCCACCCGGGCGACGATCCGGACGGCTTCATCGGCCGCGACGAGATCGTCCAGTACCTGCAGATGTACGCCGCCTCGTTCGACCCGCCGCTGGTCGAGGGCGTCTCGGCGACGCGCCTGCGAGGTCGCGCCGACGGTACGTTCGAGATCGGCACCGGCCGCGGCACCCTGACCGCCGACCAGGTCGTGATCGCGACGGGCCCCTACCAGGTTCCGCGGATCCCGCGGATGGCCGAGCGCATCCCGGACGCGATCACCCAGCTGCACTCCTCGACGTACAAGAACGCCGCGCAGCTGCCCGAGGGGGCCGTGCTCGTCGTCGGCACCGGCCAGTCGGGCTGCCAGATCGCCGAGGACCTGCACCTCGAGGGCCGCTCCGTGCATCTCGCCACCGGCTCCGCGCCGCGGGTCGCCCGCTGCTACCGCGGCCGCGACGTGGTCGCATGGCTGGACGACATGGGCACCTACACCCGCGGCATCGACCAGTTCGCCGACGCCGACGCCGTGCGCTTCCGCGCCAACCACTACGTCACCGGACGCGACGGCGGGCACGATCTCGACCTGCGCGCGTTCGCCCTCGAGGGCATGGCCCTGCACGGCCGGCTGACGGGCGTCTCGAACGGCCGGCTGACGTTCGGCCGCGACCTGCGCGCCAACCTCGACGGCGCCGACGCCGTCTCGGCGTCGATCAAGGACTCGATCGACGACTGGATCGCGGAGCGGGGCGTCGCGGCACCGGTCGAGGCGCGCTACGTCCCGGTGTGGGAGCCCGGCCCTGAGGCCGAGAACCCGCCGGATCTCGACCTCGCGGCCGCCGGCGTCACGTCGGTCATCTGGAGCACCGGCTACGGCCGGGACGACCGCTGGATCGAGCTGCCGATCTTCAACGGCCGCGGTTACCCGACCCACGACCGGGGCGTCACCAGTCAACCGGGTCTCTACTTCCTCGGGCTGCCCTGGCAGTACACGTGGGGCTCCGGCCGGTTCGCGGGCGTCGCCGCGGACGCCGAGCACCTCGCCCGCCAGATCGTCGCGACCCGGCGCAGCACGATCGCCACCGGCCTGCACTGGCTCGCGGGGACACCGCAGGACACCTGGCCCGTCGACGACGACTGGTCCGCTCCACGCACGGTCGCCTGAGACCTGCTTGTCAGGGTCGAAGCACCGGCAACTCGGCCTTCCCCGGCGAGCACAACATCAACTCCTCGCTCGCGACCTTCATCAAGGAGGGCGGCAAGGTCTACTGCTGCCGCTTCGGGCTGTCGCTGCACGGCGCCCGCGAGGAGGACCTCATCGAGGGCGTCATCCCCACGCACCCCCTCGACGTGCAGGACGCGCTGATCCACTACGCGCGCAAGGGCGCGATCATCAACTCCACGTACATGTTCTGAGCGCACGGCGAGCAGGGGGGCCGAGTCATGACCGCACTACGGATGGCCGCCGTCTCGGCCCCCTTCGGCCGTGACCTCGACGCGTGCTACGCCCGGATCGGCACGCTGATCGGGCAGGCGCGCGAGGCCGGCGTCCGGCTGCTCGCCCTCCCCGAGGCCAGCCTCGGCGGGTACCTCGCCGACCTGAACGGGCAGGCCGAGATGCCCCCCGCGTTCGCGGTCGACGGGCCCGCGATCGCCCGCGTGGCGGCGCTGGCCGGCGACATGGTCGTGGCCGTGGGCTACTGCGAGCAGGCGGGCGACCAGATCTTCAACAGCGCCGTCTGCGTCACCGGTGACGGCGTGCTCGGCAACTACCGCAAGGTGCACCAGCCGCTGCGCGAGGACGCCTCGTACTCGGCGGGGGACGTGTTCCGGGCGTTCGACACTCCCGTCGGGCGCATCGGCATGCAGATCTGCTACGACAAGGCGTTCCCGGAGGCGGCCAGGGCGCTCGCGCTGGACGGCGCCGGCATCGTCGTCTCGGTCTCCGCGTGGCCGGTCAGCGCCACCAACCGCCACCCGGACCCCGCCCAGGACCGCTGGACCCGCCGCTTCGACCTGTTCGACCGCGCCCGCGCGCTGGAGAACCAGATCGTCTGGGTGGCGTCCAACCAGTACGGCTCGTTCGGCTCGCTGCGGTTCGCTGCGAGCGCGAAGATCGTCGACCCCGGCGGCGAGATCGTGGCGTGGACCGGGCAGGACGAGGGCATGGCGATCGCGGACATCGACGTCGCCGCGGCGCTGGAGTCGGCCCGTCGCGGCATGGGGCATCTGCGCGACCGCCGCCCCGAGACCTACCGGGGCACGGCCGCCTGAGCGCGCCCGGCCCGCCCGGAACGGGCACCGGTGTGGCTACTCGGAGCTCGTCATCCGGAACGCCCAGAACGTCATCTGGTCGCGCAGCGCCGACAGCTGCCGCACCGTGTCCTGGTACTGCCCGCCGGGTGCCTCGTCGATCGCGAACACCGCGTCGTCGTACGCGGTGCGGGCGATCTCCAGTGCCCTCTCGGTGTCGCCCCAGCTCTCGAACCAGGCGTCGCCGTGTGCGCCGGCCGTCTCGAGCCGCACCGGGTCGGTGGGCTGCAACACCTCGTAGGCCAGCCGCGTCGCCTCCGCGAACGTCGCCCTGGCCGCGTCGTGGCGACCCGCGGCGAGCGCGGCGACGGCTGCGCCCTGCAGCTCCGCGACATGGTTCTGGTCGGTCGTCCGGTCCATCGCACCTCCCGCGCCCGACTCCAGTGTCAGGGACATGGCCCCCGCACGGAAGCCCGGATACGGTGCCGCCATGCCCGACGACACGGATGTCCTCGAGATCCTCGAGAAGGTCCCCCACCTCGCCGACGCGCAGATCTGGCGCATCGCCCACCGGTGCCGGATCTTCCGCGCCCGACCCGACGGCGAGGACCAGACCGTGGACCTCGAGATGAGCGTGGACACCGCGGGGCGCTGGCTCGTGATCGCCCGCGACGAGGAGCGGGGGCTCGCTGCGCGCGGCGTGGCGATGCCGGGGATGAACGGCGCGATCCACATGGTGCCCTGGTACATGCTCGACGATCCCGCGGACACCGACTCGCCGTGACCCCGGGCGGCCGCCTCGCAGCTGCGGTGGCGGTCACCCATGGGTGAGACGATGAGGATTCGGGTACCACAGTCCGACACCCCGGGACTACGGCGAGGAACCTCATGTCCACCATGCACGATCTGCACGTTCCCGCCATCCCGGCCCAGCGGCCGGCCTACCGCATGCGCAACGAGGACGTCTCCTCCTCCGTGCCGCGGGTGCTTCGCATCGGCAGCGCGCTCGGGTGGCGCCTGCTGGTCGTGGTCGCGGCCCTCTACGTCATCGGGCAGGTGGTCGGCTACCTCGCCGCGATCGTCGTGCCGGTCGCGATCGCCCTGCTGCTCGCCGCCCTCCTCCTGCCCGCCGTCGTCTGGCTGCAGCACCACCACGTGCCGCGGGGTGCCGCCACCGCTCTCGTGGTGGTCGGCGGGCTCGCCCTGCTCGGCGGCGTGCTGACCTTCGTGGTCGTCACGTTCGTCAACGGCGTTCCCGAGCTCGCCGGCCAGCTGACGGCGAGCGTCCAGTCCATCGTCAGCTGGCTGACCACCGGGCCGCTCCAGCTGAGCGACCAGCAGCTCTCCGGCCTGCAGCAGCAGATCCTCTCGACGCTCAGCGCCAACCAGGCCTCCATCACCCTCGGCGCCCTCACGACGGCGGCCACGATCGGGGAGGTCCTCACCGAGATCCTCCTGGTGGTCTTCACCCTGATCTTCTTCCTGCACGGCGGTTCCAGCATCTGGCGGTTCCTGCTCGGGGTCGTGCCCTCCGACGTGCGCACCCGGGTCGACGTCGCCGGGCGCCGGGGCGTCGCTGCGCTGGTCAGCTACGTGCGCGCCACCGCGGCCGTCGCGGTGGTCGACGGGGTCGCGATCGGCATCGGCCTGGGCGTGCTCGGGGTACCGCTCGCGATCCCGCTGGCGGCGCTGGTGTTCCTCGGGGCGTTCATCCCGATCATCGGTGCCGTCGTCACCGGCGGGGTGGCGGTGCTGGTCGCGCTCGTCGCCCAGGGACCGGTGACGGCCCTGATCGTGCTCGCGATCATCATCGGGATCATGCAGCTGGAGAGCCACGTCCTCCAGCCGCTCCTGCTCGGGCGCGCGGTCAAGCTGCACCCGCTCGCCGTGGTCCTCGCCATCGGCACCGGCCTGCTGGTCGCCGGGATCGCCGGAGCGCTGCTGTCCGTGCCGCTGCTGGCGGTCCTCAACTCGGGGATCCGGTCGCTCCACAGCGAAGCCGACGAGCACGTCAATCCCGAGGACGTCCACACCAGCGAGCCCGAGGACACCGGCCCGGCCGAGGCCGGCATCGAACGCGAGTCCGAACTGGCCGACTGAGGCCTACGCGCAGTACGCGTCGTCCCAGTCCCGGTCCGCGACCAGCAGCTCACGGACCTTCCGGAAGCCGCGTTGCCGGGACGGCCCGATGCTGCCGATCGGTATGCCCAGCCGGCTCGCGATCGTGGCGTAGTCGAGCGCGTCGGTGAGGAGCAGCATCGACAGCAGCCCGCGGTACCGGTCGGGAAGCTGCGCGATCGCCCGCAACAGCGCGTCGCGCGAGAGGTGCTGCATCGCGATCCGCTCGGGGTCGGCCGGGTCGCTCTCGATCGGGAGGGTCTCCAGATCCGCGACGAGACGGGTCCGGCGCTCCTCCCGGCTGATGCGGATCGCCTCGCGACGAGCGATCACCGACATCCAGGCGAGCCCGCACTCGGCGTCGCGGAGCTTCGCGAGGTGGGCGAGAACGGACTCCAGCGTCCCCTGCACGACGTCGTCGGCCGAGTGCCGGGCCACGCCGCACGACGCGGCGATGCCGTAGAGCCAGGGGCTGACGCAGGCCGCCAGCTCACTCAACGCCTCCGGGTCGCCGGTCCGATGGCGTCTGATCCACTCGGCGACCTGCTCGGCGAGGGTGTTGTGCGAATCGGTGCCCGTCGCCATCGGTCCCCACCCCTCCACCGCGGCCAGATGTCGACCGAACGCTAGGGACGGCAGGGGCGAGCGGCTGCTCATCACGGCACAGCCGCGGTGTCACCGCAGGCACAGCGGTGCCTGGCTGACGGCACGAGGATGAACGGCGACTGTGATCCGACATCGAGGTCCCCGTCAGCGGGCTTCCGCCGTAGTGTCGACGCATGGCGACCCCGCGTGACGAACGTCGCCACGTTCGCGCCGGGCCGTCGATCGTGGAAGTCCTCAGGTCGGCGCGCATCTTCGCCGCGTTGCCGGCGGAGGCGATCGCGACCCTGGCGGACACCTGTGTGAGCCGGACGTACCCGCGTGGCCAGTACATCTGGTACCAGGGCGACGAGGGATCACGCATGGCCGTCGTCGCGACCGGTCTGGTCAAGGTCGTCCTGGGCTCCGAGCAGGGTGACGAGGTGGTGCTCGTGACCCTCGGCCCCGGCGAGACGCTCGGCGAGATCGCGATCCTGGACGGCTCGCCGCGCTCCGCCTCCGTGGTCGCCGTCGAGCCCACCACCGTCGTCATGATCTCGCGTTCGACCGTCCTCGACCTGCTGAACCGCTACCCGCCGGTGCTCGACGCCGTGCTGCGCGCTCTGGGCCACCTCGTCCGGCGGCTCACCGAGCAGACCGGTGACCTCGTCTTCCTGGACCTCGGTGGCCGGATCGCCAAGCTGCTGCTGCGGCTCGCCGCGTCCCAGCTCAACGGCTCGGACGGACCGGTGGTGCTCGATCTGGGGCTCTCCCAGTCCGAGCTGGCCTCCATGGTGGGGGCGACCCGCCCCGCGGTGAACCGGGTGCTCCAGAGCATGGCCGCCCGGGGCATGATCTCGGTGGACGGCCAGGTGATCGAGCTGCGGGACGTGCCGCGCCTCCGCCGCCGGGCCGAGGGCTGAGACGTGGGCGGGCCTCGGCGTGCCGCGGCCGCACAAGTCATCATCGGCTGCTGGACGCCTGCGGCCGCCGGTTCCTGGCCCGGACGGTGCCCGGCGACGACGAGATCCTCGACCTGCTGGGCGGCGGCCGGCCACTCGCTCGACATCGGCAACCGCGTCACGACGACCGGTACCCGGTAGGGACGTTCAGAAGGCGTTGCGCCGGGTCTTCAGCTCGCTGAACCCGGGCACCTCGGCGAGCAGCTGCAGCGCGTCGAACAGCCGCAGCGCCTCGGCACCGGTGGGCGGCGGCACGACGACCGGACCGAACCACGCCACGGCGCCCAGCTGCAGGACGGGGCTTCCCGACTCCTGGCCGACCGCGGCCTGCGCCTCCTCGTGGCCGGCGCGGACCGCCGCCTCCAGCCCCTCGTCGCCGGCTGCGGCCGCGACGGAGGCGGGCAGCCCGGCAGCGGCCACGGCTGCGGCGAGCGTGTCGTCGGTGGGCGGCTCCCCCTTCTCGTGCAACCGGGTACCGACCTCCGTGTAGAGCCGGCCCAGCTCGGCGCTGCCGCCGTGCGCCTCGGCGGCGGCCAGCACCCGCTGCACGCGCTTGCCCTGCTCCATCGCGGAGCGGTACTGCTCCGGGATCTCCTTGCCCTCGTTGAGCACAGCGAGGCTCATGAGACGCCACGTCACCTCGGCCGCGCCCGTGTCGGCGACCTCGGTCAGCCAGCGCGACGTGCGCCAGGTGAACGGGCAGCCGGCGTCGAAGAAGAACGTGACAGGTGTGGGTGTCATGGGGTGGAGTCTAGCGAGAGAACTTGAAAGTTCAACGGACTACACCGGTGGCGTCCACCGGCCGGACATGAAGCAGGCGGGAAGCACGGCCGGCCGTCGTGGGCGCCGGCGGCTCGGCTCGCACCCCCATTGCAGACTCGCCCGCCCCGTCGACGGGGGGTGTGGGTTCTGGATGGGGGTGTGGGCGCTGGGCTCGGCTCGCACCTCTCGTGCACGCTCGCACCCCCTTTGCGACCTCGCGCCCCGCGTCGACGGGGGGCGTGGACGTCAAGAGGGGGTGTGG